>SBGG01000057.1 GCA_006226685.1 Sphingomonadales bacterium
CCTTCGCTGGCGTCGGCGATGAACTCCACCGTGCCCGCGCCGACATAATCGACCGCCTTTGCCGCTTTCACCGCCGCTTCGCAGACGGCGGCGCGGGTGGCCTCGTCCATGCCGGGGGCGGGGGCTTCCTCGATCACCTTCTGGTGGCGGCGTTGCAGCGAGCAATCGCGCTCGAACAGGTGGACGACATGGCCGTGGCTGTCGCCGAATATCTGCACCTCGATATGGCGGGGCGAGAGAATATATTTTTCGATCAGTACCCGGTCGTCGCCAAAGCTGGAGGCGGCCTCGCGTCGGCAGGAAAGCAGGGCGTCGGCAAAGGCGGCGGCATCATCGACCCGCCGCATTCCCTTGCCGCCGCCGCCCGCGACGGCCTTGATGAGGACAGGGTAGCCGATCGCGTCGGCCTCGGCCCGCAGGCGGTCCGGGCTCTGGTCCTCGCCCAGATAGCCGGGGGTGACCGGCACGCTCGCGGCGATCATCCGTTCTTTTGCCGCATCCTTCAGGCCCATGGCGCGGATGCTGGCGGGATCGGGGCCGACCCAGACCAGTCCGGCATCCTTCACCGCCTGCGCGAAATCGGCATTTTCGGAGAGGAAGCCATAGCCGGGATGGATCGCCTCCGCGCCGGTCTGGCGGGCGGCGGCGATGATAGTCTCGCCGATCAGATAGCTTTCCCGTGCGGGCGAGGGACCGATATGCACGGACTGGTCGGCCATGCGGACATGGGGGGCATGGGCGTCGGCATCGGAATAGACGGCGATGGTGCGAATGCCCATCGACCGGGCGGTGCGGAGAATGCGGCAGGCGATTTCGCCGCGATTGGCGATGAGGAGAGACTGGATCACGGGCCTACATCCTGAAAATGCCGAACTGCGGGCGTTCGGAAATGGGGGCGTTGAGGCAGGCGGCAAAGGCAAGGCCGAGCACATTGCGGGTCTGAGCGGGGTCGATCACCCCGTCGTCCCACAGCCGGGCGGTGGCGTGCCAGGGATTGCCTTCCTCTTCATATTTGCGGCGGATCGGCGCCTTGAATGCCTCGGCTTCTTCCGCCGTCCACCGGTCTGCTTCGCGATGGACGGTGGCAAGGACGCTGGCGGCCTGTTCCCCGCCCATCACGCTGATCCGGCTATTGGGCCAGGTGAAAAGGAAGCGGGGGCTGTAGGCCCGGCCGCACATGCCGTAATTGCCCGCGCCGAAGCTGCCGCCGATTAGCACCGTGACCTTCGGCACGCTGGCGGTGGCGACGGCGGTCACCAGTTTCGCGCCATGTTTGGCGATCCCTTCCGCTTCATATTTGCCGCCGACCATGAAACCGGAAATATTCTGGAGGAACAGCAGCGGGATACGGCGCTGACACGCCAGTTCGATGAAATGCGCGCCTTTTTGCGCACTTTCGGAGAATAGCACGCCATTATTGGCGAGGATCGCCACCGGCATGCCCCAGATATGGGCAAAGCCGCAGACGAGGGTCGTGCCGTAAAGCGCCTTGAATTCGTGAAAGGCGCTGTCGTCGACGATGCGGGCTATGATCTCGCGCACATCATAGGGCGCGCGCACGTCCTCGGGGATCAGGCCATATAGCTCCTCCGGATCGAACCGGGGCGGACGCGGATCGGCCAGCGGCACGTCCGGCGTTCGGTCCTGCGGCACGGTCGCCATGATGTCGCGCATGATGGTGAGCGCATGGTCGTCATTTTCCGCGACATGATCGACAACGCCGGATTTACGCCCGTGCAGGTCGCCGCCGCCAAGATCCTCGGCGCTGATTTCCTCGCCGGTCGCGGCCTTTACCAGTGGCGGCCCCGCGAGGAAGATCGTACCCTGATCGCGGACGATCACCGTCTCGTCGGACATGGCGGGCACATAGGCGCCGCCAGCCGTGCAGCTTCCCATCACGCAGGCGATCTGGGGGATGCCCTTTGCCGACATCTGTGCCTGATTGAAGAAGATGCGCCCGAAATGATCGCGATCGGGAAAAACCTCGGCCTGATGCGGCAGGTTGGCGCCGCCGCTGTCGACCAGATAGAGGCAGGGCAGGCGGTTGGCTTCGGCGATTTCCTGCGCGCGCAGATGCTTCTTCACCGTCATCGGATAATAGGTGCCACCCTTGACCGTGGCATCGTTGCAGACGATCATCGCCGTCCGCCCTGCCACCCGGCCGATGCCGGTGATAAGGCCCGCGCCGGGGACTTCGCCGCCATAGAGGTCGCAGGCGGCGAGCTGGCCGATTTCGAGGAAGGGGGATCCGGGGTCGAGCAGTCGCTCCACCCGGTCGCGGGGCAGCAGCTTGCCGCGGGACAGATGCCGCTCGCGCGCCTTTTCGCTGCCGCCGAGTGCGGCCTGTGCCACTCGCTCATGCAACTCGTCGCGTAGCGCGCGGTTATGCGCGGTCCGGGCTTCCGTTGCCGGATCGTCGGCGCGGTAACGGGTCGAAAGGAGGGGGGCGCTCATGCTCCGATCAGCTCCCGCCCAATCAGCATGCGGCGGATCTCATTGGTCCCCGCGCCGATGTCGAGCAGCTTGGCATCGCGCATATAGCGTTCCACCGGCCAGTCCCTGGTATAGCCCGCGCCGCCCAGTGCCTGCACGGCCTCCAGCGCGACCTTCATCGCATTTTCGCTGGCGAGGAGGATCGCGCCCGCCGCATCGAAACGGGTGGTCCGGCCCGCATCGCAGGCCCGCGCCACCGCATAGACATAGGCGCGCGCACTGTTGAGCGCGACATACATGTCGGCGATCTTGGCCTGCATGAGCTGGAACGCGCCGATCGGCTTGCCGAACTGTTTACGGTCGCGGACATAGGGCAGAACGGTATCGAGACAGGCCTGCATCAGACCGAGCTGAATACCGGCGAGCACCGTCCGTTCATAGTCGAGACCCGACATCAGCACGCCGACCCCGCCGCCCAGCGGCCCCATGATATTGTCTTCCGGCACTTCGCAATCGTCGAAAACCAATTCGGCGGTTGGCGACCCGCGCATGCCGACTTTCTCGATCTTCTGCCCGATGGAAAAGCCCTTCATGCCTTTTTCGATCAGGAAGGTGGTGATGCCGCGCGCGCCGGCTTCCGGCTCGGTCTTGGCATAGACCACCAGCGTGTCGGCATAGGGAGCATTGGTGATCCAGAATTTTGTGCCATTGAGGATGTAGCGGTCGCCTTTCTTTTCGGCGCGCAGCTTCATCGACACCACGTCCGATCCGGCTCCTGCCTCCGACATGGCAAGGCTGCCCACATGCGCGCCGGAAATCAGACCCGGCAGATATTTCTGCTTCTGCGCTTCATTGCCCCAGCGGCGGATCTGGTTGACGCACAGGTTGGAATGCGCGCCATAGGACAGACCGACCGAGGCCGATGCCCGGGCGATTTCCTCCTGGGCGACGACATGCTCCAGATAGCCGAGGCCAAGGCCGCCCCATTGCTCTTCCACGGTGATGCCGTGAAGGCCGAGATCCCCCATGGCGGGCCAGAGCTCGTCACGCGGGAACCAGTCCTCCGCATCCACCTTCGCCGCGAGCGGCTGAATCTTGTCCATGGCGAAGCGGGAGGTGGTATCCCGAATCATGTCCGCTGTTTCGCCCAGCCCGAAATCCATCATATCCATGGCCGCGTCATCCTTCCTTGCAGGAGCATATAGTTTTTCGGGGAGAGTGTACCGACAGAGCCATCATAGGAAAAATTGAAAGATTAAGACGGATATTATAGATGGTGTCTATGATAGACCGATATCTTCTGCGCTATTTTCTGGCGGTGATCGATCAGGGGAATTTTTCGCGGGCGGCGGTGCACTGTAACGTGTCTCAGCCGACGCTTTCCGCCGGCATCGCCAAGCTGGAGGCCTCGCTCGGCAGCCAGTTGTTTCACCGCACCAACCGGCGGGTGGAACTGACCGAGGCCGGGGTTGCGCTGGCCCGTCATGCGCGCCGGATCGAGGCGGAGTTTCTGGCCGTCGAGCGGGATATTCAGGGCAATCGGCATATATCGACGCTGCGTCTGGGCGTGCTTGCGACGATTCCGGGGGAATGGATCGGGAATTTTGTGGCCCGGCTGCGCGCCACCGAGCCGGATCAGAGGGTCGAACTGGTCGAGGGGCGGGAACGGGACCTTGTCGAGCGATTGATGCGCGGCCGGATTGATGTCGCGCTGACGATATTGCGCAAGGATGATGGTCGGCTCAGGCAAGAGGCGTTGTTCAGCGAAGGCTATGCGCTGGCGATGGCGGCGAACCATCCGCTGGCGCAGGAAGCCTGTATCGACGGAGCCGATCTGGCCGATCAGCCGATGATCGTCCGGCGGCATTGCGAATTGCTGTCGGAAACCAGCCGCTATTTTACCGCGCGCGGCGTCCGGCCCTTTTTCCCTGCGCGCACCACCAGTGATGACCGGGCGCTGCAACTGGTCCGGGCGGGGCTGGGCGTAACGGTGATGCCGGACGGATTCCGGATGGCGGGCGTCGTGCGTCCGCAACTGCTCGACTTTCCCTTCGTTCGTGAGATCGGCCTCATGGTCGCACCGCATGGCGATGCGTCCGCATTATTGTCCGGTGCTGCGCTGCGCACCCTCATCGAAACGCTTGAGGCACGGGACGATATGTGATGCGGCGCCCGGGTGTCAGACCGGCAGATCCGTGGTCATTTTCACGCATTTCAGTGCAAAGCTGGAATTGACCGCCGCGACGCCGGGCAGGTGAAGCAGTATCTTTTTCAGGAAGTGCTCATAATCCTCGATATTATGGGCGACGATGCGCAGCAGATAATCGGCCTCGCCGCTCATCGAGAAACATTCGACGACTTGCGGATGGTCCCGGACGGCCTCTTCCAGCACGATGAGCGTGTCTTCGTCATGGCGGCTCAGCCGGACATGGGCAAAGACAGTGACCGGGAAACCGACCTTGCGGGGATCGAGCAATACCGCGCGGCCCGCGATGATTCCGCTTTCCTCCAGCGCCTTTACCCGCCGCCAGCACGGCGTCTGAGACAGACCGACTCGCTCGGCAAGGCCCGCCATGGTGATGTCCGGTTCGGTTTGAAGCGTGCGCAGGATTTTCCGGTCAAAATCATCCATGAAACATATATTCCTATATTTCTCTCTTAATGAGAACAAAAATCTCAAACATCGCTGCTGGACGTTGATAATGGCAAAGAAATTCTCGCGAAAGAGGATTATTCTTATGGCTCATTGAATTTGAGGGTGTGCCATGCCTGATCCGCGTCTGGAATTATATATTCCCGAGCCCCGCCATCGTCCGGGGGATCGCCCGTCCTTTGAGCATCTGGCCCTGCCGGTGGCAGGGGAAACCCGCCGCCCGGACGTTCTGGAGGAAGAGTCGGCGATGCGCGACATGCCCTTCGGGCTGGTGCGGGTGCTGGATGAAGCGGGGCAGGCTGTCGGCCCCTGGGCGCCCGACATCGCGCCGGACCTGTTGCGCGAAGGGTTGCGTGCGATGCTTCTTACCCGCCTGTTCGATGATCGGCTGTTCCGGGCGCACCGTCAGGGCAAGACCAGTTTCTACATGAAATCGCTCGGCGAAGAAGCGATCGGTGCGGCGCAGGCGATGGCGCTCTCTGCCGGGGATATGTGCTTCCCGACCTATCGCGTGCTGTCCTGGCTGATGGCGCGTCGCTATCCGCTGATCGATCTCGTCAACCAGATTTTCTCCAACGAGAAGGACCCGCTAAAGGGGCGGCAGTTGCCGATCCTCTATTCGGCGCGGGATTACGGCTTTTATTCGCTGTCGGGCAATCTCGGCAGCCGTTTTGGCCATGCGGTCGGTTGGGCGATGGCGTCTGCCTATCGCAATGACGACAAGATCGCGCTCGCCTATATTGGTGAGGGGTCGACGGCGGAAGGAAATTTCCACGAGGGGCTGACCTTTGCCGGGGTCTATCATGCCCCCTGCATATTGTGCATCACCAATAATCAGTGGGCGATTTCCAGCTTTTCCGGCATTGCGGGCGGTAATGAAACGACCTTCGCGGCCAAGGCGATCGGTCATGGGCTGCCGGGCCTGCGGGTCGACGGCAATGATTTTCTCGCCATCTGGGCGGCGACGCGCTGGGCCGCCGAACGTGCACGGGCCAACCGGGGCGCGACCCTGATCGAATTGTTCACCTATCGCGCGGCGGGGCATTCGACCAGTGACGACCCGACCAAATATCGCCCTTCAGACGAGGCTGAGGCATGGCCGCTGGGCGATCCGATCGACCGGCTGAAGCAGCATTTGATCGCGATCGGCGAATGGGATGAGGAACGCCATGCCGCCCTTGCCGAGGGCCTGGATAACGAGGTGCGCGCCGCCGTGAAGGAGGCCGAGGCGGTGGGAACGCTCGGTAAGTCCAAGCCATCCGTTCGCGAAATGTTTGAGGACGTGTTCGAAACGCCGGATTGGCGCCTTATCGAACAACGGCGGGAACTGGGGATCTGACCATGACCGTGATGAACATGATACAGGCCCTCAATTCGGCACTCGACGTGATGCTGGAGCGCGATCCCGATACGCTGATCTTCGGCGAGGATGCCGGCTATTTCGGTGGCGTGTTCCGCGTGACCGACGGGCTGCAGAAAAAACATGGTCTTAAGCGCTGTTTCGATACCCCGATCGCCGAGGGCGGCATTATCGCGACGGCCATCGGCATGGGCGCCTATGGCCTGAGGCCGATCGCCGAAATCCAGTTCGTCGATTATATCCTGCCGGCCTTCGATCAGTTGGTGAGCGAGGCGGCGCGGCTGCGCTATCGATCCGGCGGGGAATTCCATGCGCCGATCACGGTGCGAGCCCCCTATGGCGGCGGCATATTCGGCGGCCAGACCCATAGTCAGAGCCCGGAGGCGATTTTTGCCCATGTCACGGGGCTGAAAACGGTGATCCCGTCCAATCCCCATGATGCCAAAGGCCTGCTGATCGCTTCGATCGAGGATAATGATCCTGTTATCTTCCTGGAACCCAAGCGGCTTTACAATGGTCCCTTTGACGGGCGCCATGGCGAAAAGCTGAAGACATGGGCCGGTGATCCGTTGGCCGAGGTGCCCGAAGGCTATTATACCGTGCCGCTCGGCAAGGCCTCGGTGGTGCGGGAAGGCGCGGACGTGACCATATTGGCTTATGGCACGATGGTGCATGTCGCCCGCGCCGGGATTGAGGATAGCGGCATCGATGCCGAACTGATCGATCTGCGGTCCATCGTTCCGCTTGATATCGAAACGATCACTGCGTCGGTTGCGAAGACGGGGCGGTGTGTCATCGTTCACGAGGCATCGCGCTTCGGCGGTTTCGGCGGGGAATTGTCCGCGTTGGTGCAGGAGCGCTGTTTCTGGGCGTTGAAAAGCCCGATCGAGCGGGTCGCGGGATGGGACACGCCTTATCCTCATGCCTTTGAGTGGGATTATTTTCCGGGGCCCGGCCGGATCGCAGCCGCGCTTGCCCGTGTCATGGAGAATTGATCATGGGGCTTTACCATTTTCACCTGCCCGATGTGGGCGAAGGGGTTGCCGAGGCAGAGATCATCGTCTGGCATGTGAAGCCGGGCGAACGGATCAGCGAGGATCAGAATCTGGTCGATGTGATGACCGACAAGGCCACAGTGGAGATGACCTCGCCCGTCGATGGGGTTGTGCTGGCGGTTCATGGCGAAGTGGGCGCGATGATGCCCGTCGGTTCCGTGCTGGTGGAGCTGGAAGTGGAGGGCGCGGGCAATGTCGCGGCGGATGCCGTGGCGGAGAAACCAGCCGAGGCCCCGGAGAAAGCCGCGAAAAGCATCGCGCCACCGCTTCCCAAGGTCGAGCCGTCACCTGCCGTTACGTCTGCACCGGCACCGGCCGTTGCCGTTCCGGCGGCATCTTCCTCCGTATCGGCAGGGCGCGCGCGCAAGGTTGGGGAAGCCCCCTTTGCGGCCCCCGCGACGCGCCGCCGCGCGCATGAACTGGGAATCCCGCTGCAATTCGTTCCCGGCACCGGGCCGGGCGGGCGCATATTGCCCGCCGACCTTGATGCCTATGTTGCCGCCGGCGGAGCATCAGGGGGAGCCGCATCCGTTGCGCGTGAACGCACAGGCGTCACGGAAGAACGCATTCTGGGCCTGCGCCGTAAAATCGCGGAAAAGATGCAGGAGGCCAAGCGGCGCATCCCGCATATCGCCTATGTCGAGGAAATCGACGTCACCGAACTGGAGGCGTTGCGGCAGGACCTGAACGCCCATCGTCGGGAGGATGCGCCCAAGCTCACCCTGCTGCCTTTCTTCATTCGTGCGCTGGTGCAGATATTGCCCGGCTTTCCGCAGATCAACGCGCGCTATGATGACGATGCCGGGGTGCTGCATCGCTATGAGGGCGTCCATGTCGGCATCGCCACCCAGACGCCCGGCGGCCTGATGGTGCCGGTGGTGCGCCATGCCGAGGCGCTCGACCTTTACGGCTGCGCCCGCGAACTGGCGCGCGTCGCCGCCGCCGCGCGGGGTGGTTCGGCGGCGCGGGAGGAGCTTTCCGGCTCCACCATCACCATCACCTCGCTCGGGACGCTGGGCGGCATTGTTTCGACGCCGGTCATCAATCATCCCGAAGTGGCGATCATCGGCCCCAATAAGATCATGGAAAAGCCGGTGGTGCAGGGCAG
Organism: Sphingomonadales bacterium; assembly: GCA_006226685.1. Classification (GTDB taxonomy): domain Bacteria; phylum Pseudomonadota; class Alphaproteobacteria; order Sphingomonadales; family Sphingomonadaceae; genus Sphingobium. Next base: position 8,610 of record SBGG01000057.1, read on the forward strand.
CTTCCTTTCGGTGCGTAAGGTGATGAACCTGTCCTCCTCCTTCGATCACCGCATTGTCGACGGCTATGACGCCGCATTGTTCGTTCAGGCGCTGAAACGGGTGCTCGAGCATCCGGCCCTGTTGTTCATGGAGAAGGTCGCATGAGCGGGACGCTCACTCCCAAGGTGCTGGTCGTCGGCGGTGGGCCGGGCGGCTATGTCGCGGCGATCCGGGCGGGGCAGCTTGGTCTCGATACCGTGCTGGTGGAGGCGGACCGGCTCGGCGGCACCTGCCTCATTCGCGGCTGCATTCCGTCCAAGGCGCTGATCCATGCGGCAAGCCTGTTCGCCGAGGTTCGCGAGGCCGCCACGGAGAAGGGGCGCTTCGGCATTCATCTCGACACGGCGCCCCGGCTGGATTTCCCTGAAACGCGCGGCTGGAAAGACGGTATCGTCGACCAGCTCAGCGGCGGCGTCGCGGGCCTGTTGCGCAAGGCGAAGGTCCGGGTAGTGCACGGCTGGGCGCGTTTTTCGGACGCGAAAAGCTGTTTGGTCGAGACGGCGGAAGGCGTCGTGACGGTCCATGCCGAGCATGTGATTCTCGCCACCGGGTCGCGTCCGGTGGAACTGCCTTTCCTGCCCTTTGGCGATCGGGTTCTTTCCTCGACCGAGGCGCTGTCGCTCGACGCGGTGCCGGATCGGCTGGTCGTGGTCGGTGCCGGTTATATCGGGCTGGAACTGGGCACGGCCTTCGCGAAAATGGGCGCGAAAGTCAGTATCGTGGAGGCGCAGCCGCATATCCTGCCGCTTTATGACCGCACGCTGACCGCGCCGGTCACGCGCTGGCTCGAAAAAGCGGGAGTCGATGTCCATCTGGGCGCGAAGGCGCTGGGCATGGTCGATGACGGGTTGCGTATCGCCACGGTCGATGGCGATGAAATCGTCCTGCCGGCCGACAAGGTGCTGGTGACGGTGGGGCGGGCGCCGCTGACCGAAGGCTGGGGGCTGGAGGAAATGGCGCTGGCGATGGACGGGCGTTTCGTCAAGGTCGACGATCGTTGCGCCACTTCCACCACCAATGTCTGGGCGATCGGCGATCTGGTGGGGGAGCCCATGCTGGCGCACAAGGCTTCCGCACAGGGAGAGATGGTCGCGGAGATCATCGCGGGCAAAAGCAGGCGGTTCGATCCGGTGGCGATCCCGGCCGTCTGCTTTACCGAACCCGAAATCGTCTCGGTCGGAATCGATGTCGCCGATGAGCGGCATAGTGTCGGCCAGTTCCCGTTTCAGGCCAATGGCCGGGCGCTCTCCATGGATGCCGGTCATGACGGAGGTTTTGTTCGTACCATTGCCGAAGAGACCACGGGTCGCATCGTTGGAATTCAGGCCGTCGGGCAGCATATTTCGGAGCTGTCGGGCGAATTCGCCGTGCTCATCGAAATGGGGGCGACGCTGGATGATGTCGCCGCGATCATTCATGCGCACCCGACGCTGAGTGAGGCAGCCCATGAAAGCGGCCTGAAGGCGCTGGGGCACGCCCTGCATATCTGATGCCCGGTTTGTGATCCTGCTCCCTTCCGGCGGCGTGCGTGACTGTCCGCCGGGTTGGTGCACGCCGATGCGTGCTCATGGTATCGCCGGTCGGTGGGGGTGGACCCGTACATGCCGGGTGTAAGACGGACGCAGCCCGATGGGCCGAGATCTGACACCCGATCCCTGATCTTCGCGCCACCGCAATGACATGATGCGTGCGGCGGCATTGTCTCCGTCTTTCCATAGCGATCGATTTTTTTCGCGGGCGAACTGGGGAGGGGCGCGGACCGTGCCGTCTGTCCTGACGACATGTCTCTTCGTTCCTTCTTCATCAAACTGACATCGGATTGCTATCCAACTGTAACGCAGTGGTGGCAGGGCGCGTGCTGAACCGTCATGACCACGCAGCAACCCTCCGTTTCGATCAGCATGCCCGGTAGCAGGGGGCACGCGTCTTGCCCTGCCGGGGCGTCCGCCTGCGGGCGACGGCTGATCCTGTCGATCCACGATGTCAGCCCCAAATTCGTCGATGAGGTGGATCGGCTGTTGCATCTGGCTGCGCCCATTGTCGGCGCGCGATCCTGCGCGATGCTGGTCGTCCCTGATCATTGGGGGGAAGCGCCGTTGGTGCCCGGCAGTGCCTTTGCCCGGCATTTGCGCCGATGGGCCGATGAGGGTGTCGAAATGATCCTGCACGGCTGGTCGCATCGGGACGACAGCCGCCATGATGGCGCGGCCGACCGCTGGCGCGCGCGCATGATGACGGCCGGGGAGGGCGAATTTCTGGGCCTCGGGCGCGAGGAAGCGAAGCGGCGGCTGGACATGGGGCGCACGCTGCTGGAACAGCTTCTGGGCAGGCCGGTCACCGGCTTCGTCGCACCGGCCTGGCTTTATGGCGAGGGTGCGCGCGCGGCACTTGCCGACAGCGGTTTCGAAATGGCCGAAGACCATATGCGTGTCTGGAACCCGGTGACCGGCCGGGTGATGGGGCGCGGGCCGGTCATCAGCTGGGCCAGTCGGTCGCGGGCGCGCATCGCCTCATCATTGCTCTTCGCGCGCATCGCGCCCGTGCTGCTGGCGCGGCAGCAACTGGTGCGGATTGCGCTGCATCCCGGCGATGTGCATGTGCCCGCGCTGGTGCGGTCGATCGAACGGACGCTGCGCCATTTCGCGAAAGACAGGGAGGTGGTGCGTTATGCTGACCTCCATTGATGACGGGCCGGTCCTCGACCGGACCCGCATCGCGGGCGCGCGGGAAGAAAACGGGCCGGTCGTGCTGACCTTCCTGCACAGTTTCGAGCCCGGCGGGGTCGAACGGATCGCATTGCGCCTCGTCGAGCGCTGGCAGGCGGCGGGGGCGGCCGCGCCGCTGTTCCTGGGGCGGCGCGATGGCGCGATGGCGACGCAGTTCGACGGGCGGGTGATGATCGAGCGGGCGCCCGCGACATGGCAGCCCATCCGTCATTATGAGACAATGTGGATGATCGTGCAGCTCGCCCGGCGAATTCGCCGGGATCGGCCGAATCTGCTGTTCGCGGCAGGAAACAGCTATGCGGTGGTCGCGGTGGCGATGAAGCTGGTGCTGGGCCGCCTGTGTCCGCCGGTTGTGCTTAAGATCAGCAATGATCTGGTCCGCCCGGATATGGGGTGGGTGGGGCAGACCCTGTACCGCCTGTGGCTGCGTGTGCAGGGGCGGCATATCGACCATTTCATCGCGATGACCGGGCCGCTGGCGGATCAGATCGAACGGGAAATGGCGGTGCCGTCGGGGCGGATAGAGATCATCGCCAATCCTTCGCTGGACGAAGCGCCATCCGTGCCGGTGACAGAGAGCGGGCAGGGGAAGAAGCAGGGCCGGTCCTTCTGCGCGGTGGGCAGGCTGACGGCGCAGAAAAATCTGCCGATGATGCTGCGCGCCTTTGCTCTCGGGCGAAAGGAAGGGGACAGCCTCACCTTCTATGGTGACGGGCCGTTGCGCACGCGGCTGATGCGGCAGGCGCGACGGCTTGGTATCGCCGACAGGGTGAATTTTGCCGGGCATCTGCCCGATGTGAGGCAGGCGCTCGCCGGGCATGACGCGTTGCTTCTCTCCAGCCATTATGAAGGCATGCCCTCGGTGGTGATCGAGGCGCTGGAGGCGGGGCTGCATGTCATCGCCACCGATTGCTGCTGCTCGATGCCCCGGTTGTTGGAAGATGGCGCGCTCGGCACGGTCGTGCCCGCCGGAGATGAGCAGGCATTCGCCCGGGCCGTTCGCGCCGCGCCGCTGGGGCAGCGTGATCCCGCCCGCGCGCGCGCCGTCGCCGACCGGCACCGGATTGACCGGGTCGCCCCGCTCTATCGCAGGCTGTTCGCCCGGCTGCATTCCGATCCTGTCGGTGTCGGGCAGGGTTTGCTGCCTGTTCCCGCCATCCTGTCGCCCCGGAAGATGGAGGCAATATCGTGACAAGCGAAACCACTGCCCTTGCGCGGGAACCGGTTCTGCCGACCCTGCCCGATCTTGTCGAGGCGATCCCGGCCGAACAGGCGCTGCGTAGCGCCTGGCACAACTGGACCTTCTGGTTCGGGCCGCTGGTGTCGCTGGCGATTCTCGCGGCGACGTTGATCGCGATCGGTCATTTCGATACCGAGCCGGTGCTGGCAATGCTGCCGTCCAGCCCGCTTTTCTGGGCCCTGTTCCTCTTTTCCTACATGCTCACCCCGCTCAGCGAATTCGCCATCTTCAGGCGGCTTTGGGCGCTGCCGGTCGAGGGGATCGCGGCGCTTATGCGCAAGCGGGTCAGTAACGAACTGCTGCTCGGCTATCTGGGCGAGGTGTATTTCTACAGCTGGGCGCGTCAGCACGGGTCGGTGACCAATGCCCCCTTCGGTGCGATCAAGGATGTGGCGATCCTGTCCGCGCTGGCGGGCAATATCGTCACGCTGTTCCTGATCGTACCCGCGCTGCCGCTGCTGATGCAGCATGACGGCGTGATGGACATGCGGCTGATGATCTGGTCGATTGTGATCGTCGGCGGCACCTCCGCGCTGGCTCTGTTGTTCCGCAAGCGGCTGTTCAGCCTGCCCGCGAGCGAACGGCGCTTTGTTCTGCGGGTGCATTTTGCGCGCATCATCGGCGGGCTCGGGCTCAGCGCGCTGCTCTGGCATCTGGTGCTGCCGGATGTTCCGGTGAGCTGGTGGTTCTTGCTGGTCACGCTGCGCCAGCTCTTGTCGCGCCTGCCGCTGCTGCCGAATAAGGATGTGGTGTTCGCGGGCCTTGCGGTGCTGCTGATCGGTCCGCATGTTGCCATTTCTTCGCTAATGGCGCTGATGGCCGGGCTGATCCTCGCGCTCCACCTGCTGTCCGGGGTGGTCTTCGGGTGCAGCGACCTGCTGCGCCGCATGAGGACGGCATGATGAGAGGCGCTCTCTTCCCCGTGGCGATCGCGGTGCTGGGCGCGGGAGCGGAATCCGCCGCAGAAACGCCGGTACTGCGCTCGACGCCCGATCTGGGGCAGGCGGAGGGGCGATGCCGCGTCAATGAACCCGGCCCGGCGCTGATCGTGACCGCCGACGGGCTGAAGGATCGTCAGGGCGTTCTGAAGCTGGAAGTCTACCCCGCCAACGATCATGATTTTCTTGAGGATGACAACAAGCTCATCATGGCGGGAAAGACCTTCCGCCGGGTGGTGATGCCGGTTCCGGCCGCCGGACCGGTCCGGCTGTGCGTGCGGGTGCCCGCGCCGGGATCCTATGCGGTATCGTTGCTGCATGATCGCAATGCCAACCGGAAGTTCGATCTGTCAAAGGATGGGATCGGTTTCACCGGCAACCCGAAACTCGGCATGTCCAAGCCGAAGGCGCGCGATGCCAGTGTGAATGCGGGTGGCGGCCTGACCGGCAGCACCATCATCCTCAACTATCGCACGGGCCTGTTTTCCTTTGGCCCGTTGAAGAAACGATAGGAGACCGGCCATGCGTATCGTGGATGTCTGCGCTTTCTACAGCCCGTCCGGCGGCGGCGTGAAGACTTATGTCGATCGCAAGCTGCGCGCGGCAGAGGCGGCGGGGCATGAGATGATCATACTCGCCCCGGCGGGCGAAGAACGGATCGAACGGGTCGGGGAGCGGGCGCGTATCCATTATGTGCCGGGCCGTCGTTTTCCACTCGATCCGCGCTATCACATGTTCACCGACGAAGACGGCATGCATTGCGCGCTCGACCGGATCCGGCCGGACATTGTCGAAATGTCCTCGCCCTGGCAGAGCGCGTCCATGCTTGCGCGCTGGCGGGCGTCGGTGCCGCGGGTGATGGTGATGCACGCCGATCCGCTGTCGGCCTATGCCTATCGCTGGTTCGGGCCGATTGCGCCGCGTGAGGTGATCGATGCCGGTTTCGGCTGGTACTGGCGCCATTTGCGGCGGCTCGACAATCATTATGAGCAGATCGTTGTCGCCAACCGGGGGCTGGCGGAACGGCTGCGCGCGGGCGGGCTGCGTCATGTGGTGCTCAACCCGATGGGGGTGGCGAGCGGTGTGTTTTCGCCGGACCTGCGATCGGACGAACTGCGCGCGCAGATGTTGCGCTTGTGCAATCTGGGCGAGGAGGCGACGCTGTTCGTTGCGGCGGGGCGGCTGGCGCCGGAAAAACGGTTACCGATGCTGATCGAGGCGGTCACGAGGGCGGGCTATCGCCGTCCGGTGGGCCTGCTGCTGCTCGGCGAAGGGCGGGCGCAGGCCGAGGTTGAGCGTGCCATTGGCGGCAATCCGCATATCCGCCTGCTGCCGCCGATCCGTGATCGCGCCCTGTTCGCCCGCTGGCTGGCAAGCGCGGATGCGTTGCTGCACGGGTGCGAGGCGGAAACCTTCGGCATGGTCGCGGTCGAGGCGCGGGCGAGCGGCCTGCCGCTGATCGTGCCCGATAGCGGCGGTGCGCCCGATCAGCTGTTGCCCGGTGCAGGCCATGCCTGGCGTGCCGCCGACCGGGCATCGCTCCACCGCGCGATCGCGCGGTTCCTGACCGGTGATCGTATCGCCCAGCGCACCGCCGCGCGGGCGGCGGCGGCCACGGTCCGCCATATGGAGGATCATTTCGATACGCTTTTCGGCGATTATGCACGGCTATTGGGGGAGGCGCGCAATGCAGCCTGAACGGCATAACTGCGGGTTGCGGGTTGTTCGTCATGACCCGGACAGGGCGACACCCGACCATGGCCTGCGATGCGGAGGCGATGCCGGAGCGATCTGGCTGCTGCTGATGCGTTTCATCGGCTGGCAGATGGCGGGGCGGCGGACGGCGCGGCGATCCGTGTCTCAGGCTCTGGAAGTTGACAATGGCTCGGGAAGCACTGCCGGTTCGGCCTGCGGAAAGTCGATCCAGAATGTGGTGCCGATGCCGACTTCGCTTTCAAAGCCGATCTGACCGCCCATTTTCTCGATCAGCTGGCGACTGATGTGGAGGCCGAGGCCGGTACCCTCCTTACGCCGGGCGGTCGAGGAATCGGCCTGAGCGAACTTGCCGAATATGCGGTCGCGAAATTCCTCGGCTATGCCTTCGCCATGGTCGGTCACGCTGATACGGACATGGCCGCCGATCCGTTCCATAGCGATATCGATCGAGGATGCGGTGCCGCTGAACTTGGCGGCGTTGGAGATGAGGTTGGCCATCACCTGGCCGAACCGGGTTTCGTCGACAGACAGCCAGCAGCCCTGGGGCAGGTCGCCGCAGCGTATCGCGATGCCAAATTTCCTCGCATAGGCGGCATTGGTCCGCACTGCCCGTTCGACCAGATTGGCCGCATCATGCAGTTCCATGTCGAACCACATCTTGCCCGAGGCGATCTTGTCGATGTCCAATATGTCGTTGATGATCGCGATCAGCCGTTCGCAATTTTCTCCGGCAATCTCGATCAGTTCGCGCCCGGCCGGGGTCAGTTCTGCGGCAAAGGGCTGCGCCATGAGGCCCAGTGACCCCCGGATTGACGTGAGCGGCGTGCGCAGTTCATGGCTGACGGTGGAAATGAATTCGCTCTTCATCCGGTCGATCTTGCGAGCTTCGGTGACGTCCAGCATCTGAACCACCAGATGGTTGGGGCTGCCGTCGGAATGGCGGATCACCGACATGGATTGCATGACGGTGATGACCGGGCCACGAAAATGGATGAAGCGTTTTTCGAACTGGCACATGCCCTGTTCGTCATTCCATATGTCCGCGAGTAGTTCCTCCTCCCGCAACCGATCGTCGGGATGGGTGATCGAGGCGATGTCATTGGCGAGCAGGTCAATTTCGCGATAACCCAGAAGCTGGCACAGCGCCTTGTTCACCTTGAGCCAGCGGCCTTCGGGCGAGACGAGCGCCATGCCGTTGAACGCATTTTCGATCGCCAGCCGGAAAGTCCGCTCACTGGTGGCGAGCGCATCCTGCTGCGTTTTCAGCACCGTGATGTCGTGCATCACGCCGACCAGCAGGGTGCGGTCCTCATGATCGTGAAACAGGCCTTTCTTGGTGATGAGATGATGCTTTTTCCCTTCCAGGTCGATGCATTCCTCCTCGCAGACATGGACCTGCCCGGATGCGAAGACATTCTGTTCCGAAGCGCGCACCGGATCGGCCTGCGCCGCCGGGAACAGATCATGGTCCGTCTTGCCGATGAAGGTGGCGGGAAGCCCTTTCATCAACGCCCAGAAGGCGCTGTTGCCGTCGATCCAGCGATGTTGTTCGTCCTTCATGAAGATCGGGTCGGGGATATGCTCCAGCATCTGGCGCAGATAGCGTCGCGACAGGTCGGCCTTGCGCGCGGTTGCGGCATTGTCGACCGCGAGCATGATGGCCGGGTCCAGCCGCTCCCTGAGATCCGGCGACTTGACGAGATAATCGCTCGCCTTTTCCTTGATCGCACGGACCGCGATATCGATGTCGCCCTGCCCCGTCAGCATGATGATCGCGAGATGGGGATGATCCGCGCGGATCAGGCGCAGCAGGTCCAGTCCGTTGCGTCCGGGTAGCGAATAATCGAGCAATATGCAGTCGAAACGCTCTGTGCGCAGCAGGGCGAGCGCACTTTCGCCGTCCTCTGCTTCGGCTACGCGATAGCTGCCGTCTTTGGTGGCGTTCAATATGCGGCGATAATATTCGCGATCATCCGCATTGTCGTCGATGATCAGGATGGCGCAGGGATCGGTCATGGCGCGTGACCTCAGGCCGTCTGGCGCGGCAATATGGCGATGCCGAACCAGTAATCCTTCATCGTACGGATCGCCTGGGCAAGGCCGGTGAAGCTGACCGGTTTCTGAATATAGGTGCTGGCCCCCATGTCATAGCAGCGCTGTATGTCGCGCTCGTCCGAAGAGGTGGTCAGCACCACCACCGGGATACTGCGCAGCCGGGCATCCTCCTTGATCGCCTGCAACACGCCGCGCCCGTCGATGCCGGGGATGTTGAGGTCCAGCAATACCAGCCCGGGCAGGTCGTCCGACTCCTTGCCGGTCTGCTCCCGGCCATGCCCCAGAAAGAGCAATGCCTCGGTTCCGTTTTTTTCCCAATGAACGGGGTTTAGAAAATGATTTTCGCGCAGGGATCGCAGCGTTGCTTCATAATCGTCGGGATTGTCCTCGACGAGCAGGATGGAAGGCATGTCAGGCATCGTTCACTCCGATGATTGCAGGATGAAATGGAAGGTGGTGCCCGATCCCGGCTCTGATTCCAGCCAGATCGTACCGCCATGGCGTTCGATGATCCTGCGCACGAAGGTAAGGCCGACGCCACTGCCGCGCACGGCGTCATCCTCATTGTTGAGGCGGCGGAAGATGCGAAATATTTCCTCATGAAAACGAGGCTCTATGCCGATGCCGTTGTCACGCACATGGAAGACGGGCGGACCGTCCCTGTCCCGGGACCAGCCGATCTCGATCCTCTTGTCCGCCTTGTCATTATATTTGATCGCATTGCCGATCAGGTTACGGAACAGTTCGGTGATGCGGGGCCGGTCGCAGACGATCACCGGCAGGGGGGCGGGCACATCGATCCGCACCGTGCCGGTATGCGGGGTGGCTTCGATCATCTCCGCGATTTCGGCGATCACGGTGTTGAGATCGGTCTCCCGCACCGCCATCGCCTGTCGCCCGAGGCGGGAATAATAGAGCAGGTCGTTGACCAGCCGCTCCATCCGGTCGGACAGGAAGCTGATGCGATCGAGCCGCCTGATGCCGTTTTCGTCAAGCCGGTCGCCGAAATCCTCTTTCAGGAAGATCGCATTATTGCACAAACCACGCAGCGGTTCTTTCAGGTCGTGCGAGGCGATATAGGCGAACTCGTCCAGTTCCTGATTGCTCTTTTGCAGCATCGCCACAAATTGGGCGATGCGGCGTTCTTGCTGCCTGCGCTCGCTGATGTCGCGGACGGTGCCGACGAACATGCGCTCGTCGCCATGGCGCATTTCGCTGACGCCCAGTTCCATCGGGAAGATGCTGCCGTCCTTGCGACGGCCACTGATCTCGCGGCCGATGCCGATGATCTTCTTCTTTCCGGTCGCCTCATAACGGGCGATATAGCCGTCATGGGCGGATCGGTCGGGTTCGGGCATCAGCATTTTGACATTGCGCCCGGTTACCTCCTCGACGGCATAACCGAATATCCGGGTGGCGGCGGGGTTGAAGCATTGGATGATGCCCTGCCCGTCAATCAGCACCAGACCGTCGAGCACTGTCTCGAACAGGGCCATGTCCAGATCGTTGAGGGCCGGCACGGGCGCGCCCTGAGCGGAGGATGGCGGTTTGGGGCCATATGCCTCCTCCGGCTGCCATGCGTGACCGGACGAGGTTTCCATGTCATTCATCCTGTTGTTCCTTGCCGGGGAGGGTCGAACCGGAAGCGCCCGGCCAGACCATTTCCTGTCTTTCCCTCATTATAGAAATTTTTCCGGTCGAACGGCGCGACCGGGTTCATGGTTAACGAAGAGGGCGGAGAAAGGCGGGCGTCTTCATCATTTCGCATGGCGCGACGGGCAGCGGATGAGGCGTTGGGCGGGGCATCAGGGTAAAGCCGGTCTTTACCTTTGTGACCGGCCTCATTCCGCGCTGTTGATCCCGTCTTCTCTTGCCCACGGAACGGAGGAACGTGGGGAGACGGTGCATTTTGGCGCGGTCGTCTTTCTTCCTATTCTTCTACCAGAGCCAGTTGAGGAACGAAATATGAGCAAGAAATTGCGCCGGATTACCTGCATTGACGACGATGACGATATATTGCGCGTGGCTCAGCTCTGCCTCGAACATATGGGCGGCTATGATGTCACCTGCTTCGACAGTCCGCGGGAAGCGCTGGAACGGGTCGTGTGCGAAAGGCCGGATTTCATCCTGCTCGATGTGATGATGCCCGAAATGGATGGGTTGCGCACGCTTGATTGCCTGCGCGCGCAGGTGAAGCTGTACGAGGTGCCGATCGCCTTCATGTCGGCGCGGGTGCGGCCCGAGGAAATCGCGGATTATCAGGCGCGCGGGGCCAATGGTGTCATTGCAAAGCCGTTCGATCCGGCCCGGCTGTCCGAGCAGGTCAGCACTATCTGGTCCGACTTTCATATCGACCGGGCATGACAGGGGAGGTGAATATGGCAGGAAAAGCGGACATGGCAGAGGGAACAGGCGTGATGGAAAATGGCCTCAACGCCGCGATGGAAAGCGTGCGTCGGAAATATATCGAGAAGCTCGCAGTCCAGCATGGCGACATAGTGCGTTTATCGCCTGCGGATGGGGAGGATGAGATGGCGGAAACGACCGCGAAGAGCCTTCGCGGCGTTGCCCATAAACTGGCCGGAACCGGCAAGATATATGGTTTCCCGGAGATTAGTGAGGCGGGCTATTCGCTTGAATGTGCGTTGCGGGAAGGGACGGCGGCCCCGGTCGATATAGGTCGCAGGGTGCGCTATCTGCTGAATGTGATGGAACGCGCGATCAAGACGGAGCCAGCCGAAAACGGGAAGGAAATCTCCGGCGCGGACATGGCGCCGCAGCCGGTCATGGCTCCGGCTTCCGCTCCGGTTGTGCTGGAACACGACCTCGGCAAGCCCGGCCTGCTGGTGATCGACGATGACGAGGGTATCACCGATCTTGTCCATTCGCTGTTCGATCCGGTTGCCAATATCACCATTTGCGGGGATGTGGCGAGCGGCTTGCTGGCTGCCTATGAAACGCGGCCGCACCTGATCCTGCTGGATGATGAAATGCCGGGCGAACGGTCGGGCATGGACCTGTTGCAGCAGTTGCGCGACATGCCGATCACCGCCAATGTGCCGATCATCATGATGTCGGCCAATGACTCGCTGACCTCGATCATGCAGGCGCTGGTCAGTGGCGCGACCGATTATATGATCAAACCGTTCGATCCGGCGACGCTGGTCAGCAAGGCCACGGGCCTGCTGAAAACCTATCGTACGCGCATATTGGTGGTCGATGACGATGAAACGGTGCGCGACCTGCTGGAGCATAAGCTCACCGCCGCCGGGTGCCGGGTCGATGCGGTCGGCGAATGTCAGGAGGCATGGGATCTTCTGGAAAAGGAGAGCTATTCGCTGGTCCTGCTCGACCGGATGATGCCTGACCTCGATGGCACGATCCTGTTGCGGATGATGCATGGTGACGATGCCATTGCGCGCATACCGGTAATTTTCCTGACGGCACGGCGCAGCGCCGCCGATGTGGTCGATGGCCTGCTGACCGGCGCCACCGATTATATTACCAAGCCGTTCGACCCTGATGAGGTGGTGAAACGCTGCATGACGCTCATCAAGGCGAAGAAGCACTGAAGCACGCCGGAACGGGCGGAAGGCAGGTGCGCATAACCGGGACGTTTGCCCGAAGGATGAGGAGCCCGGCGTCAGCGGGACGGGAATGATCCGGCGCATCGGTGCCGGATCATTCCCATTGTCTCCGATGCGAAACGGGTTTCCTCGCAGGACTGAAATATTCTAGGGAAAGAGGCATGACCAAGGCTCCTTCCCAGATCGTTCCCGATAGTCAGGCGCACGGATTAATGGCCCGCTTGCCGGGGCCTGCCCGTGACCTTGCCTCGATGGCGCGGTTCGACCGGCCGATCGGCTGGCAACTGCTGTTTTGGCCGGGGGCATGGGCGATTGCGTTGTCCGGCAATGGCCTTGCCCATTGGCCGATGCTTCTCTGGTTCCTGATCGGCAGCATAGCGATGCGCGGCGCGGGCTGTGTCTGGAACGACATGGTCGACCGCGATCTTGACCGCAAGGTCGCGCGCACGGCCAGCCGCCCGCTGGCGAGCGGCGCGGTGTCGATGAAGCTGGCCGCTTTCTGGGTGCTGGCGCTGTGCCTCGTCGGCCTCGTCGTGCTGGTGCAGTTGCGCTGGCAGGCGCAGCTTGTCGCGCTGGCGAGCCTTGCGCTGGTTGCGGCCTATCCGTTCATGAAGCGGATCACCTGGTGGCCGCAGGTCTGGCTCGGCCTCGTGTTCAGCTGGGCCGCGTTGGTCGGCTGGGTTGAGATGACCGGGGCGCTGAGCCTGCCGGGCGTGCTGCTTTATGCCGGGGCGATCTGCTGGGTGATCGGCTATGACAGCATCTATGCGGTGCAGGACCGGGAGGATGATGCGCTGGTCGGCATCAAGTCGAGCGCGCGGGCCATGGGCGCCCATGTCCGTGCGGGTGTGACGGGATTTTATGTTGTGGCGCTGGCGCTATGGGCCGGGGCGATCTGGCTGGCGCGGCCCGCGCCGCTGGCGCTTGTGGCGTTGCTGCCGGTGGCGGCACATCTGCTGTGGCAGGTCGCGACGCTGAAGGAAGCGGACGGCATGGACCCGCTCATCAAGTTCCGGTCGAACCGTTTTGCGGGGGTGCTGATGTTCGCCGCCTGCGTCGTGGTGGGGGCGAGCTGACTATCGGTGGCGGGCCGATGGTTCTGGTCATTCGTCGCCAACTCCGTATAACCATGCGCCATCGGCAAACCGGGAGGACCAAATGGGCTGGCTGATTTTCCTGCTTTTCATTATCGCTGTGTGGCTGTTCCTGTCATACAACAAGCTGCGCGCGCTCGCGGAAAATGTGAAGCGCAGGCAGGCCAATGTCGCCGCCTCGGTGAAGAAGCGTTATGATATTGCGCAGCGTCTCGCCGACATCGCCGCCAGCTATGGCGATCATGAAAAGCTGACCCATTTCACGGTGATCGAAGGCGAAACCTCCATGGCGCAGGCCGCCACCGCCTCGGCCGATGCCTCCCGCGTGATTGGCAATGTGCAGATGCTGGCCAACCGCTTTCCGGAATTGAAGGCCAATGCTGCCTATCAGCAGTTGATGCATCAGCTCGACGAGATCGAAAATGTGATTCTCGAACGGCGCGAAGCCTATAATGAGGCGGCGCAGAGCTATAATTCGACGCGCGGCAGCCTGCCTCACCTCTTCTATGCGGATTCGATCGGCTTTTCCGAGGCACCCTATTTCTCGGTCGATGACGAGGGCGCGGAACAGCGTATGGCGTTCACCACCGATGACGGCAGGCTGTTGCGCGATACGATGGGCCGCATGGCGAACAAGGCTGCGTCCGGCGCGCAACAGGCGGCCGAGCGCATCAAGGCCGCCGCGCAGGAGCATCGCAAGGACGGGGCGACGGAAATTGCCGAGGGGGACGGCGCGCTGGCTCCCGCCGCCATCCCCGCCTCGCCCGCACCGGGGGATATGTCGCCTGCCGGGGAAAGCGGCAAACAGGCCTGATCTGTCGGGCCCGCTATTGGCAATCCGGCCGGTTATCCGATCGTGCGGGAGGGAAGGGCGATCTTGCTCTTTCTCTCCCTCTTTCTCCGGGACCGATCGACATCGTCTGGTGGTTGCCTTTGGCCCCAGCCCTGACAGCTTGCAAATGACTTTTTGCGCACTTCCGGCGCTACCCTAACTTGAGCCGGTCCGGGTGGAACGAGACGTCTGGCTCGTTTCGAGGGGCGCGCAAGAGCCGCATTTCCGGCTTGCCGTCGTTTGGATGTCGACCCGTTCTGGTCCGACCTATTCCGCCGCCAAAAGTTCTTCCGCGCCGCCAAGGTCGACGGAAACGAGGCGGCTGACGCCCCGTTCCACCATGGTCACGCCGAACAGCCGGTGCATCCGGCTCATCGTCACCGCATTATGGGTGACGATCAGGTAGCGTGTGCGCGTATCCCGTACCATCTGGTCGAGCAGATCGCAGAAGCGTTCGACATTGGCGTCGTCCAGCGGTGCGTCCACCTCATCCAGCACGCAGATCGGCGCGGGATTGGTGAGGAACAGGCCGAAGATCAGTGCGACGGCGGTCAGCGCCTGTTCGCCGCCCGAAAGCAGGGTGAGGGTTGAAAGCTTTTTACCGGGAGGCTGCGCCAATATTTCCAGCCCCGCCTCCAGCGGATCGTCGCTCTCGACCAGCTCCAGCCGGGCCTGCCCGCCATTGAACAGCGCGGTGAAAAGGCGCTGAAAATGCTCGTTCACCGCCTCGAACGCGGCGAGCAACCGGGTGCGGCCTTCCCGGTTCAGGCTGCCGATGGAGCCGCGCAACTGGTGGATCGCCTGCGCAATTTCGGCGCTTTCGGTGCGGCTCGTTTCCTGTTGCTGTTCCAGTTCGGCCAGTTCCTGCGCGGCGATCAGGTTGACCGGGCCGATGCGTTCGCGCTCGGCGGAAAGCCGTTCCATCTCCGCCTGCTCCCCTTGCGCCTTGCCGATGTCGGCGCCGGTAAAGCCGAGCTTTTCCGGCAGGACCGGCGGCGGGCATTCGAAGCGTTCGCCGCACAGCCGGTTGGTTTCGGTGCGATGGAGGATAGCGGCCTCGGCACGGGCAATGGCCCCGGCGCGGGCTTCACGGGCAAGTGACAGGGCTTCGCCCGCCTGACGATGCGCGTCTTCCGCCGTCCGGAGCGCCGCCTCTGCGCCAGCTTCGGCCTTTCGGGTCTCCTCGGCGTGGAGAGACAAGGCCTCCGCATCGGCGGCAAGCGCGTCCGTTTCGGCGGCGAGGGCATCGGGCTTGCCGGCCATGGCCACCTGTTCCTCGGCGATGGCAGCCTCGCGCGCGGCCATGTCGGCCAGCCTCTTGCCTGCTTCGCCGGAACGGGCGCGCCAGCGCCGGATGTCTCCCTCCGCATTGCCGAGGCGGCTGCGATCCGCCTCCAGCGCGCGTTCGGCAAGGGCCGCATCGGCGCGGAGCTGGCTGACCTGTCCATGGGCGGCTTCGCTCTGGCGGGACAGGCTGGCGACGAGGTCGCGCGTTGCCGATCCGTCGGGCATTGCGGCCAGTGCGGCCTGTGCCGCGTCATGCCCGGCCTGTGCGGCGGTCAGGTCGGCCCGGCTCTCCCCGGCACGGGCGGTAACATCGTCGCGTCGCGCCGTCAGCCGTTCGATCTGGGCGACCGCATCGTCGCGGCGGCGGGCGGCGGCATCGCGTTCGGCGGTGGATATCTCGGCGCGCAACCGGGTGATGGCCTGCGTCGCGGCGATGGCGGCGGCGTTGGCGGCGGCGAGCGCGGTTTCGGCCTGCTCGACAGCCGTGCGAGCCTCCGGTAATTGCGCGTCGATCGTCTCCAGCCGGTTGGCGCGGATCAGGCGTTGAGCGGTGGCGGCTCCGGCGGCTTCCTCCCCGCCGCGCGCGATCAGCCCGTCCCAGCGGCGCATATATCCGTCACGCGTAACCAGGCATTGCCCGACGGCCAGCGCCTGTCCGGCGTCGCTGTCGGCAATGGCGATCTGGGCGAAGCGCCGGGCGAGGGCGGGCGGAGCGGTTATATGGGTGGAGAGCGGTTCGCATCCTTGCGGCAGAGACGGATCGCCCGGCGATGGTTCGGCTCCGGCCCAATGGCGGGCGGACGCCTCTTGCAAGCCTATCTCCAGATCGTCGCCCAGCGCGGCGGCAAGCGCATGCTCATAACCGGGCGCGGCGCGCATATGATCGATCAGCCGGTCCTTGCCGGAGGCGGTGCTCTGCGCCAGCGCGCGTCGCAGCGCCTGCGCCTCGCTGTCGAGCGCGGACAGGGCGGCCTTCGCGGCGGATAATGCGGATTCGGCGGCGGAGCGGTCCTGTGTCGCGGCGGTGCGGTTGCTTTCTGCCTCGGCGAGCTGTGCTTCGGCCCGGTCCTGTCGGGTCTGGGCCTCCTGCGCGGCGGCGGCGGCTTCGTCCCGCTGCGTTTCCAGCGGCGCGGCTTGCGGCAGAGCGGCGAGGTCCGCTTCCAGTCGCGCCGTATCGCGCCGGGCGCGCTCCAGCCGGTCGTTCGCCGCCGACAGGGCGGCCTGCGCGACCCTCAGTTCGGCCTGTTCGCCCGCCTGTTGCGTCATCGCTTTCGCCAGCTCCAGCTCGGCCTCGCGTGCCTGTTCCTGCGCTTGCGCGATGCGGGCCGACAGGACGGGGGCATGGGCCTCGGCCTCGCTGATCCGTGCTTTGAGCGTTGCCACCTCTTCAGTCAGCCGGGCGCTGGCCTCGGCGGCATCGCGGGCCAGTGCATCCTCACGCTCGCGATCTTCGATCAGGCGCCGCGCCTGCGCATCAAGGTCGGCAAGGCGGCGCACAGCGTCCTCATGGCGTGTTTTCAGCGCGGTCAGCTTATGTCCCGCTTCGGTCGCCGCGTCGCGCGCGGTCTGCGCCTTGGCGCGGGTGATGGCGAGCGTCTGGGTCGCGGCATGGACATGGGCGGCGGCGGCATTCTGGGCCTCTTGCGCGGCGATGACCGCTTCCTCTCGTGCCTTTGATTCTGCCTGCGCGGCGGTGGCGGCGGCATCGGCCTCGCGCCAGCGGGCGAAGAGCGCGCGGCCCTCGGCAATGCGGATCGCTTCGCTCAGCCGGGTATAGCGTTCCGCGGCCTTAGCCTGCCGTCGCAGCGCATTGGCGCGCACGTCCATATCGGCCAGTATCTCGTCGAGCCGGGCAAGATTGGCTTCGGCGGCGCGCAGTTTCTGCTCGGCATCTTTGCGGCGTACATGCAGGCCCGCAATCCCGGCGGCTTCCTCCAGCATCGCCCGGCGCTCCTGCGGGCGGGCGGCGATCACCGCGGCAATCTTGCCCTGCGAAACAAGGGCGGGACTATGTGCGCCGGTCGCCGCGTCGGCAAAGACCAGCGCTACATCCTTGGCCCGCACGTCGCGACCATTGGCGCGATAGGCGCTGCCCGCGCCGCGCTCAATCCGGCGGACGATCTCCAGTTCACCGTCGGGCCCAGTATCGATGGCGGGCGTCGTCTCGCCCGAAGTGACCCCGGCATGCAGCATCACCTCGGCAAAATCGCGGCGGGGCCGGGTGGCGGTGCCCGCGAAGATCACGTCTTCCATGCCGCCGCCGCGCATCGACCGCGCGCTCGCTTCGCCCATGACCCAGCGGATCGCCTCCAGCAGGTTGGACTTGCCGCAGCCATTGGGGCCGACAATGCCGGTCAGCCCCGGTTCGATGCGCAATTCGGTCGCATCGACGAAGCTTTTGAAGCCGGAGAGCTTGAGGCGGCGAATTTCCATCGGCGGTCAGCTCCGGTCCGCCGTGGGGGAGGGGAAGGGTGATGCGCGGCGCGCGATCAGAGACCCGCCTCCTTCAGCTTTTCCCGCATCAGGTCCCAGGTCGCCACGTCTTTCACCACCGCTCCGTTAAGCAGCAGGGTCGGCGTGCCGGTGATATTATAGCTGTTGTTGGCTTCCTGCACATGGGCGGCCAGCGCCTCGGCCTGTTTCGTGTCAGAGAGGCATTGTTTCGCCTTGTCCTCCGAAACGCCGCGCTGCTTCACAAAGTCGATGAGGCCGAGCAGCTGCGCCAGCGCGACGAAGCGCGTTGCCGGCGGCTGGTTCATCGCATCGCCATAGGCTTTTTCGCCCGCCGCCTGCGCCTTTTCGAACAGGGCGGGCTGATTGGCGAAAAGCTGGTGTGAAAGCGGGAAATAGGGTTCCGGGCCGTTGCACCCCGCGAGCAGCGCGACCGTCATGTCGAGCGGATCGCGGACAAAGGGCCGGAATTCGAAGCTCAGCTTGCCGGTATCGACCATGGTCTTCAGCTCATCCGAAGAGCGGGCAGCGAAATCCGCGCAATGCGAGCAGGTGAAGGAACCGAATTCGGCGACCTTCAGCGCGGCATTGGGGTTGCCCATCACATAACCGCCCTTGTCACTGACCGACACGATGTCGCTCCATGCCTTGCCCGCGGGCGGAGGAACGGCCTCGCCCGCCGAAACCTTGGGCGTGTCCGATGCGGCGCCGTCCTTGCCGCCACAGGCCGAAAGGGTGAGCGGGAGAAGGGCGGCCGGAATGAGGAGGAGAGAGCTTTTCTTCACGCGTCAGGGCTCCGTTGTAACAGGCTTTCGGGAGGTAGATCAGTTTGCGGGTGCGGGCAATAACGGGCGCAATCCAGCCCAGTCATGGGCCTCGGTCAGCTTGCCGTTCAGGATGAAGGACGGCGTACCCTTAATCCCATCCTGTTCGACGGCCTTTCGGGTCATCGCCATCATCTTGTTCATGGCCGCCTCGTCGGCGAGGCAGGCATGGCTTTGCGCCGGTGTAATGCCGCGTTGCTGCATCAGCGCGGTCAGCCCGGTCTTGTCGGCTATGTCGGCCATCATCTGCGCATGGCTGGCGTCGGCGGGCAAGGTGGAGGGCTGCTTCTCATAGGCGACCGCCTTTTCGATCCATGTCTGCTGAGCCGCGAAGATCGCTTCATGATTGCCGGCAAAACGGGCCGCTCCGCCGCAGCGGGCCAGCAAGGCCGCCGTCAGGTCGAAACGATCGCGGATCAGGTTGCGGATTTCCAGCACCACCCGGCCCCGGGCGACCCAGCCGGCCTTCAGCGGTTGCGTCCCTTCGGCGACGAAATGGGCGCAATGGGGACAGGTGTAGCTCACATATTCGACCAGCCGGGTTTTCGCCGCCGGATTGCCGATCAGGAACGAACCGTCGGCCTGTTGCGCGGTGACAGGCGACCAGTCCTTTGCCGGGGCGGCATAGGAAGGCGCGGCGATCAGCATCAGCAGGGCGGGGAGCAAAAGGCGGAAAAAGGTCACGTCGATGGATCTTTCTATCCGAGTCTTTACGACAGGAAATGGTCAGCCGATCTTGCCCACGGGCGCGGCGTTGGCAAGACCCTGCGCCATGGCTTCCAGCACGGCGCGCAATTCCGGGTCGCCAATATCCCGCAGCGAATCGCCGAGATCGGTGGGCACAGGGCGCAGATTAGCGGGCGGCGGGCGCCGTTCGGCTTCCCGCCGAGGCACGTCGCCCGCACGGATCGCGACTTTCACGATCGCCTCATAGCCGAAGAAGCGGTTGGCGCGTTCGATGATCTCCGGCAGCACATGCTGAATGATCGGCGTATGGCCGCTCATCACCGTCAGCGCGAGCGTGCCCTTTTCCTTTTTTCCGGCGGGAAAGCGGATCGATTCGGGCGCGCTGATCGCGGCATAGCGTTCCCCGACGATTTCCGCCCAGCGGGTGACGATGCTCGATTGTACGAAGCCGAAGCGGCGAAAGGCGGCATCGCCGATTCGCGGCATCAGGTCGGCAATGGCGCGTGGCCCGCCGATACGCTCGGCAGGCCGGATGGTCGCCCTGCCGGATTTTTTCGCGCTGCCGGGGCGTTGTGTTGGTTTCTTCGGTTCCGTCATCGCCGCCTTCATGCCATAGCCCGGCCATGCCCGTCGAGAGCATTGCCCCCGAAGAAACGCAAATGGCCGTCGCGGCGGCCCTGCTCGCCCATTATGACCGGCATGCGCGGTCCCTGCCCTGGCGCATGCCGCCGGGCAGCGAGGCGAGGGCGGACCCCTATCGCGTCTGGCTGTCCGAAATCATGCTGCAACAAACGACCGTGGCGGCAGTCATTCCCTATTTCGCGAAATTCACCGCGCGCTGGCCCGATGTCGCGGCGCTGGCGCGCGCTGACGAGGCCGAGGTGATGGCGGCCTGGGCCGGGCTTGGCTATTATGCGCGGGCGCGCAACCTGATCGCCTGTGCGCGGGTCGTGACGGAGGAACTGGGCGGTCGGTTTCCCGATAGTGAGGGTGCGCTGCGCGCTTTGCCCGGCATTGGTGCCTATACCGCCGCAGCCATTGCCGCCATCGCCTTCGGGCGGCGGGCGGTGGTGGTCGATGCCAATGTCGAACGCGTCGTCGCGCGCCTGTTCGCACTGGCAACGCCGCTGCCGCAGGCCCGTGTGGAGATTCGCGACCGGACCGATGCGATCACGCCCGATGATCGCGCGGGCGATTTCGCGCAGGCGATGATGGATCTGGGTTCTGCTATCTGCACGGTGAAGACGCCGCAATGCCTGTTGTGTCCGCTCCGCCCGCATTGTGCGGCGCATGCCACCGGGCGGGCCGAGGCCTTTCCGGTCAAGCCGCCGAAGAAGGACAAGCCGGAACGCACGGGCGTGGTCTGGTGGCTGGAGCGTGAGGACGGCCATGTCTGGATCGAGCGGCGCGGGGACAAAAGGATGCTCGGCGGCATGGCGGGTTTTCCCGGTACGCAGTGGGATGCGCGCGGCGCGGCAAGGGGGGATGCCCGCGGCGCGGCAAAGGGCGGAACCCCGCCGGTCGACGGCGCATGGGCGGCGCTGAACCGTCCGGTTGTCCATGTTTTTACCCATTTTCGCCTGACCCTGACGATCGAACGGTTGCTGGTGGGTGCCGGTTGCTGCCCCCAAGGCGAGGGGCAATGGTGGCCGCTCGACCATATTGGTGGGGCGGGGCTGCCGACTGTGTTTGCCAAGGTCGCGGCCTATATGATGGAGAAGCAAGTTGATGAGGATTGATCGTGCGCGCCTGCCCGGCTTCGCCGCCGCCGGCATCGATCGGTGCGATCAGGTCCGGTCCGATCCCGAGGCTCTGGCGGCGGCCTTCGCCGACCCGCAGGCGCGTCGCATGCGGCTCGACGGGCTTGATCCGATGACGGACGGCCCTGAACTGGTTCGCGAACCGATACCGGCGGGGGCGAGGGCGGCAGACCATGTCTTGCTCGGTAAAGAAGCGGACGGCTCGCCGCTGTTTGTCGAGCTGCGGTCGGGCATTCCCCATGGAGGCGCCTTCGCCCCACGTGTCTGGGAGGCTGCGACCGAGCTTGATGCGCGCGAACTGGCGCTCTATGGCGGCGCGCGCAGTCTGGTCGACTGGCATGCGCGCCATGGTTTCTGCGCGGTTTGCGGTGGCGCGACCATGCCGGCCAAGGGCGGCTGGTCCCGCCGGTGCGGGGGGTGCGGCGCAGAGCATTTTCCCCGCGTCGATCCGGTCGTCATCATGCTGGCCGAATATCAGGGGCGCGTGCTGGTCGGGCGTCAGACCCGTTTCCCGCCCCGGCGCTATTCCGCGCTCGCCGGTTTTATCGAGCCGGGCGAGACGATCGAGGGGGCGGTCGCGCGCGAGCTATATGAGGAAGCGGGCATTGAGGTGACCGATATAGGCTATGTGATGAGCCAGCCCTGGCCTTTCCCTTCGTCGCTGATGATCGCTTGCACCGCGCAGGCGCGGGATGACCGGCTGACGCTCGACCTGACCGAACTGGAGGATGCCTTCTGGGTCGATGCGGCAGGCGTGCGCGCGGCACTTGACGGGGAGGAGGATGCTCCCTTCAAGGCGCCGCCGACCATGGCGGTCGCGCGGCACCTGCTGCTCCATTGGGTGGAACGTCAGGGGTAAGGGCTTTCGGGCGGGCCGCCCCCTGCCGTTGCGCGCGGAACCATCCGCCGCTATGGCGCAGGACTCGATACATATCGGACGGGACGCTTAATCCATGCTTTCACTCGCTCAGGCTCAGGACCGCGCACAGATGTTGGTGGAGCAGGCCAGCGCGGCCGGGGCCGACGCAGCCGATGCGCTTTATGTCTGCAATGCCTCCACCGGGGTTTCGGTCCGACTTGGCGAGATGGAGGATGTCGAACAGTCCGAAGGGGAAGAAATCGGTCTGCGCATCTTTGTCGGGAATCGCACGGCGACTGTGTCGGCTTCCGATCTGGCCTCCGATTCGCTTGCCGCGCTGGTCGATCGCTGCCTGGCGATGGCGCGCGAGGCGCCCGAAGACCCCTATGCGACGCTGGCGCCCGAGGATCGCCTGATGCGCGGCAAGATGCCCGCGCTCGATCTGGTGGATGACAGTGAGGTCGACCCCGCCGAGCTGAAGGAACGGGCAATGACCGCCGAAGATGCCGCACGCTCCGTGCCGGGTATCACCAACAGCGAGGGCGGCGGCGCGAGCATGGGGCGCAGCCAGATGGCGCTGGCGACCAGCCATGGCTTCGTCGGCGGCTATGCGGCCACCATCCATGGCACCTGGGCGAGCGTTCTCGCGGGCGAGGGCGGCGCGATGCAGCGCGACCATGCAAGCCACAGCGCGCGGCACCTCAAGGATATGGAGGATGCCGAGCATATCGGCCGCCGCGCCGGGCACCGGGCGGTCGCGCGGCTGGGACCGCAAAAGGTTTCCAGCGGGGTGATGCCGGTGATCTTCGATCCACGTGTCGGCGGCAGCCTGATCGGGCATCTGATCGGTGCACTGGCCGGACCCGCGATCACGCGGCGGTCGAGTTTCCTGCTCGACGATCTCGGCGCGCAATTGTTCGACAGTGGTGTGACCATCATTGACGACCCGCTGCGCAAGGCAGGGCTGCGGTCGCGTCCGTTCGATGGCGAGGGGTTGCCGACGCGCCGCACCGCGCTCATCGATCAGGGGGTGCTGACGGGCTGGCTGCTGGATTCGGCGTCGGCGCGGCAATTGGGGATGGAGCCGACCGGTCATGCCAGCCGGGGAACCGGTGGGTCGCCGGGCGTGGCCGCCACCAATGTGCATATCGAGCCGGGCAGCGCAACGCCGGGAGACCTGATGAAGGGCATTGAGCGCGGGATTTATGTGACCGAATTGATCGGCATGGGCGTCAATCCGGTGACCGGCGATTATAGTCGTGGCGCGTCCGGGTTTCTGATTGAAAATGGCGCGGTCGGCCCAGCGGTTTCGGAAATCACCATCGCGGGATCGCTCAAGGATATGTTTGTGGCGATGGTCCCGGCCAATGATCTTGCCTTCCGCTACGCGATCAACACGCCGACCCTGCGCATTGACGGGATGACGGTCGCTGGTGGCTGACCCCGACATTCGTCCGGTAATCGACGTGGTCGCGCGGGCGGCCGATCATGCGCTGGAATTATGGGCGGGTGGCGCCACTCAGGTGCGCCAGTGGGAGAAGGAACCCGGCCAGCCGGTGTGCGAAGCCGACATCGCGGTGGACCTGATGCTGCGCGAGGAACTGGGGCGCATCGCCCCCGATGCAGCCTGGCTGTCGGAGGAAAGCGACGATGACGGTGCCCGCCATCGGGCAGAGCGCCTCTGGGTGGTCGATCCGATCGACGGCACGCGTGATTATCTCGCCGGGCGTCCGGGTTGGGCGGTCTCCGTCGCATTGGTCGAACAGGGGCTGCCGGTTCTTGCCATATTGGCGGCACCAGCTCGTAATGAGCTGTGGACGGCCTGTGTAGGGCAGGGGGCACGGCGCAACGGCAAGCGGTTGCAGGTGGGCATGAGGGCAACTCTGCCCGGCGCGCGGGTGCCGGCCGAGGTGTTGCCGCAGGCCGATGCCGATCTGGTGATGGTGCCCAAGCCCAATAGTATTGCGCTGCGCATGGCGATGGTTGCGGCGGATGAGGCGGACCTGGTCGCGACCATCCGCTGGGGCAATGAATGGGATATAGCGGCGGCGGCGCTGATCGCGCAGGAAGCCGGCGCGATGGTGACGGACGCCCTCGGCCAGCCGCTGCTTTTCAACCGGCCCGATCCGGTTGCTTTCGGCGTTTTATGTTGCGCGCCGGGTATTCATGCGGCGGCGGTAGCGCGCCTTTCGGACCGCGCCCGGCGGATATTGGGAAAACCACGCCGCCGCTGAGCCGTTTCTGGCCGGATGGACATATGTGGCGGCTTGAATCAGGCGGTGGGCCGGACAAGGCGGCAGGACAAAGGGGCCGACCGTAATTCCAATCGCACAAGGCCCGTCATTGAACGGCGATCGACGTGATCCATGGCGTTATGATCCCAAACCCATGTGGGACCCCGATATTTCCAGACCGTGACGCCTCGGCATCAGCGCGGTTCGGTACAATGTTGCTTAGGGTCAGGACCCATTACTGGCACCATTGAGGTTTGAAGCAAAATGGCTCGGAGCAAGGAGAAAAGGCGCAGGAATATGCCGATATTTCCAGGCTTTTCGACGCAGCGCCGGGCCATTTTGGTCAAATCCCTGCGGGACGTCCAAATGGCTTCCCTCTCGAAC
>SBGG01000021.1 GCA_006226685.1 Sphingomonadales bacterium
GCACGAACAGCCCGCCGGCGGCCAGCACCGCTTTCTTTTCCTCGATGATCTCGCCGCGGATGATCTCTGCCCGAGCGTCATATTCGGGCGTACCGGCTTCCAGCTCAGGATATTCATCCTTCATGCGCATTTCGAGATTGCCGCCAAGCTGAATATCCGTGCCGCGCCCGGCCATGTTGGTCGCGATGGTGACGGCACCCAGACGACCCGCTTGCGCGACGATATGCGCCTCCATCTCGTGGAAACGAGCATTGAGGACCGCGTGTTTCACCCCTTCGGCTTTCAGATATTCGGACAGCATTTCCGATTTCTCGATGCTGACCGTGCCGACGAGTACCGGCTGACCGGTTTCCGACTTTTCCTTGATCGCCTTCGCGATGGCCTGAAACTTGTCGGTCGTGTTCTTGTAAAATTCGTCGTCCTCGTCGATCCGCTGCACCGGCACGTTAGTCGGAATGGTGACGACATTCATCTTGTAGATTTCGAAAAATTCCGTGGCTTCGGTCGCGGCCGTGCCGGTCATGCCCGAAAGCTTCGGGTACATGCGGAAATAATTCTGGAACGTGATCGAAGCGAGCGTCTGGTTCTCCGGCTCGATATTCACGCCTTCCTTGGCCTCGACCGCCTGATGCAATCCGTCCGACCAGCGCCGCCCATCCATCATGCGGCCGGTAAATTCGTCGATGATGACGACCTTGCCGTCCTTGACGATATAATCGATATCCCGGCGGAACATCATGTTCGCGCGCAGCGCCTGGTTCACATGGTGAACGATCTGCGTATTTTCGAAATCATAAAGGTTCGATCCGACCAGAAGCCCGGCATTTTCCAGCAACCGCTCGACCCTTTCGGTGCCGTCCTCGGTCAGCGTGATGTTCTTCTGCTTCTCGTCCTTCTCATAATCATCCTCGCCGAGCTGCTTCACCAGCGCATCGACGGCGATATAAAGTTCGGACTTGTCGTCGGTCGGCCCGGAAATGATGAGCGGGGTACGCGCTTCGTCGATCAGGATCGAATCGACCTCGTCGATGATCGCGTGATTGAACGGCCGCTGCACCATCATCGCGCGATCATATTTCATATTGTCGCGCAGATAATCGAAACCCAGCTCATTATTGGTCGCATAGGTGATGTCGGCGTCATAGGCCTCGCGGCGCTGCTGCTCATCAAGGCCGGGCACGATCACGCCGGTGGTGAGGCCAAGGAAGCGATAGACCCGCCCCATCCACTCACAGTCGCGCGTGGCGAGATAATCATTGACGGTAACGACATGCACGCCCTTGCCCGGCAGTGCGTTCAGATAGGTGGCGAGCGTCGCGACCAGCGTCTTGCCCTCACCGGTGCGCATCTCGGCAATTTCGCCGCGATGCAGCACGATGCCGCCGATCATCTGCACATCGAAATGGCGCATACCCAGCACACGCTTGCCCGCCTCGCGCACAGTCGCAAAAGCTTCCGGCAGCAGATCGTCGAGCGTTTCGCCGCCATCCAGCCTTTCACGGAACTTGCGGGTCTGATCGGCCAGATCGGCATCGCTCAACGCCGCCATGGCGGGTTCGAAGCCGTTTATCTGCTCGACGATTTTCCCCAGCGACTTGACGTAGCGATCATTGGAGGAGCCGAAAAGGGATTTGGCAAGAGCGCCGAACATGCAAATTTCCTGACTGAACTCTGGGCTTGCGGGCTCCCCCGCTAAACCTGCGGATATACCCGCCGCGATGTAGGGTCGGGGGGCGATGAAGTCAATTAACAGTCCCCTGCTCCTGCGTCATTCCTCTATCGGTTATACGCGCCTTGATCGGTCCGGTGCGGAAAACGCGCCAGACCGTCATCGGCAGGGGCGCAATGCCACTTCCTCCACCCCGGTCAAACCGGATGGAAGCCATGTTCCTGCAATAACCACCATAGGCATCGAGCAACATTGCGCTACCCCGCTGACCAATGATTTCGCAGTCTGTCACATTGCCTTCCGTTCCGATGGACAGGCGCCAGATAATCAACGCTCGCGTTTCATATCCCGGCCGTTCAGAAAAAAGCTCTTCGTGTTTCGCCCGGTCGAGCACAAAATAATCTTCCAGCTCCACCATCACGACCTTGTCAGAACCATAGCCGCGCATATCCAGAAACATGCCCGCGGGAGCACCCTCCCCTGCCGCATCGCAGAGATCATTCTCTGCCCCATGAATCGGCTGATCCCGCACATCCATGGCGAGACAGGCCGTAATCGCGCCCATATTGCTGATGCCGAGACGCCATTTGAGCAGATGCTCTTCCAGCGGCTCCAGCGCTTCCTGTCCTTCGGGCAGGCGCCACACGAATCTGCTGCTGAAGCTGCCTTCAATCGCCCGCCCCCTCTTGTCGGTCGCAGGTACGAAATGCGCGCGATTTTTCAGGAGGTCACATGCGGCCTCATCCAATATGTCGAAACCGCTGGATGCCGTTACGCGGCAATGTCCGACCGTTCCCTCTTTCGTGACCGACAGCCTAAACCCGACCGCGCCCGCAATACCAAGATGAAGGGCGACAGGCGGATAGTCATCACTCGTCACCCATTCGCCCGGATTACCATCCGGCGCCGCGTCTTTCACCATATCCACCCGGGCGTGAAGGGGCATATCCGACAGGCACCATGCAAGGGCGCAAAACGTCGCCTTCCACCATTTGCCGTCCATCATGCGCGCCGTTCCACCCATTGCCCGATTCCCAGATAATCACCATGTCCCGCGCCCTCGGCCCAGGTCAACCGGCGACCGATCACCTCCAACCTCTGCCTGCGTCTCTCCGGCGCCCCTGTTCAGATCGCTCGAATCTCTTGGCCGCCCCTCGCAAATCCGCTATGCGCTGCGCGCTATGGAACGCTCTCCTCTCGCCCCCGCCACTTTTCCCAATCTTCCCGCCATTGACGGCGTAACCCTGCGCGTCGCCCGGGCGCACTATAAGGATTGGGACCGTTGCGACCTCACCTATGTCGAACTGACGGAACAAACCGCAGTCGCGGGTGTATTCACACGCAATATCTGCTGTTCGACGGAAGTCGAAATGGGCCGAGAGAGTGCCGCTGGCGGCAAGGCGCGCGCGCTGGTGGTCAACGCCGGCAACAGCAACGCCTTCACCGGTTTTCGTGGACGCGAGGCGGTCGAGCAGATCAGGGGGCAGATTGCGGCCCATCTGAAATGCGCGCCGTCCGAAATTTTCGTCAGTTCCACCGGCGTGATCGGGGTACCCTTGCCCCGCGACAAAGCGCAGGCGGGCGTCGCTG
Source organism: Sphingomonadales bacterium (assembly GCA_006226685.1). GTDB lineage: Bacteria > Pseudomonadota > Alphaproteobacteria > Sphingomonadales > Sphingomonadaceae > Sphingobium. Next base: position 3,260 of record SBGG01000021.1, read on the forward strand.
CAGCGCTGACCACCGCACCCTGCAACTGGCAAACCGCCGCCGAAACCATCGGCACCACCGACACTTTCGCCAAGGGCGCGACCGCAAGCGCGATGATCGGCGATACCCGCATTTCGCTGAGCGCCATCATCAAAGGGTCGGGCATGATCGCTCCCGACATGGCGACGATGCTCGGCTATATTTTTACCGATGCCGCGATCGAACCCGTGCTGCTCCAGCATATGCTGAGCGAGGCGAACAGACGCAGCTTTTCCTGCATTACCGTGGACAGCGACACCTCCACCAGTGACACGGTGCTGGCATTCGCGACCGGCAAGGCAGGCAACGCCCCGCTCGCCAGTATGGACGATCCAGGCGCGGACGCCTTCCAGGCCGCCCTCACCGACATCTGCCTGCAACTTGCCAAGCTGGTTGTGCGCGACGGCGAAGGTGCGAGCAAGTTCATCGAAATCGAAGTCACCGGCGCCGTGTCGGATGAAAGCGCCCGCCGGATCGGCCTGTCCATTGCCAATTCGCCGCTGGTCAAGACCGCGATTGCAGGTGAGGATGCGAACTGGGGCCGTGTCGTCATGGCCGTCGGCAAGGCCGGCGAACCGGCGGACCGGGACAAGCTGGCGATCCGCTTCGCCGATAAATGGGTCGCGCAATCGGGCCTAGCCGTCGACAGCTATGACGAGGCCCCGGTTGCCGCGCACCTCAAAGGGCGGGACATCCGCGTCGGTGTCGATATCGGCCTCGGCGACGGGCGCGCGACCGTTTGGACCTGCGACCTCACCCATGGCTATATCTCGATCAACGCCGATTACCGGAGCTGATCGCCCACAGGTGAGAAGAATGTGATTCAACCATGATGCAGGGCAGCAATTTGCTGCTGGCCTATGCGGCGACAGAACTCGTTGCCTGTCTGATGCCCGGCCCCGCGGTGTTATCGGTGGCCAGCATCGGTCTTTCCGGCTCGCTACGGGGAATGGCCGGGGCTATTGCCGGTATCAATGCCAGCAATATCCTCTGGTACATCATGGTCGGGGCCGGGCTGATCGCACTGGTCCACAGCTTTCCTGAACTTTTCGTGATATTGCGCTGGGCCGGAACCGCCTATCTGCTCTGGCTGGGGGTGCAGACATGGCGTCACCCCGCCCATCTCAGCATATCCGGGGAACGCAAACGCATCGGTTTCCGCCGGGGCTTTGCTGGCGCCGTCGCGGTACAGCTTTCCAACCCCAAGGCACTGGTCTTCTTCACCGTGTTCCTGCCACCCTTCATCGACCTGCGCCAGCCGGTGGCGCCGCAGCTTGTCCGGCTGGCGGCAATCGGCATCACGCTGGAGGTGATGGCGCTCGCCACATACGGCCTGCTGGCCTGGCGTCTGGGACGGCTGGCGATGTCGGCCGAGGCCGAACGACGGATCGCGCGGACCAGCGGCGCGATTTTGATAGCCATTGCCGTTGCGATGGCGCTATCGCGAGCGACATGAACAACTATTCGCCGACCGACGCCGTCGCCGACCTGATGCGAACCGTTTCCGCGCAGGTCATCCTGCCACGCTATCGCAACCTCGCCGCGCATGAGGTGCAGGAAAAGGCAAAGGACGACCTCGTCACCATCGCCGACAAGGAGAGCGAGTTGCGCCTTGCCGAAGGGCTCGCAACGATCCTGCCGGAGGCGCGCATCATCGGCGAGGAGGCCTGCGCGGCAGATCCGACGCTGCTCGACCGGATTGGCGAAGGGCTCATCTGGATCATCGATCCGATCGACGGGACCGGCAATTTCGCGGCCGGGCGACCGCCTTTCGGCGTAATGATCGCGCTTGTCGATGGCGGTATTGTAGAGGCCGGATGGATCTACGATCCGCTGGAACAACGGCTATGCCATGCGGAACGCGGCAAGGGCGCGACGATCGACGGCAAACGCCTTCGTGCAACCGAGAGCGGGGAATCCTTGCCGGTGGCAGGCATATCGACACTGTTCCTCGGCACGGATGAACGGGAAGGGTTATTGCGCCGCGCCGAAGGCAAGCTGCGCATGGTAGACATTCCCCGCTGCGCCGCCGAGCAATATCCCCGCATCGCGCTGGGCGTGAATGATTTCGCCTTGTTCCACCGCACCCTGCCCTGGGACCATGCGGCGGGCGCACTGTTCCTCAACGAAGCAGGTGGCCGTGTCGCCCGTTATGACGGATCGCCCTATCGCGTCGGCACCGGCGAAACCGGGATGCTGGCGGCGGCCAGTCCGGCCATGTGGGATCGGGCAGCAGACATATTATTGGGGTAAGAAGAAAGGGGCGGCCCACCGGAGCGCCCCTTCCATGTCTTAGAGCATTTTCAAATCAGGTGAGATCACCCGTTAAAGCTGCTGTTCGATCCAGGCCTTGAGCTGGCTTTTGGGTGCGGCACCAACCTTGGTCGCAACCGCTTCGCCATTCTTGAACAGGATCATCGTCGGAATGCCGCGCACACCGAGCTTGCCGGGCATTTCGGGGAAATCGTCGATATTATGTTTGGCGACCACCAGCTTGCCGTCAAGCTCATCGGAAATCTCTTCCAGCGCCGGGCCGATCATCTTGCACGGGCCGCACCATTCCGCCCAGAAATCGACCAGCACCGGAACATCCGATCCGATCACATCCTTTTCGAAGCTGTCGTCGCTGATAGCCTTGGTCGCCATGAAAATCTCCTTATGTCAGGGGCTCTATGTAGGACGGGATCACGCCCGCCTCAACGGGCAGGCGCAACAAACATTATTGTTCCATTGACAAGCCGGGCTTGTGCCGCCGCAGCAAATCATCGGGCAAGGTCCACAGCACTGGTCCCGCCGTATAGAGGAGCGCCGCCTCCACCCGGCGACCGGGAAAGATCGCCTCCAGCGCGGCGGCATAGGCGGCCATTTGCCGCACATGGGCGGGCGGCAGATCCTCCATCGAGCGGGGGATACGGCGCCCGGTCTTGAAATCGACAAGGCGGATGAGGGCTTCACCGATCACCAGCCGGTCGATCACGCCCGTCACCACATCTTCGCCAACCACGGCCGCAACCGGTGCCTCGGCCAGCGCCAGAGGGCCGAACAGATCGGCATGGGCCGGGTCCTCGATGAGGGACAGCGCATGGCCGATCATCTCCTCCCGCTGCGCTCCATCGGTAACGCCGCCATGCGTCGCCAGCCATTGATCGGCGGCCTCCCGTCTCCGGTCGGCGGCAACGTCGGGTAAACGCTCGAACAGGCTGTGCAACAGGGTTCCGCGCAACGCGGCTTCCCGCATCGCCGGGGATGGCGGCGGATAGGGCAGATCGTCCTCCAGCCGCACGGTTGGCGCCAGCGGACGTGGCGGGCGCGCCTCATCCGGCGCGGGCCGATCGATCCAGCCGGGCAAGGCCGTGTCGGCACGCACGACCGAACCTTCCGTTTTTCTCGCCTCGCACGGCGGCCAGACGGCACTGCCCCGCCAGGGCATGACCGCCCCCCAGCGCACATCCTCGTCCCACCCGGCGCCGAGATCGTCCATCGCCCGCTCTATCGCCGCATACCAGCTTTCCCGCGGTACCACGCCTTTCGCCTTCGGTCCCATGGCGCCGGTCACGAACAGCTTTTCCTCGGCCCGCGTCATCGCGACATAGAGCAGCCGCCAATGCTCCTGCCGCTCCAGCATGTCCTGCGCAGTCGCCGCAGCCTCGACAACGCCCCAGCGTTCGCCCTTGCGCGGGGACACCAGCGGCAATTTCCTGTCCTCCGCCAGCGGCACTTCCAGCGCGCCGCGTCGCCCCGCCTGATCGGGATCGGCACAGGCATCCGCCAGGATGACGACCGGCGCCTGAAGCCCCTTGGCGCCATGAACGGTCAGCAAACGCACCGCATCGCCCTGCCCGTCCTGCTCGCGCTTGATGTCGCCTTCCTCGCTGTCGAACCAGTGGAGGAAGCCCTGTAACGAAGGCTGTTCGCCCTGCTCATAGGCAAGCGCGGCATTGAGCAGTTCGTCGATATTATCCCCCACGGCAATGCCCAACCGCTCGACCAGATGCCTGCGCCCGCACATCGGACCGGAGAGAATATGCTCCAGCATCTGATAGGGCGTGACGAAATCCGCCCTGTTCAACAGCCCCTGCAATGCCGTCATCGCCGCGGCAGGCATCGCCGGGTCGGATCGCAGGTGCCGCCACAATCCGCCCCTACGCGGCACGGCACGGGCCAGCAACTCCTCCTGTGTCCAGCCGATCAGCGGCGAAACCAGCAGGGCAGCAAGGTTGAGGTCATCTTCCGGCTGACTGGCAAAGCGCAGCGCCGCCACCAGATCCTGCACGCCCAGCGGCGCCTGCAAGCGCAGCCGGTCCACCCCCGCCACCGGCACGCCCGCCTCATAGAGCCGGGCGACGATGAGGCGAGCGAGATCGCCTCGCTTGCGCACAAGGATCATCACATCGCCGGGCCGCATCGGCCGCCCCTGCGACTCCAGCCTCCTGCCGGACGCCAGCCAGTCCCTGATCTGTCCGGCGATGCGCTCGGCCAGCAAGCGATCCTGATCGGCGAGCCAGTCCTCCTCGCCTTCCGGTTCGCCGTCGTCAGCCAACATATCATCCGGCCCCGGCACTGCGCTGACCGGTTTCCACAGGCAAACTTCGCCCGGATATTCCCGCATGCTCCGGTGCAGCACCGCTTGCGAGGACAGACCCAGCGCCTCTACGCCAAGCGTCGCAACGGTGCGATCCACTACCTCCAGCACCGGCGGAGTGGAACGAAAGCTCTCATCCAGCGACAAATCATGGAAACGATGCTCGACTGCGCGGGCGAGATCGCGGAAATAATCCCGCGCATGGGCGAAGGCGCGCGGCGATGTCCCCTGAAAGCCGAAAATCGCTTGCTTGAAATCCCCGACTGTAAACAGGGTACGCAGCTTCTGCCCCCGCGATCCCTCACCCGCGAAAAATTCCTCCACCAGCGCGCCGATGATCGCCCATTGGCGGCTGTTCGTATCCTGCGCCTCATCGACGAGAATATGATCGATCCGCTGGTCGAGCTTATAGCGTATCCAGTCGGCGATGCCCGGACTCATCAACAGAGATGCGGAATGGCCGATCAGGTCGTCATAATCGACCGCGCCGACGCGCCGCTTCGCCTCCTCATAGGCAGTGGCGAAAGCGCGCCCCGCGTGCAGTCCCTTGGCCGCGCAATCGGCATAAGCGACACGCAGGCGCAGCGCCTGCATCTCCGCAATCCACTCCCCGATACGAACGGCCAGCCCGCCATAATCGGGATCTGCCTTTTCCTGCCCCGCCGACACTTTGCGGAATTCCCCCTTGGCCGTGAGGAAACAGGCGGCAAGACTGTCCAGCGTCTCCGCCCGATGCGCGGGCGAGGCCGCAATCCATGCGGCGATCGCATCGGCATGGCCAAGGCCGGTCTTGGTGTTCCATGCGGCATTGGCCCGCGCGAGCCGATGCAAAGCCGCCATGTCGAACATAGTGTCGGCGCAGCGCGCGGCAATTTCCGCATCAATGTCGCCCTGCGGCAGGTCGAGCGCGGCGAACAGCCAGCCCCGCATGCCGCCCTTTATGTCGTGCAGCACATCATGGGCCTGCGCGCAGCGGGCGAGATAGGCCTCGGCCTCTTTCTCGCCCAACCGAAGCGACAGCGCATGGAGCGCATCGAGCAAGGCGACGTCGCCCGTCTCCTCGGCGCGGACGACCATGTCTTCCAGGCTTTCGCGCGCCAGTTCCTTCTGCTCCCGCTCCTCCAGCGCGCGGAACCCCGGCACCAGTCCGGCTTCCAGCGGGAAGGCAGAGAGAAGCTGCTGACAAAAGCTGTGGATCGTCTGGATACGCAACCCGCCTCCGGTCGCCTCCAGCACGCGCGCAAACAGCCGCCGCGCATGATCGCGCGCCTCGGGGCTGAGTTCCTCGCCCAGCGCCTTCAGGTCGATAGCGAGATCGGCATCGCTCATCCGCACCCATGCGGCAAGGCGGCCATGCACACGCTCGGCCATTTCCGACGCGCCCGCCTTGGTGAAGGTAAGGCAGAGAATATGCTCCGGCGGCACCCCGCCCAGCAGCAGGCGAAACACCCGCGCCGTCAGCACATGGGTCTTGCCGGTCCCCGCCGATGCGGAAAGCCAGACATGGGCATCGGGCGCGGATGCATCGGCCTGCGCCCCGCGCAGCGGCAGCAACGACGTGGTGGCCTTAGCCATGAGCGCCCCCTTCTCCGTCACCCCGGCCATACCATTCTTCCAGCCGCATCAACTGGTCATAATCGCCATAGCTGGGCAGATCGGGGTTGAGCTGCGCGATGAAGGCCTCTTCGCCGGTGAGCCATTTTCCGGCGGCCTCCAGAAATTTTCCGGCGGCATGAGTGGTCAGATCTTCGGTCGCGACCATCTTTTCCGATCCGCCGGGCTTCACCGGGCTGATGCGATAGCCGAACTCACCGCCGCGTCCCTTGGCGGTGGACCAATATTCGAACGCCTGCGGTGTGCCCTTGCCGCCCAGTTCTCCGAAACCGCCCTGTTCCGCGATCACGCCGAGCAAGCCAAGTTGCAATGCATAGCCCTGTTTCACCTGAGAGGCGCTCGGCGGCTTGCCGGTCTTGTAATCGACAATGGCGATGCCGCCATCGCCCAGCCGGTCGATCCGGTCGGCCATGCCATGCAGCGTCACCCCGCCCAGCACCGTTTCGCCTCTGGTTTCGACCAGAGTGATGGCACGGCCCTCTGCGGCATCCTTCGTCACCTGCGCGCCGATCCAGCGCACGGACTCGATCAGGCGCGGCAACCACAGTGCCCGCAGGACGGGATGCATATCCCCTTCACGGAACAGCGCGCGCGTCCGTTCTTCCAGCCGGCCGGGCGCGCATCCATCCTCGCGGAACCACAGTTCCAGCACGCGATGGACCTTGGTACCGCGCCATGCCGGGCCGGGGTCGGCATCGACCCTTTCCAGCGCCGAAAGCTTCAATATCCGCCCGGCGTAAAAGGCATAGGGGTCGGCAGCCAGCCGATCGACCTGCGTCACCGCAACACGTTTTGGCCGCAAATCCAGCGCCGGAACCGGGCGCGGACGAGAGGCTGGCCGATGCCGGTCCGACCGGTCGATCCGCTCCGCCCAGCCCGCGGCATCCTCGGCGTGCACAAGATTTTCGCCCGCCATGGCCTGCAACCGCAACCAGAAGCGGGAGGCCACTGCCGGAGCACTGCCCGATCGCCGCGCGCGCGTGATGACAGCTTCCGGCGCGCCTAAAGCGCTGGCGAAATCATGAGCGGAAAGACCGATGCGCTGTTCAAGGCCGGGCAGGCCCAGTTCCTGCCGGATACGTGGCGCAAGCCAGGGATCGGGGGAAGGCAGGCCCGGCCATGTCCCCTCATTCAGGCCGCCAAGCACCATCAGGTCCGCCTGTTGCAGCCGCGCCTCCAGCAGGCCGTAAATGGTGATGCGCGGATGGCCGCCCTGCGGTGGGCGCACCGCCTGCGCCTCCAGCACCCGGCGCAGCAAATCCGGCAAGGCGCGGACATCGACATCGGATGGGCCGAGTACCGCCGCCCGCTCCATCTCGCCGAACAAATCGGCCAGCGCCCGTCCCTGATATCCGGCCCAGACCATATCGCCGCTGAGCGCCCCGGCGACCTCTCGCAACAAGGCCAGCATCGCCGGCAGATCGTGTACGCCATCGCTCAGCCTATCGAGCGGCGCGAACAACGCCCGCTGCTCCTGCCACCATGCCGATACCTCGGCACGCAACCTTGCCTGTCGATCCTCCTCATCCGCGCCGCGCGGCGCAAGCCGGGCCTCCAGCCCCGCCATGCCCGGCGCCGGACGCGGTCCGCGCAGCAGCAGATCCAGCCCGCGCACCCCGTCGAGCCATATCAGCCGCTCATCGCCCTTGCGGACCAGCGGATGTTTGAGCAGATCGAGTAACGCCACCGGCGCGAAACGCTCCGCCACGACCCGCGCCAGCGCAATCAACAGCGTGCCCGGCGGCGTCAGTGAAAGCGGCTGTCCCGCGCTGTCGTCCGCCGCTATGCCCCAGCGGCCGAGATGCGCCGCGACCCGCGCCGCCAGCGCGCGATCCGGCGTCACCAGCGCGGCGGTACGCCCCGGCGTCTCGATCGCCTCCCGCAGCAGCAGGGCAATTGCCTGCGCCTCCTGCGCAGGGGTCGGCACTTCGAGCAGGCGCACGCCGGGCAAGGTTCGTTCCCCACCCTTCAACCCCTGCCATTTCGCCGTATGAGCGGGCGCCAGCATCGCATTGGAAAGCGCCTTGCCGCGGATCGCCCGTGCATCATGCCCGCCGCCCCAGCGCCACTGCGTCACCTCGTCCCGCGCCACACCGATGCGATCGAGCATGATCTTCAGTGCATATTGCGGGTGGCTTTCCTCGGCCCGCGGGCGAAACCCCGTAACCGGATCGGGATCGAACGGTCCAATCGCGTCCCATTCCTCTGCGCTCATATGCTGATCGAGTTCGGACAGCACCACCTGCCCCTGCGGCAAACGCGATACAGTGCGCAGCACGCCGCATATGGCAGGCGCAGTCGAAGAAATACCGGCTGCGATCACAAATCCCTGCGGCGGCGTTTCACGCCAGCGCCGCGCCACATGGTCGAGCATCCGGTTGCGCCGGTCGGCAAGGTCGATCATGCCGAGACGCTCCAGTTCCTCCGGCCAGCGGTCGAGCAGGATCGACAGCAAGCGCAGCGACGCCCGCCAATGATCGGACAGCTCGCCCGTCATCTCCAGATCGTGCAGGCGCCGCGGATCGACCCGCTCGACATGCAGATGATCGATGCTGCGCGCCAGTGCCTGCCCCAGCCGCATCGCCTCGCCGGCATCGACCGGCTGGCGGCTCTCCGCCCGCACCTGCTGCACCAGCCGCGCGAGGATCATCTGCCGCTCCATCCCCGGCACGGCGGGCGACACATCCACACCCTCCCCCAGCGGATCGAGCGCGGTGCCGAGCCGCTCGCCCAGATCCTCGTCGCCGATCGGCACGAGCCGGGGCATCAGCAGGCCCCCGCCGGATTCGCGCACAAAGGCATCGCGCACCGCCCGCACCGCGCGGTTATTGGGCAGCAGCAGGATACCGCGCGCCAGCGCCATCACGTCTCCGCCGTGGCGGGCGATCACACCTCTGGCCAGCGCATCGGAAAAGGCCCGGTGGGCCGGAATAGTATAAACGGCGGGCCCGCGCGTTTCAGCCATGGCTGAGTGTGGCTTCAACCACCGGAATCGCCTGCGGCGTGCCGACATCGAACCACAGTCCCTGATGCACCGCCCCGTAAAGCCGTCCGGCAGCCATCGCCCGGTTCCACAATATATTGGTGGAAAACACCTCGCCCGGAGGGTCGACCAGCAGGCGCGGTGACATGATCTGCACCCCGGTAAAAACGAACGGCGCGACATGGCCGGGCTTGCGCCGGGCAAGGCGGCCACCGGCATCCATATGGAAATCGCCCGGCCCCGTATGGCAGGTCGCCCGCGCATGCGGCACCAGCAGCAACAGCGCATCCATGCGCGCATCGTCCCACAGGTCGGAAAGCAGCGAAATGCTGTCCTGCGGGCCATCCACCCAGAGATTGTCGCTATTGGCGCAGACGAAGGGCGCCTCGCCCAGCAGCGGCGCGGCCTTCATCAGCCCGCCGCCGGTTTCGAGCAGTTTCGACCGCTCATCGGAAATCACGATCTCCATCGGCGATTTCCGCGCCTTCACATGCGCGATCACCGTATCGGCGAGATAATGAACATTGACGATGACGCGCCGTATCCCGCCCGCCTCCAGCCGGTCGAGCGCGTGATCCATCAACGGCCTGCCCGCCACCCGAACCAGCGGCTTGGGCGTTGTCGCAGTCAACGGGCGCATGCGTTTGCCCAGCCCCGCGGCCATAAGCATCGCGGTGGTGACTTTCATGCTCATCAGGCCGCTTCCTGCCCCTCCAGCGCTCGCGCCCGGATTTCGGGGGGGATCGTCCGGTCGAACCAATCCGCCACCGGAGCAAGCGCGGGATGCGCAAGATCGCGCTCCAGCAGCGCCCACATGCGCGGGAGGAAGGAAAGATAACGCGGCTTGCCGTCGCGTTTCCACAAGCGCGTAAAAATGCCGATAATCTTCGCGTTGCGCTGTGCGCCCAACACCGCATAAGCGGTGTCGAACCCGTCGCCGGGCCGCGCCAGTTCCTTGTAGAGCGCGATCATCCGCCGCTCCATTTCGGGCGACACGTCGCGCCGCGCATCCTGAAGCAGGGAAACCAGATCATAAGCCGGATGCCCGGTAAGAGCATCCTGGAAATCAAGCAGCCCCAGACCATGGGCTTTTTCCCGCCCGTCGAGCAGCATGATGTTTTCCGCATGATAATCGCGCAGCACGGTCACCTTCGGCGCCGCATCCTGCTCGACCAGCGGCAGCACCACATCCCATGCGGCGCGATAGGACATCGTGTCGGCCTCTATTCCCGCCGCCGGGCAATACCATTCGGTGACCAGATCGGCCTCGCGCTGGTAAACGGCGCGATCATAGGGCGGCACATCGGCCGGGGCGATTCGGTGCAGATCGGCCAGCACGGCAACCGCGCGGGCATAAATCGCCTCTTCATCCTCCGGGTGAATATCGAAATGATCGCGTACCCGCGCATCGCCGAAATCCTCCAGCAGCACCAGCCCCTGTTCCAGATCCTGCCCGTAAATGGCAGGAGCCGCGAAGCCATGACCGGAAAGATAACGGGCCACATTCAGAAAGGGGCGGGGGTCCTCATGCGGCGGCGGCGCATCCATCAGCACGGCGTGACGATAGCCGTCCACAACGCGAAAATAACGGCGGAACGATGCATCCCCGGCGAGCGGCACTATGTCCGCCCCTCCCCAGCCCAGAGTTTCAAGGAAAGAGCGGCTTGCCTGCGGCGGAATCATGGGAGTGGCCATCTGTCCTTCCATGACGGCGGGACCGTCGCTGTCAAGCGCCGCATGCCGTCTTCCCCGATCGCAATGTCGAGGATGAGAGCATCGGGCCACAAGCGATCCCCCATACGCTCCGGCCATTCGACCACCACCGCACCGTCATAGCGGTAATCATCCAGCCCCAGTTCGGCGAGATCGGCCTCATCGTCGAGACGATAGAGATCGACATGAGCAAGCGGCAAGGTCACTTCGGGCAGGTCATAAGGCTGAACGATCGCGAAACTCGGGCTCGGCGCCTCGCCTTCCAGCCCCAGCGCCTTCAGCAGCCCCCGCGTCAGCGTCGTCTTGCCCGAACCAAGGCTGCCGCGCAGCGCGATGACATCGCCGGGCCGCACCATCGCGGCAAGACGCGCGCCGAACGCCATCATCCCGGCCTCATCCGCAATGCGGAATATCGTGTTCGTCATGGGAAACTCAGCTTGCCTGTGCCGGTTTGGGTCCGGGCTTTGCTCCGCCACGGGGCAGGTCTCCGCGCGGCAATTGCATCGTCAGCATCGTCCCCTCGCCCGGTTCCGAAACCAGCGTCAGCGTACCGCCATGCGCCTCGACCAGCTGACGGGCGAGCGGCAGGCCGAGGCCAAGCGCGCTGCTGCGTTCGCCGCTGCTCATCCGGCTGAAACGATCGAACACGCGCGCCTGCGTTCTGGCGTCCATTCCGGGACCATTGTCGGAAATGATGAGGCGCGCGCTGTGCACCTGTCCGTCGCCATGCAGCAATATCCGTCCGCCCGGCTGCACCGCGCGGACCGCATTGTCGATCAGCCGGTCCAGCGCTTGCGCGATACGCTTCTCATCCCCCATCACCCGGCCGGTCGAAGGCTTGACATCGACGGCCAGTTCGATCCGTTTTTCTGCGGCCGCATCCGCCCAGCGCGCGCGACATGCCTCCACCAGCGGCCCCAGTTCGACCGGCTCCCGCTGGAGCGGCAAGGTGCCCGCCTCGCCCTGCGTCAGGTCCAGCACCGTATCGATCATTCCCGACAATTTCGCCGTAGAATCGAGGATCGCCGACACATAATCCTGCGCGGCGGGCGGCAACTCTCCGGCATAACCCGCCTTCATCATCTCGGCGAAACCGCCGATGGAGGTGAGTGGCGTGCGCAGATCATAGCTCATATTGGTGAGGAAAGCGGTCTTCACCCGGTCCGCCTCCGCTAGCGCTTCATTCTGTTCCCGCAGCACCTGCTCGATACGGCGGCTATCGGTCACGTCCAGCATGGTAAAGAGCGCATTGCCGTCGGGCAGCGGGATCGCGGCGAAATCAAATGTACGCCCGTCGGCAAAGACGATCCTGCCATTGCGCTGCTTCCGGTCGACAGTGCAGCTGCGCATCAATTCTCGCACGAGACCGGCCTGCGGCGGGCGGGCCAGCTTGCCCGCCATCGAGTTCATGAAATCGTCGATGCGCGGATGGGCGGCCAGCGCCGCCTCCTCGACATCCCAGATCAGCCGGAACCGATTATTCCATAAATGCAGGCGGCCATCGGCGGCGAATACGCCAATCCCTTCGAACAGGCTGTCGAACGTCGCGGTGCGCACCCGCAACAGCGTGTCGCGTGCGCTCGAAAGCTGCACCTGCTCGGTCCGATCCTCGAAGATCAACAGCAAACCGCCATCCGGCATCGGTTGCGCGTAGACGCGCAAATGGGTGCCGTCGGCCAGCAGCCAGTTTTCTTCCTTAGGCTCCCGCGCCGTGAACCAGTCCCGCCTTTCGCTGCGCCAGGCCGGAAAATCGCGATGCTCGGGAATGCGCCCGCCCTCGCGCATCCGGTCGAGCACCCGTTCAAATTCAGGATGATCCATCAGATGTTCGGGACGCAGCGCGAACAGGCTGATAAAGGCCTGATTCCAGAAGCTCAGCGATCGATCGGGGCCAAATTGCGCGACCGCCGCCGACAGCCGGTCGAGCATATCGCGCTGCGACGCGATCAGGCGCGCCTGCTCGACCCGGGCGCTTTCGAAATCCTGCCGGTCGATCGCATAGCCGGCAATGCCCGCATTACCGACGGGCACCTCTACCATCTGCATCATCCTCCGCTCACCATGAATGGTGGCGGGAACGACGCGGGTCATGATCTCGCCCTTGTCGAGTGTGAACTTCGCCGCCTGACGCGGAGGCTGGGCATCGATCGCCTCGAACAGTTCCACCTGCTGCCCGATCACATCGGCCGCGCTGTCGGCTTCGACCGCCTGCACATAGGCGCTGTTGACGAGCGCAAGAGTAAGCGTCCGATCGCGATACCACATCGGCAGGGGTGCGGCTTCGATCAGGCCGGACAAGGCCTCCAGCGCGTCACGAAGCAGGCTCCCTTCCCGTTCCAGCTCACCGATTCGCTGCTGGCTCTCGGTCGCGTCGAATATCCAGAGAACGACCCCGCCCATATTGGCCAGTTCCGGCCCCGCGGGCGCCCCGCGCACCAGCAGGGTCCGGCTGCTGCCATCCGCCCGTATCGGCCGGGTGAAGGCACGCGCGCCGCGCTGGGCTGCGACGATATCACGGGTAAGGCCCTCCCGGTCTTCCGGGTCGATGCCGCCTTCCTCACCGGTCAGATCCGAAAGAAAAGCGGGAACCGTCTCCCGCCCCAGCCAGTTGGCAAGCCGCGTCGGCGCCTCGATATGACCGTCATTGCGGACCAGGACCGGAATGGCCGGGGCCGACTGCAACAATCCGGCAAGCCGGTCCCCCTGCTCCCGCTGAAACAGGCTTTGCCGCCGCATGCGCAGGCCGCTCGCCAAAGCCCAGACACCACCGCCAAGCCATAGAGCGAGCAACACCCCCGCCAGCGCCAGCACCGTTCCCGAAACCTGCATCATCAGGCCGTAACCCACCCGCGTCGCTGTTCTTCCGTCATAGAAGAGCGACTACCCCAAATGCGCCTCCGGGCAAAGCATCTGCTTCGAATGGACAAGAAAAAGGGGTGGACGAAGCGCCCACCCCCGTTTCGATACGCCCTGTACAGGGATCAGTAGCGATAATGATCCGCCTTGAACGGCCCTTCGACCGGCACGCCGATATAATCGGCCTGCTTCTTGCTGAGCTTGGTCAGTTTCACGCCCAGCTTTTCGAGGTGGAGCGCCGCTACCTTCTCATCGAGATGCTTGGGCAGGACATAAACGTCGTTCTTATACTGCTCGTTCTTAGTGAACAGCTCGATCTGCGCCAGCGTCTGGTTGGTGAAGCTGGAGGACATCACGAAGCTCGGATGACCGGTGGCGCAGCCCAGATTCACCAGACGCCCCTTGGCGAGGATGATGATCTGCTTGCCGTCCGGGAATTCGACGAGGTCGGTGCCCGGCTTCACCTCGGTCCACTTATAGTTGGAGAGACCCGAAATCTGGATCTCGCTGTCGAAATGGCCGATATTGCAGACAATTGACATCGGCTTCATCGCCTTCATATGATCGGCGGTGATGACGTCTTCATTGCCAGTGCAGGTGACGAAGATGTCGCAGCGCTTGACCGCCTCTTCCATCGTCACGACCTCATAGCCTTCCATCGCGGCCTGAAGCGCGCAGATCGGGTCGATCTCGGTCACCATCACGCGGGCGCCGCCATTACGCAGCGAAGCCGCCGAGCCCTTGCCGACATCGCCGAAACCGGCGACGCAGGCGACCTTGCCGGCCAGCATCACGTCGGTCGCCCGACGGATCGCATCAACCAGCGATTCCTTGCAGCCATAAAGGTTGTCGAACTTCGACTTGGTGACGCTGTCGTTCACATTGATCGCCGGGAAAGGCAGCTTGCCGTCCTTGGCGATGTGATAGAGGCGATGTACGCCGGTGGTGGTCTCTTCAGACACGCCCTTGATATGGGCGACCGACATGGTGAGATAGCCGGGCTTCGCCTTGACGAAGGCCTTGAGCGCGCGCTGAAACTCGATTTCCTCGGCATTGCCGGGTTCGGGCAGTTCCTCGCCGGCCTCGATGCGCGCGCCCCAGAGCGCAAACATGGTGGCGTCGCCGCCATCGTCGAGGATCATGTTGGCGGTGCGGCCCGAGCTATCGTCCCAGTCGAAAATGCGACCGACATAATCCCAATAATCGGCCAGGCTCTCGCCCTTCACCGCGAACACCGGAATACCGGCGGCAGCGATGGCGGCGGCAGCGTGATCCTGCGTCGAGAAGATGTTGCAGGTCGCCCAGCGCACTTCGGCGCCCAGCGCGACCAGAGTCTCGATCAGCACGGCGGTCTGGATCGTCATGTGCAGCGAACCGGTGATCCGCGCGCCCTTGAGCGGCTGCGCCGCGCCATATTCTTCACGCAGGGCCATCAGGCCAGGCATTTCGGTTTCGGCGATGGCGATTTCGGCGCGACCGAAATCGGCAAGGCCGATATCGGCGATCACATAATCATTGTCGATTGCGGCGGTGGCCACGGACAGTCTCCCTCAATAAACAGGAATATTAAAGCCGTCCCCCATCGGCAGACGGTGATCGGACAGCCTTTAGCAATCGCCACAGCCACAGGCAAGGCAATATAAAGCTTCCTTTAAGTAGCGTTCCCATCGCCATGAATTGTGGAATAACCCACTGATTTCCGCCCTTATGCCTGTCCGGCTTCGCCTGCCAACAGACGCGTATCGACCCCACAGGCGGCAAAACACTGGTCCCACCGCCTTGTTGGCGTCATCTCCGCGAGAGACTGCGGTATTGCGTTCCCCAGAAACCAGCCATGCCGGGTCATTTCATGCTCGAGCTGGCCCGCACTCCATCCCGAATAGCCGAGCGCGACGATATAATGGTCCGGCCCATGCCCCGCGGCGATGGCCTTCAGCACATCGAGCGACCCGGACAACTCCCAGTCCTCGCCCACGGAAACGGAATCCTGCCCGCTCCAGTCATTGCTGTGCAGCACGAAGCCGCGCTGCGGATCGACCGGACCGCCGCACATTACCGGTATATGGGCCAGCTGCGGCGCTTCTATTTCAAAACCGGCCATCAGCTCGGCGAGGCTCAGCCCTTCGACCGGATTGCCGACATCCAGCCCCAGCGCGCCATGTTCGTCATGAACGCACATGACAATGGCCGCGCGATGAAAATTGCCATCCGCCATGCCCGGCATCGCCAGAAGCATCCGCCCCGCGTAGAAACGAGGAGCCCCGGTGGCGTCATCGGGAGGAACGATAACCATGGGGATGATCTTACCCGCCCGCGCAGGGCGGGGGCAACCTCTTTTCCATTCGCCTGATATAAAGATGAAAACCGTTCAAAATGGCCGTGGAAAATCATCCCACAGGCCGCTGCCCCTTGACTTGCGCCGTCCGCGCCCCAACTGATGGCGCGGCATTCCACAAGCCGAGGAGACTGAGATCATGACAATCGCAAAGGGCGACAAGCTGCCCTCCACCACCTTCGTCAAAATGACCGAGAACGGCCCCGAAAAAATTGACGGCGCGGACTTTTTCGCCGGGCGCAAGGTCGCGCTGTTCTCCGTCCCCGGCGCGTTCACCCCGACCTGCTCGGCCAAGCACCTCCCCGGTTTCATCGAAAAGGCCGATGAACTGAAGGCAAAGGGAATCGACGAAGTCGTGGGCACTGCGGTCAATGACGCGTTCGTCATGGGCGCCTGGGGCAAGTCCGCCGGCGCCGATGGCAAGGTGACCCTGCTCGCCGACGGCAATGGCGACTTTGTGAAGGCCATTGGCCTGACCATGGACGGCAGCGGTTTCGGCATGGGCACGCGCGGCCAGCGTTTTTCGATGATCGTCAATGACGGCGTCGTCGAAGAACTGAACGTCGAAGCACCCGGCGACTTCAAGGTGTCGAGCGCCGAATATATGCTCGGCCAGCTCTGATCCCGCCACCACGGGATCATAGGCGCGATTTTCGGTCCGACAGCATCATCTGACGGCTCGGAAATCGCGAAAAATCAGAAAGAAAGGGTGGTTTGCGATCTGGTTCGCTCAGATCGCAAACCACCTTGAAACGGGTAAAACCGGGAACAGCGTATTTTCTGGCCAGATAGCAACATCCGGCACCGCAGAGAATGAGGGCCGGATTGCAATGGGCGCGCATCGCGGCGCGCTCCGCCCGATTTTCCAGCTTATCCGATCAGGAAATCCCGGATCGCACGCCCCAGTTCGGGCTTGGCAATGCAGCTCATATGGGTGCCAGGCACCTCATAATAATGGGCGTCGGGCAAGGCCTGCGCCAATTGCGGCGCCGACCCGTTATCCTGATCCTCATCGCCGCAGATAACGCCGGTCGGCAGGTCGATCTCCAGCAACGCAGCAAGATCAAGATCAGCGCTCGATTCCAGTAGCAGCCGCGCGGCCTCCGGATCGATCTTCATCGTTTTCATGAACATCACCGCCATGAAATGCGGATCGTCGCGCTTCACCGTTTCCCGCATCGCGATCGCATCGAGATAGAAACGGCTGCGCCCGGACCAGCGATCCAGCCCGGCCAGCCCCATGCCCGCCAGCACGGCCTTGCGCGGGCGGACCCCCTCGATCAGCAACGCCGCCGTCGTACGCGCGCCCAGCGAAAAACCGCCCAGATTAAAGTCAGAATGGGTAAGATCCAGCCGGTCGATCAACGCCAGCATGTCCTTCACCAGCACATGATCGGGATAGGCCTCTGGGGCTTGCGGCGCCGCGCTCATCCCATGGGCGCGAAAATCGGGCATGATGACCCGGAAACCCGCCTCTGCCAGCGTCGCTGCATGACCATATTTAATCCAGTTGACCTGTGCGCTCGAAAACAGGCCATGCATCAGGAAAAAAGGCCGCCCACCCTCGTCCCCCGCCTCATGCACGGCCAGTGCCGCGCCATCAAAACCGGGGAGAGTATATGTGCGAATGTCAGTCATGATGCCCGTCAGCCTTTACCAGCATTTGTCCCGGATAGGCATTACCTCAGAAGATGAGGAAACTATCCCGTCGCCATTCGAGTTGCAGCGGTGCCCCCTATGCCCGCGCATAAGGGAAAGAGAAAGGGCCAACGCAAACCGCCATGTCGGAACGCCCTGCCGCCCTCGCGATATTCATCCCCGGACATTTGACTATATGGCGGTCCATCACCACCGTCAGGACTGAAGCCCGCCTGACGGTGGTGATAACCGTCATCTATCCGGAAACAACAAAGAGCGGCATCTTTCGATACCGCCCCTGCTCATACCCTGTGTCGAAATCAACGGTGCCGCCGTAGCGGCACGCGTCAGCCTTTCTTCAGGTGGCGGCGGCCCAGAAGCTCGGCGATCTGCACCGCATTCAATGCCGCACCCTTGCGCAGATTGTCGCTGACGCACCAGAGAACGAGTCCGTTCTCCACCGTCGGATCCTCGCGCACGCGCGAAATGAAGGTCGCATAATCGCCGACACATTCGACTGGCGTGACGTAACCGCCGTCTTCGCGCTTGTCGACGACCATGATGCCCGGCGCTTCCCGCAGAATTTCTCGCGCCTTGTCCGCCGAGATTTCCTCTTCGAACTCGATGTTGATCGCTTCCGAATGGCCAACGAACACCGGCACGCGCACGCAGGTCGCGGTCAGCTTGATCTTCGGATCGAGGATCTTCTTCGTCTCGACCACCATCTTCCACTCTTCCTTGGTGTAGCCATCATCCAGGAAGACATCGATGTGCGGGATCACGTTGAACGCGATCTGCTTGGTGAACTTCTTCGGTTCGGCCGGATCGCCGACAAAGATATTGCGGGACTGCTCGAACAGCTCGTCCATGCCTTCCTTGCCCGCGCCGGATACCGACTGATAGGTGGAAACGACGACGCGCTTGATCTTCGCCGCATCGTGCAGCGGCTTCAGCGCCACCACCATCTGCGCGGTCGAGCAGTTCGGGTTGGCGATGATGTTCTTCTTCGTATAGCCGTCGATCGCCTCCGGGTTCACCTCCGGCACGATCAGCGGAACATCGGGGTCCATCCGGAACAGCGAGCTGTTATCGATAACGACACAACCGGCCGCCGCCGCCTTGGGCGCATATTCCTTGGTTGGGCCGGAACCGGCCGCAAAAAGCGCCATGTCCCACCCGGAAAAATCGAAATGCTCGATATTTTTGACTTTGAGGGTTTTGCCCGTCTCGCCATATTCAATTTCCGTACCGGTCGAGCGCGGCGATGCGACAGCCGCAATCTCATCAGCGGGAAATTCCCGCTCGGCAAGGATATTCAACATTTCCCGGCCCACATTACCCGTGGCACCGACGACGACGACGCGATAGCCCAATTCAACGCTCCATTCATCACGCAGGATTGCAGGCCGCGCCGATAGCCTATTGCGACCCGTAACGCAAAGGGCCTGTTCGCCTCATGATCAGATTTCGGTCTTTCAACAGCCGGGTTTGCCCCCCCGAACACCGGGCCTGCTGTACCGAAACATCCAGGCAACGCCCGATGACAGGTAGAAAAGGCACGTCTAATGCTCCGGACCGGAGGGCCCGGAGCTTATTTTCCTGCCATGTCGTTCAATGCCGGTGCTGTAAAACGGCCTGCAATCCAGCAATACCCGCAGCAAGCACCGCACCTGCAACTATCATCAGTAAAGCAATGTTGTCGGTAACCATTTCCTGTCCTTTCCTGACTATTCTTGTCTTCGGGACTATGCCTCTGGCACCGTAACAAAAGCTTCACATTGACATGCGTCAAATCACTTAGGGTGCCTGCTTTGATCGAAACAAAACAGGCGCTCCAGCCCTTTCATTCGTCACATCTACGAGTCGGTCGATATTTCCATCCGACCTGAAAATGCTCCAGATTGTTGAAAGCGCGAACCAGCGGTTAATTTCCACTCGCCGATCCGGGCGCGGCACCGACCCGATCGAGAAATTGCTCGATCATCCGCCAGACATGGACATTCGGCCCCTCCCCCGCGAAGCGATGCGTCTGCCCGGGATACAGCATCAGGTCGAACGGCTTCCCCTGTTCCTGCATCGCGCTCATGAACGCGGTAGAATGCTCCAGCACCACATTATCGTCCGCCATGCCGTGGATCAGCAGCAACGGATCGGTGATCTTCCCGGCCTCCGCAATCGCATTGGCGGCGGGATAGGCGCTGTCCGCCGCATTGGGATCGCCCAGATACCGCTCGGTATAATGGGTATCATAAAGTTCCCACTTCGAAACCGGCGCGCCCGAAACACCTGCGGCGAACACGCCGGGCGCCTTTTCCAACAGCTTCAGCGTCATATAGCCACCATAAGACCAGCCATAGGTGGCAATCCGCTTCGGATCGACAAAGGCCTGCTGCTTCAGCCACTCAACCCCGGCAAGCTGATCCTCGACCTCGACCGTACCCATCGCATGATAGAGATGATCTTCGAACGCCTTGCCGCGATCGGGTGTGCCGCGATTGTCCACGACATACACGATCCATCCTTTTTCCACCAGATATTGGGGCAGCGCGCCGCCCCACATATTCGTCACCTGACGCCCCGCGCCCGGCCCGCCATAATGGATCATGAACACCGGATAGCGCTTGCCCGCCTCCAGCTTCGGGGTAAGCATCTTGGTATAAAGCGTGGTGCCATCCTTGGCCTTGATCGTGCCAAAAACGGTTTTCGCATGATCCCGCCAATAAGGCGCCATCGGATGTGCGCCCTCGATCCGGTTTTCCGACAGCCAGCGCAGGCGCTTGCCATCCCGATCGGCCAGGTAGATCTGCGCCGGCTGCTCACTGTTGGAGCGAGAAACGATCATCCGGCTGGCGCCTCCATCCATCACACCGCTATTCCACCAGCCCGCTTCGCCCAACTTCCGGATTTCGCCATCACCCTTTAACGGCACCGAATAAATCTGCTGCTCCAGCGGTGTTTCCCGATTGCCGGCGAAGGTGACGAGCCCGCGCTTCTCATCGACACCGATCACATCGCGCACCTCCCAGTCGCCGCTGGTCAGGGCGGTCCACTGCTCACCCGCGATGCGATAGAGATGCCCATGGCCGGTCTTTTCCGACCACCACAGGAAGCTGCCGTCCGACAATGCGCGGAAATTATTGTGGAGGTTGATCCAGCTTTTTGCCGCTTCGGTCAGCACCACGCGCGACGCCCCGGTCGCAGGATCGACCGCAAGCAGGTCGAGCCGCTTCTGGTCACGGCTCTCCCGCTGGACATAAAGAGTGCGACCATCTTTCGACCAGTTGACGCGGGCGAGATAGATGTCGGGATTATCGCCGAGATCGACCTTGACCCGGCTCTTGCCTTGCGGGTCCATCACATAAAGCTCGACCAGCGCATTGGGCGTTCCCGCCGCCGGATAGCGTTGCGGATAGATTTTCGTCCCTTCCGCGCCGATCGCCGCGCGATTGACGATGCCGACCGGGCTTTCATCCACCCGCGCAATTGCAACATGGCTGTCATCCGGTGACCACCAATGACCGGTCGAACGGTCCATCTCCTCCTGCGCGACGAATTCGGCGACGCCCCAGCTCACCGTGTCGCTCGCGCCTTCGGTCAGCTGCCGCTCGACCTTATCGGCAAGGCCGGTGACGAAGAGGTTGCCGCCCCGCACGAACGACACATAGCCACCTGCAGGGCTGACCGTAGCATTCAGTTCGCCCTCGGGCGTATCCGTGAGACGCTGAACCGCCCCATCGACAGCAGCAAGATAAAGATCCCCATCAATCGGTACGAGGATATGCTTGCCGTCGGCGGCCCAGTCATAGGCGACGATACCGCGCGTCCCGCCGATACGGGCACGCTCCCGCTGCATCTTTTCGGCCTCCGACAATTCCGCTCCGCTGCCGAGCTTCAGCGAATCGACCAGCATCCGCTCCTTCCCGGTCGTCGTATCGATCGCCCACAGGTCATAGCGATCCCGATCTTTCGGACGATTGCGCAGCAGCGTCACCAGCTTGCCATCCGGCGAAATACGCAGAAGGCGCGGCTGAGCCCCCGCAAGGTCGGGACTGGAGAAAATACGTTCGAGCGTAAGGTTTTGAGCGGCAGCTATGGCAGACGACGCCATTTCGCGCGCCGCTGTAGGACTGGACATCAACAGAGCTCCGGCGAGGGAAGAGAGAAGAAGAGAACGGATGGGACTAGAGAAAGACATAGGAAAAGAACCTCTTTGTTACCCCAAGCCTAGCCCAGAAAATGACCGGAAGGGAAGCACCTGCATCGTCCGCCGGTTGACGGAACGATGAGGACGCGCCAAGTCTGCCCCCCCTTTTTCCGTGGAGAGTTCCATCCATGTCCGTCGGCCTGATCGCCTTACTTGATGATATCGCTGCGATGGCGAAACTCGCCGCTGCCTCGGTGGACGATGTCAGCGCCGCCGCCGCCAAGGCCAGCGCCAAGGCCGCAGGCGTGGTGATCGACGATGCGGCCGTGACCCCGCGCTATGTCACCGGCCTGACGCCGGAGCGCGAATTACCGATCATCTGGCGCATCGCACTGGGGTCCGTGCGTAATAAGCTGCTTTTCCTGCTTCCTGGCGCACTGCTGCTCTCCGCGCTGGCTCCCTGGGCACTGACTCCCTTGCTGATGCTGGGCGGTGCCTATCTTTGTTATGAGGGGGCAGAAAAGCTGATCGAGAAGTTTCTCCCTCATCAGGCGCATGAACAGAAGGTCAGCGCGGAACCTGTGGATCCCGCCCATATCGAACAAACCACCATCAGCGGCGCGATCCGCACCGATCTCATTCTCTCCGCAGAGATCATGGCGATCGCCCTTTCAACCGTTGCGGATACCCCCTTATGGGAACAGGCGATCATCCTGATCGTTGTGAGCCTCGTAATTACCGCGGGGGTCTATGGTGTGGTGGCATTGATCGTGAAGCTGGACGACATCGGCCTGCACATGGTCGAAAATGGCGGATCGGTCGCGCAATCCATCGGCACGATGCTGGTTCACGCAATGCCGAGGATATTGGCCGCGCTAACCGCCATCGGCACGGCAGCGATGCTCTGGGTCGGCGGCGGGATCATCGTGCACGGGCTTGAGGAACTGGGGGTGCATTTCCCGGGAGAGCAGATTGCGACGGTCGTGCATCATTTTGCCGGGATAGCGGAACCGATGGGGGGCATGCTAGGCCGGCTTATCGGCGCAGCACTCTCCACAGTGGCAGGTATTGTGGTGGGAGGCACGATTGCATCCGTAATCGGTATCGTTTGGAGTGCTAAACTCTCCCGTGTTGCGCGGCCATAAATCTCATCTCTTTTGAAGCGGATATGCGCCAACGCGGGTACCTCCTCTTCCCATGCTATTGGTTTTATAATCTCTCAGGAATGCCTAAAAAAGGCCAGCCACGCTTGAATGTCAGGGCATATTCGACGCAACAAACCTCGCTTTTTCCAGTGCTTCGCACTCCTTTGCCGGGCTTTTACCGATCGTTATGATAATGGCTGTTGAGATGGGATTCGAAAATATCAAAAGCTGTCGACTGCATTAAGCACCTCTGGTTTTTTTGGATATGGATTGTGATGAAATGACTGTATCAAGCAGCAATACAAATAGCCCGAAAATAGTCATTGACCTTGATGGCACATTGACGGTGGAAGATTCCCAAACCCCCTATCCTGACAAAAAACCCAACCTTGCGGTTATCGAAACCCTGCGTACATACAAGGAAATGGGGTTCACGATTATTATCCATACTGCTCGCAATATGCGAACCTATGACGGGAATGTAGGGTTGATCAATGCCAACACCTTGCCCATCATTATTGAGTGGCTGAACTACAATGAGGTTCCATATGATGAGATCATTGTTGGCAAGCCTTGGTCCGGTAACAAGGGCTTTTACGTTGACGACCGAGCGATACGTCCTGAGGAATTCACCTCAATGAGCCACGCAGAAATCTGTGCCTTATTAGGGGATGAAGCGTTTCAATGAACATTCTCATAACGTCTGCGGCGTATGTCGAACCCGAAATGGTGGCAGAATACGGCAAGCTTCCACCAAGCTTCTTACCACTAGGCAATCAACGACTTATCCATGTTCAGATCGAGCATCTCGCTGCTGCCCCGAACGACAGGATATTCCTCTCGGTACCGCAGAGCTTCGCTATGGAACCGATTGACGAAACCATGCTCGCTTCTCTGGGCATTACAATTATTCGCGCGCCAGACGGTCTAAGCCTCGGCAATTCGGTCCTCTATTGCCTCACCCATATGCATGCCGACGGCCATCTGCGCATTCTGCACGGTGATACTCTGCTAGCATTAGACGATTTGAGTGATGTTACGACCGATTGCTGGGCGATCTCCCAATCGGCGAGTCCCTATTCCTGGGGCGTAGCTTTTTCTCGACAGGACAGCATCATCGGCACAGGCCATCAACAATTTGCTCAAGCAAATCAACTGCCTGATGATGTATCAACCGACATCCTCATCGGCTATTTCTCTTTTAGTGACGCAAATAGTTTGGCAAACGCCCTTCGTTATTCCAACGGCGATTTTCTCACGGCACTTGCACGCTACGCATCGGAGCATAAGGTGAAGCCTTTGCAATGTGATAGCTGGAGCGATTTCGGTCATCTACAAACATTCTACCAAGCCCGCAGTACATACGCCGCCACGCGCTCTTTCAACGCGCTCTCCATGACAGGTGGAATTATCCGAAAAAGCAGCAAGCAATCTACCAAAATCGCATCCGAAGCATATTGGTTTACCAATTTGCCTTCGAGACTTAAAATTTATACAGGTCGCCTTATCGACGCATCACCGACTGCGGATGGAGGGTATCAGTATGCCACTGAATATGAATATCTTCCAACACTTCAGGATCTTTATGTATTCGGACGGTTAGACCAAGGGGCTTGGCATCATATTCTCGATTCTTGTCAGGACTGCCTCGAGCAGTTTGCTGCGACCCCATGTCAGGATGCACCGGATACGGCACTCCAACTACTCGGAGCTACGAAAACATACGAGCGCTTATCCCGGTTCGAGCGGGAGAGCGGGTTAAACCTCTCTCTCCCAACAATGTTGAACGGACAGCCCCTCCCTTCCCCACTCTTTATTGCCGAGAAGATGATCTCACTTCTGGAGGAGTGCACTCCTCGTCCAGCCACCATCATGCACGGCGACTTCTGCTTTTCTAACATATTATATAATAGCCGTTCCGGGCGAGTTCGCCTTCTCGATCCCCGTGGGACTCTGGATGGTCAGCATATGACAGTCGGCGGAGATATCCGCTATGACATGGCAAAGCTTGCCCATTCAATCGTCGGCCGATACGATCTTATTCTCGCCGGGCGCTTTACCTTTGACATGACTATTGGTTCCAGTCTCAACTTTGACTTTGAGTTGCCGGGTATCGCCGTATCCGATTGGCTTGAACATCATTTATGGTCAATGCACATCGGCGATATCCCGTTCGACACACCCGAGCTCAAGGCATTGTTGATTTTGTTATTTTTATCCATGCTCCCTTTGCACGCTGACCGGCCTGATCGTCAGCGCGCCTTCCTTGCCAACACCCTTCGACTTTATTATTATCTTTTCGAGAGCGACCTATGATCGTCATTCCCATGGCCGGACTATCGAGCCGGTTTACAAAACAGGGCTACGATCGCCCCAAATATATGCTGCCTCTCCACGGGCACACGGTTTTCGATTACTCGATCAACAGTTTTCGATCCGCTTTCGAAACGGAAACGTTTCTATTCATCGCTCTAGCACAACCCGGACTGGAGGATTTCCTCATCCAGCATCTTACAAGTCTGGGCGTGAAGGATTTTCGTATTGAGATTCTCGACAAACCGACCCGCGGACAAGCCGAAACAGTAGCGCTAGGCCTTGAAAGACAAGGAGTCGACGAGAAGTGCTCTCTTACGATTTTCAACATCGACACATTCAACATTGGTGGTTTTCGGCCGTATCCGCCACGATTTCCTGATGCCGCAGGAGTTCTGGAGGTCTTTCGAGGATCTGGCGATAACTGGTCCTTCGTCGAACCCGCAAACCAAAATGATACACGCGTCATTCGGACTACGGAGAAAATACCAATTTCCGATCTGTGCTGTACGGGACTATATCATTTTGCCACATATACGGACTATCATCGCGCCTTCGAAGCCGAATGCGCAAAACCGCAAGCCCCGGAACTCTATGTCGCCCCGATTTATAACCATCTTATCGCAGAAGGCGCCATCGTGCGTTATGATTTGGTGGATGCAGGCGACATCATATTCTGCGGCATCCCTGAGGAATATGAAGCACTATGCAGCAATAGCCATACTCCCTGCCATGGTTTGCAATTAAAATGCTAAGCACAGGTGGATTTTTTGGAAGAAATCAATAAAACTCTTAATGAAATAAAATCATTATGTGGGAACAAAGGTACCTTTCAATTCCCTCCTGACGGTTTTTATATATACAATCGCCTTCACGGCGATATAGAAAAAATCACGACCCTTTTCAACGAACCTGATTTCATAAACTCATGTACAAATATATTTTATCAAAAATCTATATTTGATTTATTGAAAGCCTCTAACACTCTTGATGTGAAAAGAATAATTTTAGGACTTAGCGAACAAGCTTTTATTAAGATATTGTATAATAGCGAAAATAATTTCAAGAGCCTAAGCTACACCCTTGTGCAGATCATCATTAATCACAAGGGAGAATTCAAGAATAAATCAGATGAAATTTTATCGATCATAAAATATAGAATAAATAAATTACACCACCGAAGGGAAATTGATGTAAGCATAAATTCATTTTTTCTTATTGGATTTGAATACAATAAAGAAGAATCCCTAAAATGTGATATGAAAAAATGGAAATCAATAATATCACACATGGATTATAAGGATTTTTTCACAATATGTAACTCAGAAAATAAAATTTTTATTAGATGGATGTTACATTCCGGAGAAAATGGGTTATTTGACGACAACCCCAAGGTTTTTCTTTTCTATTTTTGGACGTCAACCGCATATGATAGCGGAAAAGTTCATTTCATAAAAGAAAAAATGAAAAGTATTTTATTTAAATTTCCAGAAACAAAAGAAACTCTTCCTGCAAGAAATTCAATGGAATGGATAGCCAATGAGAACATTAACAGGATTTCTGGCCCAAAACGAGTAAACTTGGGAGAATTTTGCAGGAAAAGAATTCGCGTTGCGATATGCGTAAGCGGTCAAATGCGAGGATATATAAACGCAATACCATCCTGGAAATCAGCTCTAAATCTAGATGAAGTTGACTATGATGTTTTTGTTCATACATGGAAAAATATCGGAAGAAAAGCTCTTACACCACATCACGCGGAACGGAATTTTTATAATCCGTTTGCAGAAATATTCTCTAAATCTTGGGAAAAAAATAAAAGTGGTTTCACCGCACGATACCCAAATCTGTTCAGACTATTTGACAAGGAAGCCAACGTCGAGATTGATGACATTGAGCGGGTGCTAAGTCCAAAATCGACCGTCATAGACCCAGATTCAATATTTCCTAATTCTGTTCCAAATACCTTCAGAATGCATTACAAAATAGAAAAATGCTACGAATTATCTCAATTAAGAGAAGAGAAATATGATTTGATATTGAGAATACGACCGGACAAGAAGTTATTTTCATGCTCGGAATTTGATTGGGGAAAATTGTATAACAGTGTATATAATGATAAGATCATATATTCAGACATACCAATAAAGATTGGACACCCTCATGGCATCGTTATGGGCGATCAATTCATACTAGCTGATCCCGAAGCCGCTAACACCATATTCAGAATATGGTCCCTGCCTGCTTCAATCCGGCAAAATGTTTTTGGAGCTCCCCCATTGAGCTTTCTTGAAATGGGTACTGAACTCCGACAGCATACCAGCTTAGCCTTTTTATGCCACTACGCAGGACGCCAAGTTGAACGCTTCCCTTATCCGATCTTTGGCAAGGGCGGAGACACCCATTCGCTATTAGATCCATCGCGCATCCCACCAAGCCTTGTCCTCTCTGCCCTGGAAAAGGACACCCAAGGGCGGCAAGATTCTATTGATCTGCAACTTATGGATGCTGCAATAAGGACGACTTCTAATTACAAAAGCGGGAGTGAGGATTAATGCTGTCTAACAAAGCCGATGGTCCGGCCTGCTTTTATAAAAGCGACTTTCACGAAGCCATTTTCCAAGATTTCAAATCAAAAATATTAGTTATAGCCTTTTCAGAAAGAAAAGAACCTCCTCCAGCAGAATTTTTTGGCAAATCTTTTTTCCAAAAAGAAAATATTTCATATATTTCTGTAAGAAATACAGACAATTCTTGGTATCTTAGGGATGATTTTCTCCAGTTAATGGAAGTAATTAAGAATAAAATTTCAGATATATCTCCACACAGAGTTATCTTGTTTGGTGCATCGATGGGCAGCTTTGGTTGCTTGAGAGCCGCAAACCACCTCCTCCCCCACCGAATTATCCTATGCGCCCCGCTCGCATCACTAGATCCAAAGATAGAACGTCGCTGGGCATCTGATTATTCTCAATTTATCGAAAATTATTTCGAAATTAAGAAATACATACTCCCAATCATTAACGATCCAGAAATTTTTTGCTTATTTGATTCAAAATATCAGGATAATAAGCATGTGAATATTTTAAAAGATATGCACAATTTGCACGGGATTGACATTCCGGATTCTGGACACATGGTCCTTCAATATCTAAAAAATTCAGGAATACTAAGCAAAGTTATAAGAATTTTACTCGATGAATTTCCCAATATTTCAAAAATAAATAACTTATTATTAAAATCTAGAAAATGTAATAAATCTTATTTACTAGGCTTATCGGAAAAATTAAATAGAAGACTTTCATTACAAGAAATTGTTTTAAATTTCTCTCTAAAAAATATTCCCAATGATAATGATGTACTATTTGCCATGTCAGAACATTTGTCGAGAAGAAAAATTTTTGATCAGGCTGCAGGCATCATACAAAGCCTGATTGAAAAAGATGGAAACCGTTGCCTTGGCGTTCCGCTCGGAAAAGCTATAGCCATATACACCGAAAACGGAGGAAAAATTGAAAACATAAGTTCCGCGATTGCATTGTTCACCTCAGACAAACCTCGCTCCAGAGGCACGCAGCTGTGGTATTCACGATTCCTACGATTCGGTGGTTTCTGGGACAGGGCATTCAAAGCTCATGAGCAATTCATGGGAGGTGATGCCTTTGAGGCTCATGCGCATATTGAGCGCGGTCTCATTCTGGAGAAACTGGGATCGTTGTATGCCGCAACCAAAGAATTTGAATTAGCGGTCCAATTCGCTCCGGATTTCACCCCGGCGCGTGGACACTTAAGCCGAGCTCAGCTACGCCTCGATAACGAACTTTCCAAAGCGATTTCTCCCCTCACAAGGTGACCTGTTCCCCTTAGAGTCCGCGTTTATAGGCGACACTACATTGGCAGAAAGGTGATTTTTGGGATTCCCCTGGCGTTGATTGCGTGATTCATGGGGAGCCAACTGGACACCCGCAAAAACCGGGTAGTTCGAAGTGGTTTGGTCTGGCGAGGATCGCTCCCTACACTGCCTGATTATTATGGGCGTGCCATTGGTCTGTTTCCGGCAGCATTTTGTGCGGTTTGACCGGGTTCTTCCTGGCTTCAGGCAGAGTCACCCGATGCTTTCACGGCGTTCGTGGAAGATCAGCCTGTTGAAGTTATAGGTAAGCGGTGTTGTCAGGCCACGTCGGTCCAGGGCATGAGCTCGCCGACGGCATTGGCAAGATGACCCGCGGCCAGCTTGCCGAGTGTTTCGGTCAGCCAAGTATGGGGATTGATACCGGAGATCTTGCAGGCGGACGGATCGAAGAATCGGGTTTTGGCGCTGGGTGGCTGATGATTTGGGCATTTCCGGTGTGTGACAGTGAGGATTTGGTTTCATTTCTACCGTTCGTCGCTGGCTTCGGCACGCAGGATCGCCTGTTCAGGCGACATTGACGCGTTTGAGGTATAGGTATCGCCTGATATTGTAGACGAGGTTGGCGAGGCCGATTTTCATTTCCGCTCTTTTTATGCCGACGGTACGGACGAACAGTCTCATGCGGGATTTCTGGTCAGCGAAGACATGCTCGACGGGTGAACGGATGATGGATTTACCCGCATTGGAGCGTTTCGTGTGTACCGGCATGTCGCGATGCGGCGGCTTCTTGTGGTGGACCTTCGATGTGAAGCCATTGCGCTCCA
>SBGG01000087.1 GCA_006226685.1 Sphingomonadales bacterium
TCTGGAAATATCGGCATATTCCTGCGCCTTTCCTCCTTGCGCTGAGCCATTTTGCTTCAAACCTCAACAGTGCCAGTAATGGGTCCTGACCCTAACGGGTCAGGGCAGCATCACCCCATGTCACGGGATCGGGAAAGCGCATGGGGTGTGCGCTGCGGGCCACGATCTCCAGCAACTTCACCCCCGCCACATTGGCTTCAATTGGCGAGGGAGATTCGCCGAAATATTTGGGGGCGGATCGGGCGAGCAACCTCCCGTCCCCGTAAATGGCGAATGTAACGGGCTCGCTGCGGTCTCGGGCGCTGTCATCTACGCCGACCATGGCCGAGAATCGCGTAAACCCGTCATTGCGAACCTCCAGTCGCGAATTGGCGAGAACCCCGATACCGCTTGTGAAGCGATGGCCCGCTATGGCAAGTTCTTCACCATAGGGCGTTGCGTCAGCCTGCGCACCGCCCCAGCCGCCATAGCGGGGATGTTCGCCGGTGCCGTGCGTGGCCTGCCAGGGTAAAATCGCGCGATGGGTGACAGGTTCCGGTTGGGGCACGGTGATACCGTCCACTGCGGGGTTTACGCTGCCGGGCATTTCAGAGAGATAATAGCCATTGGGCAGCGCGCGTTTGCCATTGGCCCGAAAGATCAGGGTCTGGCGCGGCGCGAGCGCGAAGCCATGCTCGCCGCGAAAGTGCAACGACTCGCCCGTCCATAAATCGGTGAGGCCGATGTTGGCATCGGCGCGAAATTTGAGGTGGTCAGCGGTGAGTATCGCGTCGAGCGGAGCCGAAGTGCGGTTCAAAATCGCCACCGCCTTTGAGCCGTCTGCCAATGTCTTGGCATAGATCTGCACATCGTCGGAATCATAGGCGAGCACGGCCTGATTGCCTGCAGGGTCCTGATTGAGCGCGATGACCCGTTCATTGCCCAATATGGCCATCAGGTCGGGCGCTGCGTGGCGCAGGTCATAGCCGATGATGAGCGGCGCATTGAGCATCGCCCATAACGAGAAATGTGTGCGTGCTTCCGTCAGGTGATCGGCGTCGAACTCGCCATTGCCGACATAGAGCATATCCGGATCGTTCCACGACCCCGGTTGCGCATAGAGCGCGCGCCGCGAGGAACTGTCGAGATTGAACAGCATCCGGCCCCATATCGGGAAAATATCTTCGCTGGTGCGGGACATATTCCCGACATTCTTCGCCCAGGAACGGACATCGGCCGACCCCCAGATGCAGAGCGAGAATATGAAATCCTTGTCGGGATTGTGCCGGTTGAGCGCCTCCGTGACCTGAGTGAAAAGCGCGCGAACGGCGGGAATATCGGTCCGGCCCAGCGAATCCGAATCGATCAGCGGGGGAAAGGCCCGGAATTCGCCGGACAATACGCGCGGGCTGGTTTCCGGTAGGCCCCTGATGCCACATCCATCCACCTTGATGAGGTCGAAGCCCCATTCCGCGAAATAAAGGGCGATATCCTGATCGACATGGCCGTAAAGCCCGATTTCCCGTTCGGCGACCGTGCCGCTGGGCAGGCCGGCCTTGTCGTCGCTGTAGATCTGGCCGCAGCTGTTGCGCCCGATTTCCGAATAAATGCCGGCCTTCAGCCCCATGCGATGCAACCGGTCGGTCAGCGGGCGGAAGCTGGTGGAGCCGTCGCTGCGGATCGCCGACGGGAAACGATCCGTGCGGATGACCAGCCGCCCGTCCGCGCCGCGCCGCGCCCACCAGCCCTCGTCGAGATCAATATAGCGATAGCCTTTCGCGGCCAGACCAGAGGCGACGATCGTTTCCGCCGAACCGAGAATCTTCTCTTCATCTATGTCGAGGGCAAAGGCATTCCAGCTGTTCCAGCCCATGGGCGGCAAGGCTGCATTGCCGCCCTCATAGGCGGTCCATTGGCCGGTCGGATCAAGCTCGTCGGCCCAGACGGAGGACGGGGCGGGCGTCAGCAAGGCAGTCGCGGCAAGCAGGAGCAGGCCTCGGGTCATTCGGGGTCTCCCGGCATGAGGGTGAAGGTGTCGATGTCCAGAAAGCCGCCTTTCCCGCTTCCGTTGAAGCAGGAGAGGGCGAATTGTTCGCCCTGAAACGTGCCGGTGCGCCAGGCGAAGGCAAGCGGGAAGCTGCCGCCGAGTGGTGTCCAGTGCTGTCCGTCGAGGCTATAGGAAAGGCTGCCCTTGTCCGTGGTGAAGTCGGCATTGACGGATAACCATAGCAGCGAGCCGGCAATGGGGTGTTTTGCTACGCGGACGTCTGCGCGCGGCCCTTCTTCGGTGCTTTCGATCAGGGTTACGGACAGGAACGGGGCGCCGTTTGCATCGCGGCTTGCGGCGATGGTCGCGCTATATTGGCCGAACGTGCCGAGGCCGCAACGATCGCCTTCGCGAATAGCGGAAATATCCAGCCTGGCGGCGGCGCGGCTGCGCGGTCCCTGCGCCTTTTGCACCAGCGTGTTGCGTGCGGACCAGAGGCCGGGGGCTATGGTGGCATGAAGCCGTAACCAACCCGGTCTTTCGCCAAGCGACCAGGCGCGATTGTCGGGATTATGGTTCCATTGCCATTGCATGCCGAGCCGGGGTGCGGCGAAGTCATCTGAGGAAGCAAGCTGCGTGGGTGCAAAGCCGTCAAGGGGTTTGCGAGCCCGGTCGGGGACGCGGCCCGGCGCCGAAGGCGTGCCCCATATCGGCCAGTCGTCTTTCCAGAATATGGGGCTGAGATTGGTCATCCGGCCGATCGATCCGGCGTCGACCATGACGAAGCCGAACCAGCGTCCATCCGGCAGGTCGACCAGCGCGCCCTGATGACCGCCGGTCTTGTCGTCAATCTGCTCGCGGGTTTCCCAGGGGCCGAACAGGCTGCGCGATCGTGACACGGTGAGCGCAAGCCGGGGCGGGATGGCGTTGAACATATAGTACCAGCCGTTGCGCCGGATGATCTTCGATCCTTCCCCGCCCTTTATGTGGTGAATCTTCCGGGCGCTGACGACCTTGCTGAAATCGCGGTCGAGTGTCAGCAGGGTGATCGTGCCGTCGGTGTTGACCGCCATAGCGATATAGCCGGTGCCGTCATCGTCGATGAACAGGCCTGGATCAAAGGCTTCGCGGTCAAGCTCATGATAGCGCCATGGGCCGCGCGGATCAGGGGCATAGTAAATGCGGGTGTTGAAACCCACAGGTGTCACGGCGAGATAGAACATGCCCCGGGAATGGCGCAGGCTGGTGGCGTAAAGTCCGCGCCGATAGCTATCGCTGCCCCTCAGGTCGTAGGCGGCCGTGCCTTCCAGCTTTTCGACCACATGGCTGTAAAACTCCCAGTTCACCAGATCGCGGGAATGCAGGATGGTGATGCCCGGCATGTTCACAAATGTCGTGCTGGCGAAATAGAAATCCTTGCCGACGCGGATGATGTCGGGGTCGGGATAATCGGCATAGAGGACCGGATTGCGGAAGGTGCCGTCCCCCTGATCGGCCTGCCAGACCTGTGCCATGACTGATGCCGGGGCGAGGAGGCAGGCGGCAATCGCCGCAACGGGCAGGTGTTTCATGGAATGGCTCCGCAATCTGGCCAAGAGGATCGATCAGTGCGCGAGATATTTGCCGAAGAAGGGCATCACATGGTTCTGAAAGCGATCGGCGACGGCGCTGGTGTGCGTACCGGGATAGATTTCGAAGCTATTGGCGATGCCATAGCTGCCGATCAGATCGTGCAGCTTTTCCGTGTCGGCCTTTAGCCCGTCCTGATCACCCACATCCATCGCGATGGCGGCATAACGGCGCAGATTGCCGATATATTGATCGGCAAAAGCAAGCGGTGAATTCGCCATCCATTTGGCCATGATGTCCGGGCGTACCGCTTTATCCTTCACCGGCAGATCAAGATAGAGCGGCGGGTTTTTCGGGTTGGGTGACCATGCGGCCGCCATGGCCAGCGCGCCGCGTATGCCGAAGGGCAGCGTTGCGGAATCGGCGGGCGATTTCAGCGCGGCGGTTTTCGTTTCCATATCGGGTTCGAAAGACGCAGGATCGCGTGTCGAAAGGCAGCATGGGCTCATGAGGTAGAGAGCACCGAACATGTCCGCATGTTTGAGGCCGATCCGCGTCGCGCCATATCCGCCCATCGAATGGCCGACCAGTCCGCGGCTGCGCCGGTCGGCGATCGTGCGGTAATGGCTGTCGATATAGCTGATCAGGTCGCGGGATATGAAGGTCTCGAAATCACCGGTTGTCGGGGAACTGGAATACATGGAGCCGTTGTGCGCGGTCTTGCTGTCCGGCAGTACGGCGATCATTTCCGCAGTGCCTTTGGCGAAGGCGCCTTCCACGGTCTGGGGAACGTGGATTTCATGAGTCCATTGTTCGGCGCCGATCGAATAGCCGTGGAGTGCATAGATAACTGGATAATGTCTTCCCAGCTCTCTGGAGTAGCTTGGCGGAAGGATCACGATGACGTCGCGGTCAGCGAAGTCCCCTTCGAGATTGCCTTCAAGGGCGGCCGAATGGACCCTGATGCGTTCGACCATGGCTGGTTGTGCACCGGGAACGGGGGCGGGGACTTGCGTCGCCATCTGCGCCTGCACGGGCAGGGGGATTGTGGCCAGGGCGAGGGCGAGTGGGGTGATGAAGTCCCTGACGCTTCTGGAAAAGCGTTGGCGGCGCGGGTTCGGCATATGCCGGGAATGAGTGCTGGTGTTGCGATAATCTGTCATCTCATCCTGCCCTCTCCCGGATTGTTCCGGATCTCGGTTGTTTCTCCCAGAGCTTTGATCAAGCCTCTTGTGGGTTAATTTGTCTGTGTAAATATCCGATCTGTCAATTGGGAATGGAAGGAAATTTTTACGGAATGCCGATGGCCTCCATCCGGTAAATTCCATAACAATATAAAAACAATAGAATATTTTTATGATTTCAACGAGGTTTCCTGATGATAATAAATTTGGTATCGCTATCATTGGTGTTGTGATAATATATTAAATCAGAGTAATATGCGGAGGGGGATGGGTGCGGAAACAAACAGCTCTGGGTCGCCTTGCTTTTACGGTTTTGTGGGGGGTGATGGCGATTGTCCCGGTGGCAACTGGTGCGCGAACACCCGAAACCAGCCCCGAAATAATCAGCGTGAAAATCGACGCCGGGCAGCGTTCCGCCCCCGTAACACCCTATGCTTATGGCATGTTTATCGAGCCGATCGGCGGGCTGGTGGCGAACAGTCTTTGGGCGGAAATGCTGGATGACCGTAAATTTTATTATCCGGTCGTGGTTGCGGCCAAGGATGTGCCCCCTCCGCCCAATCCCGAGGGGCGCTCCGGGGTTTCCTATCGCAAATGGCGGCCGATCGGAGATGAGAATGCCGTCGCCATGGATGCTTCGGCCCCTTTTGTCGGCAAGCAGTCGCCGCGAGTCGTCCTGAATGGGGCGGAGGTACGGGGCTTTGGTCAGTCGGGCATCGGCGTGGCGGCCGGCACGCCTTATGTCGGCCATCTCTGGCTGGCGGGCGATCCTGGCGCTAAAGTGCAGGTCGCACTGATCTGGGGCGAGGGTAAGGCCGATCGCCGGATCATTTCCCTCCCAACCCCCGGGAAGGACTGGCAGCGGGTGGAATATGCTTTCACGCCCACCAGAGATGCGGCCGATGCCCGGCTGGAAATCACCGGCACGGGTGCGGGAGCTTTCAGGGTGGATGCGGTTTCTCTGATGCCCGCCGATAATATCAACGGGTGGCGCGCGGATACGACCGCGATTGCCCGCTCGCTGAATTCGGGCATGTGGCGGTTGCCGGGCGGCAATTTCCTGTCCGATTGGGACTGGCACGGTGCCCTCGGGCCGCGCGACAGGCGCGCGCCGATGTTCGACCATGCGTGGAGCGCGATGCAGCCCAATGACATCGGCATGGATGAATGGATGGAGTTGACGCGCATTCTCGGCGTCGAGCCTTATGTCACGGTCAATGCGGGGCTGGGTGATGCCAACTCCGCTGCGGAAGAAGTGGAATATCTGAACGGTCCGGCAATCAGTGAATGGGGGACGAAGCGTGCCGCCAACGGTCATCCGGAACCTTATGCTGTGAAATATTGGAATATCGGTAACGAGCCTTATGGCTGGTGGCAGATCGGGCGAACCACGCTCGACTATTTCATGATCAAGCATAACCGTTTTGCGGAAGCGATGCGCGCGGTCGATCCGTCGATCGTGCTGATCGGATCGGGGGCCATGCCGGATCAGCTCAAGCCGCGGGAGGTGAAGGAAAACCCCTCACTTGAGAGCATCCGGCATAAATTCGGGACGGAGGAAGACTGGACCGGCGGCCTCTTTGCCAAGGCCTGGGGCAATTTCGACGGTGTCAGCGAGCACTGGTATGACACGGCCGAAAAACGGCCCGACGCACCGGCCGATGCGGAACTGATCGAATATGCGCGGTCCCCTTCGAACCAGGTGCGGATGAAGGCGGAAATCTGGAACATCTATCGGCAGCGCTTTCCCGATATCGATAAGGACGACATTTTTCTGTCGATCGATGAATATGCCTATTTTGG
The DNA here is from genome assembly GCA_006226685.1 of Sphingomonadales bacterium. GTDB lineage: Bacteria > Pseudomonadota > Alphaproteobacteria > Sphingomonadales > Sphingomonadaceae > Sphingobium. The sequence goes on from SBGG01000087.1 coordinate 6,523, forward strand.
CGGGGCTACTCTCAAATCGGCGCTCGCCTATGCGATGGTGATGCAGGAAATGCTGCGTCACACCGATTTCCTGAAAATGAGCGCGTTCACGACCGGTGCGTCGACAATGGACATCACCCCCACTGCATCGGTGCTGAACAGCACGGGGCTCATATTCAAGCTTTATGGCGAGCATTTCGGGGCCGGCGTGATTCCTCTTACCGTTTCCGGCAATTCGCCGCAGCCGGAGCAGCGCTTCCCGGTCGGTTATGATCATCCGCAGGTGCGGGCAGGCAGTTCGACCTATCCGCTCGACATCGTTGCGGCGCTTGGGCCGGACGGCCGGACGCTGCGCATCGGCGTGGTCAACGCCACCTATGAAACGCAAACGGCCCGGCTCATTTTCGATGGCCTCGCCATAGATGGTGCCGGTACGCGCTGGTTGCTGACCGGTAAGAGTGTCGACGCCGTGAACAAGGTCGGCGCCCCGGCGCAGGTCACTATTGCCAGCAGTAGAATATCGTCGTGGGGGGCACTTTCGGTGCCGCCCGTCTCCGTTGCCATGTTCGAGTTCCCTATTAGTCCTTGATCGACCATCGGTAACGGAACGACGATGGGCGGGGTCGTATGTGCGGTACGGCCCCGCTCTTTTTATGGCTTTTTCGGTCAGTTGCCGCGCAATAATTGCATGACCATGGCACGGATTCTGCCGTAATTTCCCTTATCGAGCGGGCCGAGAATGCCGTGTCGGTCTTCCGGCAGATGTGCCAGCGGGTGGCCATCGGGGCGAAAGACATAATGATCGAAAAAGGCCCGCCATGCCGCTCGTTCCGGTGAGGGCCGTTCCGCAATGGCGATCATCGCCAGCATCATGGTCGTGAAGGGAGCGTCTGGCCCGGCGGAAAAGGCATCCCACCAATAATTGACGAGCAGGTTCCAGTTGTCTCTGGCCTCGACGGCATGCCACCACAGCTTCGGCAGATAGAGTGCATCGCCCGGTTCCAGCTCGGCCACGATCGCCCTGTCGTGCAGCGCCTGAAATCGTGGATAGCGCGGATCGCCGGGAGGGGCGCCAGCCGCGAGGCTTATCGGTTGTCCGGCCATGGTATGGTCGATCGGCCCGACATACAGGTCGCTTATGGCCTCTGGTGGATAGAGGGTGAAGCTCCGCCTCCCCGCCACGACGCATGCCATATTGTCGAAAGTATCATAATGGCAGGGAATGCTGGAGACATTGCCGATCCACAGGCGCGGGCGTATTCCGCGTGGTAAAAAGGGGAGGCTATTGGCTTCGGCAAATCCGGGCAGATGGCTGTCGGCGGGAAGCGAGCCCATATAGACGGTTCCTTGCGCCGGGTCTTCGGCGCATTGGGTGATCCGTTCGAGTGCTTGCCCGATCTTCATCGTTTCGCGGACGAAATTGAACCCGTCCGTTCTGTCTCCATAGTGATAGCGGCCGGCTATCGCGTCACCGCCGATAAAGGCCTGTGCCGGATTTCCGTTGTCAAACGCGGTGAGATAGGCTTGCAGATATTTTACCGAGCGCTTTCCTTCCCGATATACGAGCCAGTCGGCGCAGGCCCGGCGAAGGATTGCCGGGCGGCACGGCGCAACCACCTCGCGCAGGAAAGCGGTTTCGTCGGTAATCGCGGAAAGCGGGATTTCGGCAACCGGAAGATCCGCCATCGAATTCAGGCTGCCTGGGTCAGCCGGTGATTGCGCCGATGGGCGAGCGAGCCGACATGCCTGAGGGAATCCGCCATGGTATAGATCAGGCGGAGATAACCGTTGCGGAACAGATCGAGCGCCGTTGCGTCATCTATTTCCTGCAGCGTATCGATACTGACCGTATAGAGGCCTTGCAGTGCGAGCCTCTCGCCATCGTCGAAATTCAGTGTGATGTCGATCGGTTCGATCAGCCGCAATCGCAACAGGGTGGCGATGAAGGCTTCCGTTTCCCGCTTTCCGTTGACCAGCCGGGCCAGCACGCGCTGAATATGGCGCAAGGCCGTTGAGGGCTGGCCATCCAGATCGAAAAGCGGTTCCCCATCGCTTTCGCTGAAACGGGGGCAATCGGGGTCGATGGCGATTTCATCGCCAGCCACGAAAAACCCCTCGCGTTGCTGATCGAGTGTCCGATAGGGCGGGGGAGCCTCGCGCGGTTGATCGGCCAGCAGGTTTTCGCCGGGTTTGAGGCCAAACATGGCGCCTGCGTAAAAAGCGCCGGTTTCCGCATTTTTGACCAGCAATAGGGGGCAGCTTGCGGCGGCAGCGGTGAATTCGTCGGCCATTATCTCGGTAAAGTGGCGGGCTTCCGATCGCAACGGCCGCAGCCGTAAATTGCGGTGTTCCTCCGTATTTAGCGCTACCAAATTAGTTGACATTCTTCCTCTCCCTCATGGCCTGCCGCGCACGGAAGCGGGCGGCTGGCCGGAGCTTTTCAAGCCCGATTTCTGTAATAGATACTGTATCCGATGTCGCCCGCCAAGCAATGTGGCGGTTAATTTATTACACCTACAAATTGCCATTGATAGCGCTACCTTTAAATGCTACCACATCTCCACAAGAAAAGATTCGGGGGCGATAGAGGTCCATTGCCGCGCGGCTTGTGCGGCAATGCCGGTCCCACCCCGACAGACTTGTTTCTGCCGGCCGCGTGAGCGGTTCCGGATCAGGCCGAAAAAGCGGTCGGTCCATGTGGGTATGGAGGGGATATAATGATTATCGATCATGATTGCCGGAATATCGGTCGACGCGTCGGTCGTGGCCTGTTCACCGCGAGCGCGTCGGGCGTGCTGGCATTTGCGCTTGCGGCGTCTGCCAATGCGCAGGAGGCCGGAGAGACGTCCGGCGATGCTCCTCAGGCCCAGCAAGCTGGCCTGACGGATCAGGAGCTGATCATTGTCACCGGTATTCGCGGTTCGTTGCAGCGTAACCTTGACGCCAAGCGCGATGCGCCGGGTGTGGTCGATGTGATTTCATCGGAGGAAATCGGCAAGTTCCCGGATTCGAACGTCGCCGCTTCGCTGCAGCGTCTGCCCGGCGTTTCGATTCAGCGTGACGGGCCGCGCGGCGAGGCCAATGGCGTGACCATTCGCGGTTTCGGTGGCGATTTCAACGAAACATTGGTTGACGGCCGGCGCCTGTCGACCGCGACGGGTGGCCGTTCGATCGATTTCAGCACGGTCGGTTCCGACTTCATCGGCGCATTGTCGGTGTACAAGACGCCGGACGTGGCGGTTGGTTCGAATTCGATCGGTGCGACCATCGACATTGCCTATCCCAAGCCGCTGGATCGGCCGGGCTTTCATATAGCAGCGAGCGCGTCCGGTTCGCTTCAGAACTATGCGGACAAGATCGTACCTTCGGTCGGCCTGCTGATCAGCGATACTTTCGCCGAAGACAGTTTCGGTATCCTCGCGGACGTAATCTACACGCGTCACGACACGCGGACGAACAATGTCTATGTCCACGGCTTTCCGGGCGGTTATTATGCGCCATGCCAGCTCGCCGGCACCACAGCGACCAGTTGCACCCCGACGAGCGACCCGGAATCCGCCAGCTATGCCGATCCCAATAACCGGCAGACGGTGGTCGGGTTCTTCGAGCAGCAATATGGCGCCCAGCAGACCTACACCAAGGATGAGCGCATCGATGCCCGCATTGCTCTGCAATGGCGGCCGAGCGATAATGTGCTCCTGACCCTGGACGATAATTTCACCGAACAGAGGGTCAATGCGAACACCTTTGGTTTCGGTATCTGGTTCAATCAGGGGTCTTTGCGCAACGTCGTTCTCGACGATAATGGCGTGCCGCTCGATTTTACCCAGTCAGAATCGCAGACGGACTTCACGGCCGAACGCGCCAGCAACTTGCGTCGAACCAATCAGACTGGCCTGAACGTCAAGTGGAGTGTCAGCGACAATTTCGAGATCGAGGCCGACGGCAGCTACTCGAAAAGCTGGCGCAATCCCGATGGCCGCATAAGTTCGCGCGGTGCGGATATCGGCTATGGCTTTGGCATCGGGCCGACGCTTGGCCTTTCGATTGACGGCAGCAGCAGCGGGGCGTTCCCGTCCTTGCATGATTATGGCGTAAATGGTGACCCCACCCGATGGGCGGATACATCGGTCATCGGTTCGCACGTCGTCGTCAATATCGCCGACAAGAATACCGATACGATCAAGCAGGCCCGCCTTTCCGGCAAATGGAGTCAGGATGACCTGATCCTGACCTTCGGCGGTACCTATCTCGATGACTCGTTCAAGTTCCGCAGCGCCAATACTTTCGTCAATAATTTCTGGCAGGCCTATTCCGGTTACGGTCCGGCGTCGGGCACCAGCGGCGGCGTGGCCATTCCGGACACTCTCTATAAGGAGATGGTCGGAACCGGCAATTTCATCCCTGGCTTCAACGGCTCTCTGCCGCCGGTGCTCATCAATATGAACGCGGTGGATTATCAGAATTATCTGAGCTCTCTGGGGAATCCGCAGGCCGGTAATATTCCCGGTTATAATTATGGGTGTTGTAGCGGCGACTTTACCGGAGCCTTCACGGTCGCAGACGATGTCGGCAGCCATCGCAACATCAACGAAAAGACCTGGGCGCTCTTCCTGAAGGCGCGTTTCCAGACGGAAATCGCCGACATGCCCTTTACCTTCACGGCGGGAATGCGTCAGGAAACGACGCATGTCAGCTCGACCGGTATCGGACGCCTGCCGCTGTCGATTTCGCCCAGCGCCACCGATCCCACCCTGCTGACGGTCAATTTCGGGCCGACGCAGGTGGTGACGACGAAGAGCGATTATAGTTACTTCCTGCCCGCGGTCGATCTGAAGCTGGAGGTGGTGCCTAATCTGGTGTTGCGTTTCGACGCTTCGCGAACCCTTACCCGGCCCACGCTCAACCAACTGACGCCGGTGCTCAATATCGGGAGTGGGCAACGTGTCGGGGCGCTTACGGCGGAAGGCGGCAATCCAAATCTGAAGCCATATATTTCCGATAACTTCGACCTTGCGGCGGAATGGTATTATCAGCGCAATTCTTATTTCGCTGTCGATTTCTTTATCAAGAACGTATCGAACTTCATCGTTCAGGGAACGCAGCGGCAGACGATTAATGATGTGGTGGATCCTTCCACCGGGCAGGCGGCGCAGTTTGCGATTTCACAACGTGTGAACGGCCCGGATGCGACGGTTCGCGGCGTAGAGATTGCGTTGCAGCATACCTTCGGCGATTCCGGTTTCGGTTTCATCGCCAACGCCACCTTCGTCGATACGAACAAGCCCTATGACCCGGATGACATCAGCCAGAGCGGCTTTGCGGTTACCGGTCTGGCTAATTCGGCCAATTTCGTGGGCTTCTTCGACAAATATGGGTTCGAATTCCGGGCGGCGCTCAACTGGCGCGATGAATATCTGCTGCAGTTCGGGCAGATACAGAATACCAGCGCATTTGGTTCGGAACCGACCTTTGTGAATGCGAGCACCCAGATCGATCTCAGCACCAGCTATGAGATCATGGAAGGCCTTAACGTGTTCGGTGAGATATTGAATCTGACCAACGAAACGCAAAGCACGCATGGTCGCTACAAGAACCAGTTGCTCGACGTGTATGGCTATGGCCGCCGCTTTACGGCGGGCATCCGTTACCGCTTCTGAGTCCTCCCTGGCCGGGGGGGTCCTGATGTTGACACCCCCGGCAAATTGGTTTTGCCTCGGCTTATGCAACGACCCACAAAAAAGATCGTGATCGTTGGCGGCGGTACGGCCGGATGGCTGACCGCCGGCCTGATCGCCGCGAAGCATCGCAGCCGGATGCCCGGCGGCTTCTCCGTCACTCTGGTCGAATCTCCTACCATGCCGATTATCGGCGTTGGGGAGGGGACATGGCCTACCTTGCGCGGCAGCCTTGCGAAGATCGGCGTTTCGGAAACGGATTTCTTCCGCGAATGCGATGCCGCGTTCAAGCAGGGGGCGAAGTTTGCGCGCTGGACCACCGGCGCGGTGGGCGATGCTTATTATCACCCGCTGATGCTGCCGCAGTCTTTCGCCCAGCTCAATCTTGCGCCGCATTGGCTCGAAAAGGGAAATGGCAGTTTTTGCGACGCTGTGTGCCCACAAGGGCGGATCTGCGATGACGGGCTGGCGCCCAAGACAATCGCTACCCCCGAATATGAGGCGCTGGCCAACTATGCCTATCATCTTGATGCAGGCAAATTCGCGCCGTTCCTGCAACGCCATTGCACGGCGAAACTGGGCGTGCGGCATGTCCTCGCCGATGTACGACAGGTAAATCTGGCCGAAGACGGCGATATTCGCAGCATAATGACTGAACAGGCGGGCGAGGTGGAAGGCGACCTGTTCGTCGATTGCACCGGCTTCAAGGCGCTGTTGATCGGCGAGGCGCTTGGCGTGCCGTTCAGGGGCTGTGGGGACGTGCTGTTCTGCGATACGGCGCTGGCTGTCCAGCTCCCTTATGAGAGCGAGACGAGTGCGATTGCTTCACATACCATTTCCACCGCTCAATCGGCTGGATGGATCTGGGATATTGGCCTGCCGACCCGTCGCGGGATCGGCTATGTCTATTCGAGCCGCCACGCCAGCGAAGATGAGGCGGAACGGGAACTACGCGCCTATCTTGGCCCGGCAGGCGCTCAGTTGCCGCTGCGCAAGATTCCGATCCGGTCCGGCCATCGCGAAACTTTCTGGAAACGCAATTGCGTGGCTGTGGGGCTTGCCGCGGGGTTTCTGGAACCACTCGAAGCTTCGGCCATCGTATTGGTCGAACTTTCGGCCAAGCTGATCGCGGAACAGATGCCAGCCTGTCGCGAGGTGATGGACCCTATTGCCAGACGGTTCAATGCCACAACCGATTACCGCTGGGGCCGGATCATCGACTTCCTCAAACTGCATTATGTCCTGACGAAGCGTACAGACAGCGCCTTCTGGCGCGACAATCTGTTAGCCGAAACCATTCCCGAACGCTTGCGGGAGTTGTTGTTGCTCTGGAAATATCAGGCGCCCTGGTTCCATGACGAATTCGACCGGGTGGAGGAAATATTCCCTCCGGCAAGCTATCAATATGTGTTGTACGGCATGGGGTTCCGCACTGAAGTGGAACCGGGCGCGCTGGCCGGCGATAGCGGGGCCGCCACGCGAGCGATGCGGGAAAATGCCATGCAGACGGAGCGTTTGCGGGCCGGTCTGCCACGGCATCGGGACCTGATCCGTAAGATTGTCGACCATGGCCTGCAACCGGTCTGACGGTTTCCCCGCAACGCGTCCATTGCACCGGTGGAGAGCGCCATGGGGGCTGTCTCCAATCCTATGGGAGCGACGCAAGTGCATGACGGTTGCCGTGGGGCGGCAGAATGTGGAAGCGACTGTCGTCACCTTGGAAATTTCCGGGCAGTCCGTCTCCATGTCGATGGTGGCCCATGTCGTGTCGGGCGGATGGAGCGGGATCGAAGAGCCTGGCGGGTTTGCTGTGCTCGGTCGGGAATGGCGATCGAACCGCTCCTATAACCGGTGGGTGGGCCATGGTCACGGTTTTCTCCGTTTGTTCTAAAGCATATCCCAGAAAAGGACGAGGATCCCCTATGCGCTATCATCGATCACGCCGTTACCGGTTGGCCTTTTTCTTTCTCTCCGGCGCCATGCTAGGCCCGGCGACGATCATGTCGGGTCCGGCTGTGGCGGGTGCTGGCGCCTCTGCTCCTGCTCCCTCTCCGGCGCGCGCTAAGGCGGATGCGGTCGCGGCCGATCTGGTGGCGAAGATGACGCTGGAGGAAAAATTGGGGCAATTATTGAATACCGCGCCCGCTATCCCGCGTCTGAAGATCCCGGCCTATAACTGGTGGACGGAATCGCTGCATGGCGCACTGGGGGCGCTGCCCACGACGAATTTCCCGGAACCCATCGGCCTTGCTGCCACGTTCGATGCGCCGCTGGTCAAGGATGTCGCCGGGACGATCAGCAGCGAGGTGCGCGGATTGCATGCACTGGCGCGGAAGACCGGCCGTATGGGACGGATCGGTACCGGTCTCGATACATGGTCCCCCAATATCAATATCTTCCGTGACCCGCGCTGGGGGCGCGGGCAGGAAACCTATGGCGAAGATCCTTTCCTTACCGCGCGCATGGGTGTGTCTTTTGTCGAAGGTGTGCAGGGACCCGACCCGGATCTGCCCGCGGTGATCGCCACGCCCAAGCATTTCGCCGTGCATAATGGACCGGAATCGACCCGCCACCACGCCAATGTCTTCGTTTCCCGTCATGATCTGGAAGACACCTATCTGCCCGCCTTTCGCGCGGCGATCGTGGAAGGCAAGGCCGGCTCCGTCATGTGCGCCTATAACCGGGTGGATGGCCAGCCGGCCTGCGCCAGCGAGGAATTGTTGCAGGATCATCTGCGCAAAGCCTGGGGCTTTGACGGCTATGTCGTGTCCGATTGCGACGCAGTGAAGGATATTAGCGACAATCATAAATATGCGCCCGATGGTGCGGCCGCCGTAGCCGCCGCAATGCGAATGGGCGTCGATAATGAATGCCATACATGGACCTTGTCCGATACCGACGGGCTGACCGATCGCTATCGGGAAGCGCTGAACCGGGGGCTTATCACCATCGGCGATATAGACCGGACGCTGGTTCGTCTGTTCTCCGCCCGGTTGCGCAATGGTGATCTGCCCGGTGTGCGTCGACCGAGCACGGAGACATCCTCGCCTGCCGATGTCGGAACCTCTGCGAATGGCGCACTGGCGCTCAGCGCGGCGGAGAAAAGCCTCGTCCTGCTTAAGAATGACGGAATATTGCCGTTCGAAACCGCAGGCATGAAGGTGGCCGTGATCGGTCCTTTCGGCGATGCCACGCGTGTGTTGCGCGGTAATTATTCCTCGACCCTTTCGGCTCCGCCGGTTTCCGTGGTGGATGGGCTGCGTCAGGCGATGCCGAAGGCTGTGGTCCAGTATGTGCCCTTCGGGGAAACGGTGACGGATGGCGACCCGGTGCCCGCGTCGGCCTTGCTGAGCGAGGATGGAAAGCCGGGTCTGACCGCGCGCTATTATAATGTGCTGGGCACTCCCCCGGCGTTGTTCGCTCCGGGCCAGCTGGAAGAATATCTGAAGACGGTACGCTTTGCTGATAAGCCGGTGGCGACCCGGCGCGAAACCAGTGTGGATGGCCGCAGCCTCGATCTGGCGCAGGTGTCGGATCATCATCGCGTGGTCTGGACAGGCTACCTGATCCCGCCGGAAAGCGGAACCTATCGCCTTGGTCTGTCCGGCTTTCAGAGCGGCCATATGAGTTTTGATGGCAAGCCTTTCGTGGACCTGAAGGATGCCCGCTGGGGCAGCCTGCCGACGATGAAGACGGTCGCACTGAAAAAGGGGCAGCGCTATCCGGTCGAGATTGTGGGCGAAGCGCATACCGGCAGCGCCGGGATCGGCTTTGCATGGAAACGGATCTCCACCGATCCGGTGGGAGATATGCGCAAGGCAGCCGAGGACGCCGATGTTCTTGTCGCGGTTGTGGGCCTTACTTCTGATCTGGAAGCGGAAGAATCCCCGATTGAAATTCCCGGTTTCAAGGGCGGGGACAAGACGACGCTGGATATCCCGGCGGACCAGCAGGCGTTGCTGGAGCAGGCGAAGGCAACCGGCAAGCCGCTGGTTGTCGTCGCGATGAACGGCAGCCCTATCAACCTCAGCTGGGCGAGAGATAATGCCGCGGCGATCCTTGAGGCCTGGTATCCGGGTCAGTCTGGCGGACTTGCCATCGCCAATGTGTTGACCGGTAAGGTCAACCCGGCCGGACGCCTGCCGCTGACCTTCTATCGCAGCGTCGATGACCTGCCGCCGTTCGACGATTATGACATGAAAGGGCGGACCTATCGCTATTTTACCGGCAAGGCGGTTTATCCCTTCGGCTATGGATTGAGCTATACTCGCTTCGGCTATGGCCCGGTGTCGGTGCAACCAGTTGGTGGTGGGGCGCAGAACGGTATTCGCGTCACCAGCCAGATACGCAATATCGGCCAGCGGGCAGGCGACGAAGCGGTGCAGCTCTATCTCGATTTCCCCGATGAACCCGGTACGCCCAATATCGCCCTGCGCGGGTTCCAGCGCCTGTCGCTGAAACCGGGCGAGGCACGGACCGTCACCTTTGATCTGTCGCCGCGCGATCTCAGTGCGGTTACGCCGGATGGCGTCCGTAAGGTGTTGGCGGGACAGTATAAGGTGATTGTCGGCGGCGGCCAGCCGGGTGTCGGAATGCCGACGGCATCGAGCGGATTTTCCGTTGACGCGGCGGTTACGCTGCCGAAATAACGGCGATTAGGACCGGAGCAGCGGCCCGTTCAGCGTGACGGGCCGTCCCGGCTCCAATATCACCACTCTGCTATGATGATTGAGCCATATTGTGCGGGTACCGGCTTGGCGCGTGGTCAGTGTCGCAGTCGCCAGCGTGCCGCTTTGCCAGACGATATCCACCGTGCAGCTGCCGCGTGCGCGCAGCCCCTGCACCGACCCCTGCGGCCATGCGCGCGGGAGAGCGGGTAGCAGGCGGATTTCGTCGTTGCGGCTTTGCACCAGCATTTCGGCAATCGCCGCCGTACCGCCGAAATTGCCGTCGATCTGGAACGGCGGGTGCGCATCGAACATATTGGGGTAGGTGCGCTCGGGACCGAGCAGATAGCGCAAAATGCGATGCGCATGATCGCCCTGCCGCAGGCGCGCCCACAGATTGGCGCGCCAGGCGGTAGCCCAGCCAGTGGATTCATCGCCACGCATTTCCAGTGACAGGCGCGCTGCGTCGGCAAGCTCCGGTGTTTCATCCGGGTTGATCTGATGGCTGGGATAGAGGCCATAAAGATGGGAGACGTGGCGATGATGCGGCTCCGGTGCCGCAGCGTCCCAATCCTGCATCCATTCCTGCAATTGTCCTTCGGCACCGATCCGGTCGGGGGCGAGCTTCCTGCGCGTTGCCAGCATCGCGGCCGCGAGATCGGCGTCTTCGTCGAGGATTGTCGCCGACTGTGCGGTCCGGGCGAACAGATCGCGCAGTATCTGGCGGTCGATGGCCGGTCCGGCGCAGATCGAGGCCCCGCCCGGATGCTCATTTTCCGGAGAGATTGAAGGGCTGGTGACAAGATACCCGCTTGTCGCGTCCTCCTGCAGCGTATCGAGGAAAAACAGTGCGGCCCCGCGCATCAGCGGATAGACAGACCGCAGGAATGCCTGATCGCGATGATAGTCATAATGGTCCCATAAATGGGTGCAGAGCCAGGCCCCGCCCATCGGCCACATGCCCCATGCCGCGCCATCGACCGGTGCGGTGGCGCGCCACAAATCGCTATTGTGATGCGCGACCCAGCCCCGTGCACCATATATGTCGCGCGCCGTGCGTGCGCCGGTTTGCGCGAGGTCGCGCACCATCGCTACCAGCGGCTCCACGCATTCGCCCAGTCCGGTAGATTCTGCCGGCCAGTAGTTCATTTCGGTGTTGATATTGATGGTATATTTCGATCCCCAGGGAGGATCGATACTGTCATTCCACAGGCCTTGCAGATTGGCGGGTTGGCTGCCCGGACGCGAGGAGCAGATCAGCAGATAGCGGCCATATTGGAAATAGAGTGCAACCAGAGCCGGATCGTCGGATGTCTCGCTGGTGCGGATGCGTTCGTCGGTCGGGCGGTGGGCGGCCTCGGTTTCCCCCAGATCAAGAGTGACCCGGCGATAGAGTCGCCGGTGCGCGGCGGCGGTGCTGGCGGCGATATGATCGAAGGAATGGCGACTGGCGACATCGATATGATCGCGGGTCATCCGTGCCGGATCGCCGCTGACGTCGTCGAAACGGCGAAAGCTGGTGGCCATCGCGATTAGGATGGTAATGCTGTCGGCCCCCTCCACGGCGAGGGTTCCGTCTTTTGGGACCATCGTGCCGCCTTGGGGCAGCACGCGGGCACGCGCCTCGAACCGCAGAGCGCCTTCGATGCCGAGGGCGCTGCCGTTGTGGCCGGAGAGGAGGAGGGTGTCGGTTTCGATGGTCAGGGCGGAGTCATGCGGGGAGCGTAGCCCGATAAGACAGGAGACCTGGCCGGGCCGGTCAGCCGAAAGCCGGATGGCGATGACCTGATGATCCGGGGAGGCGACCACTTCGCGGCGCCAGCTTGTGCCGTCGGCGATGAAACTGGTGGTGGCCAGCGCTGCGTCGAGATCGAGTTCCCGGATATAGCTGTCGGGATCGGGGGAGGAGAGGTCCGGCATTGCAATGCTGAGTTCGCCAAGCGCCTGATAGGCCATCTGGCCCAGCGGTCGGGCCATCATCCTGGCATCGGCCAGAATCTGCGCCTCGGTGAAGCGGCGCTGCGTGATGAGGCGTCGGACTTCGGGAAGGGCGGCATGGGCGTCCGGATTGACCGGATTATAGGGGCTGCCGCTCCACAGCGTGTCTTCATTGAGTTGCAGCCGCTCCAACGCTGTGCCGCCAAATATCATCGCACCGATCCGGCCATTGCCCACGGGGAGGGCTTCTACCCATTGGCGCGCGGGTTGCCGATACCAGAGCCGGTCGACCGCCACCGGTCTCGGTGCGGCGCCGGCGATGGATGACGGGATGAAAGAGCGAATGGTAGCCGCCGCCGCCAGCATGGTGGTGCCTGTCAGCAATCTACGCCGGGTGAACGCGCTCGGCTGTCCTGTAACGGGCCTCACCACGGGCGTGATTCCGCTTTGGCGGTTCGGCCATATGCGCGTGAGGATGACTGTCTCATGGGTGGCGCATGGCAATCGGTTCCTGTTCCGATGTCTGTTCGCATGGCCGTCATGAATATGTTTTCCTCTCAAACCGGCTTGGATATAATTTATTTATTTTGTCAGACTATTAATCCGGTGAGGGAGCGTCAAGCGGTGGTGTTTGTGAGGGGGGTAATTCTTCTGAGGGAGGGAGAATTCCGATCGCAAGCTCGACTATCATAGTGCTATTTGCCGGTATGTTTCCCGAGGTGGGGCTTCTGACCAGGGTGGCATTGCTTTTTGATAGCGCTACCTTTAGTCTGGCAAAAAATTATGAGCGGGAGAGCGATCATGATTCGTTTGAAGAGCATGAAAGCGGCGGTACGGCCCGTGCGCGGGTGGCTTGTGGGGTGGGGCGTTGTCGCCATCTTTGCCCTGACGGCACCGGTGCAGGCACAGGCCAATAAGATGACCCCCATTGCGGTGCCCGCGCAACCCGGTGCGATCATGCTGGGAACAGGTGAACTTGCGGGGGCAACGGCGCCGGAATCCTGGCATAGCCAATATGGCAGTGTGTTCGCCCGCAACGTCACCATTGCCACGCTCACTCCCTTCCTGCCGGATCCGGCGAAAGCGACGGGAACCGCGGTTGTTGTTGCGCCCGGCGGAGGATTTCAGACGCTGTCGATGGAGAATGAAGGATGGGATGTAGCCCGCGCGCTTGCTGCGCGGGGCGTCGCCGCCTTCGTCCTGAAATACCGGCTTCGTCAGACACCGGCGCGTCTGGATGCGTTTGAGCGGTCGAGCGCGGCGATGGCGTCGCCCGGTGCCCGCTCGTCGCGCCCGGATGTGAAGGAGATGATGGCAAATCTGACGCCGCAAATTGCCGATGCGCGCGCGGCTTTCTCGCTCATCCGCAAGCGCGCGGCTGAATGGAAAGTGGACCCGTCCCGCATCGGTATGGTCGGCTTTTCGGCCGGGGCGATGCTGACCATGGCAACCGCCTTTGAGGGAGAGGATGCGAAGCCAGCCTTTATCGGCAATATTTACGGCCCGCTGGCGCCGATGACCGTGTCTGCCGATGCGCCGCCGCTGTTCGTGGCACTGGCCGCCGATGACCCGCTATTCGGCAATAGCGGCTTCGGGCTGATCGAAAGCTGGCTCGGCGCCGGTCGTCCGGTCGAATTTCACCTGTTCGAACAGGGAGGTCATGGTTTCGGCATGTATCCGAAGACGACCACCAGCACCGGCTGGTTCGACGCGTTTGCCCGCTGGATGGGAATGCACGGTTATCTGAAACCCGCGCAATAATGCGATGACCCGTGGGAGCAGTCATTTCACGGGTTGGAAATCCAGGAAAACAGAAATTTGGATTGCGATTTGATCCAGCCGCAATCCGATGGTGCCCGGACAGGCAGGCATAAGTGCTGCCCGCTTGCGGCGGGATGCGCCGATTTGCGGTGTCACGGCCTGCACGGGCTGACATGATGAGAGGAGAGGATGCTGTGATGAAAAGGGTTGTGAAGGTCTTGCTCGCTTCCGCCAGTCTGGTGGCCGCGCTGAATGTTGCGCAGGGCCGGTCGTTGACCGTTACGCCAGCCGATACCCTCGAAACGCAGGGTCTTACCGTTATTGTCGATCAGAACCAGTTCAGCCCGATCTTCTTCGATGAAAAAAACGCCGGCATTCAGATCGTGTTGCATGGCGAGCGTATCGCGACGGATGGCGCGGTGCGGCTCGATCCGACGCCGGAACAATGGGCGCCGGTGCCCGCCTTCATCAGCCGGACGCGTGGTGCGGAACCCGATCAGGTCGTGGTGCGCTCCGCCTATAAGGATGTGAACCTCAATTATAGCGTGAAGGTCACGGCTGAAGGGGATGGTTTCCGTATCGCCGTCGATCTGGATCGGCCGTTGCCGACGGAGCTTGCGGGTAAGGCCGGTTTCAATCTCGATTTCCTGCCTACCGCCTATTTTGGCAAGACCTATATCATGGGGAGTGCTCCGGGTCTGTTCCCGCGTCATCCGACCGGTCCCATGGCCAAGGACGGCTCGGGCGATCCCCTGCCGCTGGCGGAGGGAGGCAAATCAATCACCCTCGCGCCTGAGGATCCGCTGACGCGGGTGACGATCACCTCTGACACGGCGCCGCTAAAACTGTATGATGCGCGCAACCGGGCCCAGAATGGCTGGTTCGTGGTGCGCTCGCTTATCCCTGCCGGGGCAAAGGAAAATGCGGTCGTCTGGCATGTTCGCCCCAATGTCGTGAAGGACTGGGTGCGGCGGCCGGTCGTGTCGTTCAATCAGGCCGGCTATACCCCCGGCAGGCACAAGGTCGCGCTGATCGAGCTTGATCCCAACTTCCGGGGCCCCGCCGAGGCGGAGCTTCTGCAGTTGACCGCCGATGGCCGTAAAGTGCCGGTTCTTCGCGGGGCGATCCAGCCGCGCGGTCGCTGGATGCGTTATGACTACGCCGCTTTCGATTTTTCCAGCGTGCGGGAGCCAGGTGTCTACGCCATTTCCTACGCGGGTGAAATCAGCAATCCTTTCCGCATTGCGGCCGATGCCTATGATCGTATCTGGCAGACGTCGCTCGATACTTTCCTTCCCGCGCAGATGGATCATGTCGGTATCCGGGAGCAATATCGCGTCTGGTCGGCGCCGTCGCATCTGGATGATGCGCGGCAGGCTCCGCCCAATATCGTCCATTTCGACGGCTATAAAATGGGGCCGAACCTCGATTCCCCATTCAAGGCAGGGGAGCATATTCCCGGCCTTGCGGTCGGCGGCTGGCAGGATGCTGGGGATTATGACATTCAGACCCCACAAAATGCGTCGGTCGTGCGCGATCTGGTATGGGCGCGTGAGCTGTTCGGCCTCGACTGGGATGAAACCAGCGTGGACGAAAAGGCCCGCGCGGTGGAGATCCGCAAACCCGACGGCGTAGAGGACGCGGTTCAGCAGATCCGCCATGGCACGCTGCAACTGCTCGCCCAATATAAGGTGTTCGGTCATGCCATCGTCGGGATCGTCGATCCGGCATTGCGGCAATATGCGCATCTCGGTGATGCGGGATCGCAAACCGACGGCCTGATTTATGACCCCGCGCTGGCACCGACCGAAGTGCAAGGCCGGACATCGGGTGTGCCCGATGATCGCTGGGCGTTCACCACGGACCTGCCTGTCAACAATCTGATGGTTGCCGGGGCGCTCGCAGGGGCCAGCCGCGCGCTGGCCGCCAGCGACCCGTCCATGGCGGGAGAAGCGCTGGAAGCCGCGAAAACCCTGTGGAACAGGCAGCAGACCGGGGCGATCCGTGCGGGCGACGGACGCGACGATTCCGCATCGCCTCGATCGGCGGAGGTGGCCAATGTCGCGGCCACGGCCGAACTGCTGATCACGAGCGGGGGAGACAGGGTGTATGCCGACCGGCTTCGGCAGTTGTTGCCTGTCATCGAGCAGAATTTCCACTGGATCGGCGATGCCGCGGTGCGCGCCATTCCCTTCATGGACGCCGATTACCGCGCCCGGCTGGTGCCGTTGGTCCGGCAGATGAAGGCGAAAATCGATAGCGAGCTGGCGGCCAACCCGTTCGGGGTTCCGGTCGGTGAAGGATCATGGGCCGGTTCGAACCAGATCGTCAGCTTCGGAACGACCATGTACCTGTTGCACAAGGCGTTTCCCGAACTGGTCGGCGCCGATTATACGCTGAATGCGATCGATTATATTCTGGGGCGGCACCCGGCCAACAACCTGTCGCTGGTTTCCACCGTCGGCACCGCTTCAAAGCTGATCGGCTATGGCCATAATCGCGCGGATTACAGCTTCATTCCTGGCGGACTGGTGCCGGGGGTGCTGATCGTCAAACCCGACCTGCCGGAGTTGAAGGTCGACTGGCCGTTCCTGTGGTTTGAGAATGAATATACGGTGGGAGCCACATCATCCTATATCCTTGCGGCCCGTGCCGCCATGGCGGTTGCCGGGGAGATGCGCTGAGGCGCGTGCTTCACCATTCGGCGATGGAGGCCGCCGGGGGGCGGGGCACCGTCGCCCTCACGGGGCGGAGGGCTTCGACCGGCTCGCCTCCGCGAGGAAGACCGGCCGCAACTGTCTGACCATGAAATCGATAAGCGCGCGGACATGGGGCAGGATCGTCGGATGCTTGGGGAAGACGGCCGAGAAACGGGTGGTCTCCATGCGCCATGCGGGCATAACCTCGACCATCATGCCCCTGTCGAGATCATCCTCGCAAATGAAGGAGGGCAGGGCCGCAATGCCCAGCCCTGACAACACCGCCTGCCGCAGCAGCATCAGGTCGTTGCAGACGAGACGTGGTTTGAACTCCACCGCCATGTCCTGCCCTTCGTGGGACAGCCGCCAGATGGCCTGCATGTCGTGCTCGCCCCAGGCCATCAGGTCGAAACGGGGCAGGTCGATATGGCTTTGCGGCATGCCCTTGCGTTCGACATAAGTGGGGGTTGCATAAATGCCATATTGGGCGTCACCCAGCTTGGTGGCGGCAAAGGAGGCCTCGGCCATCGGCAGGGCGCCGACGACGATCGCCACGTCAAACCCTTCCCGCAACAGCGCGATCTGGTCGTTCGATACCACGCTGACCAGCCGGACATTGGGATAGGCCTCGAGATAGCCGGTGAGGAGTGGGGCTAATATGCTGCGGTCCAGTTCATGGGGCAGGACGATGCGCAACAGCCCATGGGGGTTGTCGTTCTGGCTCTGGATGGCCCGCTCGCCGTCGCGGATCAGGCCGAGGCAGCGCTGGCAATATTCATAGAACACCATGCCTTGCTGGGTCAGCGTCACCTTATGCGTGTTTCGGCGCACCAATTGCGTGCCGAGATGCTCCTCCAGACGAGTCATGCGGCGACTGATCGTGGATTTGGGAACGCCCAGAACCCGCCCGGCCTGAGTCAGGCTTTCCAGTTCGGCGATCTTTGAAAATGCATATAAATCTTTGATTTCTATCATATTTTTCTACTCGTCCAATGCTCTGCAGAGCCGGCTTGATCGCATTGGTTCCATTTATGGCAACATTATGTTGCGTTAATGAGGCAGTGCGCCGTCACGAAAGCAACATATGGCTGGTCCAGTGGCCCCACCAACCGCAGAGGCCCTGGGTCGTTGCGGAGAGAAAAATCACCATTTCCATCAGGGGACATAGGATGAAAGCGAAGCTTCTCGTCGGAACGGCGTTGTTGTGCGGCCTGTTTCCGGTTTCTGCTCAGGCGGATGACGCCGCGGATAACGCCGATGCCATTGTCGTAACCGGCCAGCGCGCGCAACAGCAGCGGGCAATCGAGGCGAAACGGATTTCGATCGGCGTGCTGGATGTCGCCGCAGCGGACGAGATCGGCCGCCTGCCGGACCGCAACGTGGCCGAAGTGCTCGATCGCGTGGCCGGTGTCGGCGTGCTCTACGATCAGGGCGAAGGCCGCTATGTCTCGGTGCGCGGCGTTCCCGCCGAACTGAACGGCTATACCGTCAACGGTTTCGAGATCGGTAACCCGGATGCCTCCACCCGCGCCCTGCCGCTCGATGTCATCAGCGGCCAGCTTCTCAATCGGGTCGAGGTCGTCAAGGTCAAGACCGCCGATTATGATGGGCAGGGCATTGGCGGCGTGACCAACCTCGTCACCAACACCGCCTTCGACTTCAGCAAGCCCTTCGTCGTTCAGGCTTCCGGTCAGGCGGGTACGCAGCAGCTCAACGACAAGGTGCCGGTGCGCGGCGATGTCAGCGTCGGCGGCCGCTTCGGTGCGGACGAACAGTTCGGCATCCTGCTGGGCGCCAGCTATTCGGATCGCCCGTTCCGCAGCTACGGCTTCTTCCCGGACGACTGGGTTTATAATGACGATGCGGCGCGCGGCGGCGTCCCCAAGAACATCAAATATTCCGAATATAATATCGACCGGGCCCGTCATGGCGCGGCCGCTTCGCTCGACTGGCGGCCCAATGAGAACACCCAATTTTATGCGCGCGGCATCTACAGCAAGGTGATCGAGGACGAGAATCGTCAGCGTTTTCGCATGGATTTCGGCACCTATGATTTCAACGACGATGGTTACACCGGCACTTCGTCCAACACGGCGCAGCGTTCGGACCTGCGCGTCGATCACAACACCAAATCGGTGCTGACCGGAATGCTTGGCGGCCAGACCAGAGCGGATCGCTGGACCATCGATTTCGGCGGCGCCTATGTCCATAATGTCTATCATGAATATGAGGGCGTGTGGCAGTTCCGCGGCAATCCGGGCGATGCAACCTTCGACTTCACCAATAAGGTCTATACGGCCGCGCCGGTCACGGGGCTGACGCCCGATGGGCTGGAGTTCCGCCAATATACGCTGCGCGATACGGTCGGCACCGAAGACACCTGGCAGGGCAGGGTCGATGCGCGCTACGATCTGGGCGGCGAAAGCTTCATCAAGGTCGGTGCAAAATATCGCAGCACCGACAAGAAATATGATCAGACGCTGGGCCTCTATACACGCGGCACATCAGGCAATCGCTTCAGTCTGGCCGATTATGATCTCGCCGGTGCCGATATGACGGCCTATCCGGTGTCGGGCCGGCCCTATGTGATCAGCCCGGTCATCGACACCGGCGCGATGCAGGCTTTCACCGATCAGTATCTCGGTTCCGCGCTGATGGTGCTCGATGAGGGCGCGACGCTGGCGAACAACACCGTGTCGGATTACGACATGACGGAGAAGGTCGCTGCGGGCTATGTCTTCGCCAATATCGAGATGGGAGAGATCACCCTCACACCGGGCCTGCGTTTCGAACATACCGAACTCGACGTTTCGGGTTTCAGCCTGCAGGACGGTACGAACGTCGTCCCCGTCTCCGGCAATTCCAGCTATGACAACTGGCTGCCGAGCCTTGTGGTGCGGGTCAAGCCTGCGGAGGATGTGATCCTGCGCGCGGCCTATTCGCGGTCGATCGGCCGCCCGCAATATGAGAGCATGTCCCCCGGATCGAGCCTCAGCACGGTCGAGGATTCGGTGTCGCTCGGCAATCCGAACCTCAAGCCCTATGTCGCCGATGCGCTCGACATGTCGGCGGAATGGTATTTCGCCCGGGGCGGCCTGATATCGGTCGCGGCGTTTGCGAAGTTCATCAAGGACCCGATCTTCACCCAGACCTTTCTGGTCAATGACGTGACCTATGCGGGCACCCATTATGACACGCTGGAATTCACCCAGCCGCTGAACGCCGACAAGGGCAGCATCGTCGGTCTGGAAGCAAGCTATCAGCAGCAGTTCACCTTCCTGCCGGGCCTGCTTTCCGGCTTCGGCATCAACCTCAACTTCACGCTGACGGACAGCGATCTGCGTGTACCGGGCCGGGGGAATTCGACCTTCCCTAACCAGTCGAATTTCATCTACGGCGCGCAGCTTTTCTATCAGCATGGGCCGGTGCAGGCCTCGGTCGCGTTCCATAATACCGGGCGGTCGTTGCTGATACTGGGCGATATTCCGCTCAACGACCAGTTTAGTGACGATTATCGCCGCCTTGATGCGAAGTTCAACTTTGCCGTTACGGAGAATTTCAACATCTTCTTCGAAGGGCAGAATCTGACCGATGAGCCGACCCGGCAATATCAGGCGGACAATCGCAACTGGACCATTCAGAATGAACGCTATGGCCGCGCTTTCTATGCCGGTGCGTCCGTGAAGTTCTGATGCTGGGACTTGCTCTTGTGCTTGCGGCGTCCGCGCCGCAAGCCGCCATCACCGGACGGATTGCGGCGCCCGAGGCCAATCAGGGCGTCGCCGCCGGACGGAAGGTGGTTTATGCCATCTCCAATCATGAGATCGGCGAATATGACAAGCGCACCGGCAAGCGGCTGCGCCATTGGGAGGGAGACCCCGCCCATTTCAGGCATATGAACAGTTGTACGCTGGTGAGGCATGATCTGGTTTGCGCGGCGTCCAACTATCCGGCCACGCCGATGCAATCGATGGTGGAACTGTTTGACACGCGCACGCTGACGCACAGCAGGACGGTCGCGCTCGATGGCTTTCCGGGTTCCCTCACCGTGTTGACGCGGCACAGGGGGCACTGGTGGGCGGTCTTCGCCAATTATGACAGCCAGAGCGGCGCGACCGGCCGGGATCATCGCGACAGTCTGCTGGTCGAGCTGGACCAGAATTTCCGCGAGATACGCCGCTTTCATTTTCCCGGCAGCGTACTCGAACGCTTTGCTCCGCGCAGTTGCTCGGGTGCGCAATGGGGCAAGGACGGGCTGCTCTATGTGACCGGGCATGACCGGCCCGAACTTTATGCGCTACGCGTGCCGGAAAAGGGAACGCAGCTCGCCCATGTCGCAACCTATGCGATCGCCACCAACGGGCAGGCGATCGACTGGGACCTGGAGCAGCCGGACCTGCTCTGGTCGATCGAGCGGTCAACACGGGAAATGGTCGCCGCCCGCGTCGATCTCAAGGCTCCGCTGCGATCGGGGATTCAATCAGGATCGCCCGAAAATCATTGACATTGGTGCGGGTCGGGCCGGTGACGACCAGATCCCCCAATGCCTTGAAAAAAGAATAGGTCTGATTGTCGTGCAAGGCCTGATGCGGGTCGAGGCCGAGTGCTTCGGCCCGTTTCAGCGTGTCCGGCCCGATGATGCCTCCGGCATTATTCTCGGTACCGTCAATGCCGTCCGTATCGCAGGCGATGGCGTGGATATGCGGCGCGCCGTCGAGCGCAATGGCAAGACCGAGCAGATATTCGAGATTGCGTCCGCCCCGGCCCCGCGTATTGGTGACGCGTACCGTGGTTTCGCCGCCCGAAAGGATCACCTGTCGCTTGCCGTCTCTGGCCAGACGGCAGGCAAGGGCCGCATGGGCGGAGCCGAGATGGCGGGCCTCGGCCTGCAACCGGTCGCCGAGATTGGTCACCTGATAGCCGAGAGATTCGGCCAGCTTGGCGCTCGCGCTCAAGGCGTCGCGGGCGCAGGCGATGACGCGCACCTCGCTGCCCGCGAGGCCCAGCGCATCGGGCGAGGGCGTTTCATTGGCGGGGTCGGCCAGTGCATCCATCACCGCCTTCGGGGCTTTGATCGCATAGCGTTCCATGATGTCGCGCGCATCGGCCAGACTGGTTGAATCGGCCACGGTCGGGCCGCTGGCGACGAAGGAGGGATCGTCGCCCGGAATATCGGAAATGATGAAGGTCTGCACCGTGGCCGGCGCTGCGGCGACGGCAAGGCGCCCGCCCTTGATACGGGAGAGATGCTTGCGCACGCAGTTGATCTCGGAAATCATCGCGCCCGATTGCAGCAGGCTTTGGGTGACGGCCTGCTTGTCGGTCAGCGACACACCTTCGGCAGGCAGGGCCAGCAGCGCGGACCCGCCGCCCGATACCAGCATCAGCAGCCGGTCGCCCGGTTCCAGCGCACGGGCCTGTGCCAGCGCGGCCTCGGCGGCCATCATGCTCTCGCTGTCGGGTATGGGGTGCCCGGCCTCGATCAGGGTGAAGCGCGGGTCGAGCCGGCCGGATTCCACGGCATGGCCCTCGCGTGTGACGATCAGGCCCGAAACGGCGCCGGAGAGCCGCTGCCCGGCGATCGCGGCCATTTCCGCCGCGGCCTTGCCGATGGCGATGACCAGCGTCCGACCCGGCGGGGTCAAGGCCGGAAAACTCTGTGGCATCACATGATCGGCGGAAATGGCGGTGATGCATTCCTCGAACAAGGTGGTCAGCATCTGGCGTGGCGGTGGGGGCGGCGGTGCTCCGGTAGTCTTGTGCATTGTAATCCTGTTTTCCGTCATCCGACCACCATCAGGTTCAATGGCCAGAAATAGGCCTGGCCCAGCACGAAAAGCGCGACCAGACCGGCGAGAGCGATGCTGTGGAACAGCACATAGCGCAGTATTTCCGCTTCCTTTCCGGCGATGCCGGTCGCGGTGGCGGCCACGACGATGCTTTGCGCGTCGGCCATTTTGCCCATTACGCCACCGGTGCTGTTGGCCGCCGCCATCAGCACCGGGCTGATGCCCAGTTGTTCGGCCGAGGTTTTCTGCAATCCACCGAACAACACGTTGGAGGCGGTGTCCGATCCGGTCGCGGCGACGCCCAGCCAGCCGAGAAACGTGCCGAAAAAGGGGTAGAGCATTCCCGTTTTCGCAAGCGTCAGCCCCAATATGCTGTCGGCCCCGGAATAGCGGGTGACATATCCCAGTGCGAGCATGGTCGCGATGGTAAGCAGCGGCAACCGGGCGAGCCGGATCGTGGCCCCGTAAATGCCGATCATCTCCCTCATGCCGATACGCAGGGCGAGGCCGGCGACAAGGGCGGAGAGCAGAATGCCGGTTCCCGTCGCGGAAAGGATGTTGAAGGAAAAGGTCATGCTTTCCGGTTCCGGCACCGGAACGACCGGCGGCATGCGCACCACCATCTGGTCGAGACCGGGCAAGGCAAGCCGCAGGGAGAAGAGGGCGTCCAGCGCCGCGCGCGTGCCCGGCAACCCCCAGATCACCACGCCGCCGCACAGGATGAGCCAGGGAAGCCATGCGTAAAAGGCCGGAAGCGCGGTTGTCTGTTCCGGTCGCTGATACCCGGACGGGTTTTCCTCGCTCTGTTCTTTCCACGGGCGCTTGGGGTGCCACCAGCGCAGAAACAGCGCCAGCGACCCGATGGAACAGCTCGCGCTGACGATGTCGACCAGCCAGGGGCCATGAAAATTGGAAACCAGATATTGCGGCACCGCAAAGCTGATACCCGCCACGGCAATGGCGGGCCATATTTCCACCATGGCGCGCCATCCGGCAAAGGCGAGGATCAGCCAGAAGGGAATGAGCATCGAGAAAAAGGGCAGTTGCCGCCCCACCATCGCGCTCAGATCAAGGAGGGGAAGGCCGGTCACCGCCGACAGCGCGATGATCGGGGTGCCCAGCGATCCGAAGGCGACCGGCGCGGTATTGGCGATGAGGGAGAGGCGGGCGGCCGCGATCGGAGAAAAGCCAAGGCCGGCCAGCATCGCGCCGGTGATCGCGACCGGCGCACCAAAACCCGCGCATCCTTCGAAAAAGGCGCCGAAACCGAAAGCGATCAGCAGCAGTTGCAGCCGCCTGTCGGGCGTGATGGCGACGATTTCCCGCTGCAGCATCGCAAAGGCGCCGCTGCGCAGCGTGAGTTGATAGAGGAACAGGATGTTGAGCAGAAGCCAGCCGATCGGCAACAGACCATAAGCCGCGCCAAAGGCGGCGGCCCCGGTCGCCAGTGGCACCGGCATGCCGAACCCAGTGACGGCGATCAGCAGCGCACAGCCCAGTGCGAGCAGCGCCGCGACATGAGTGCGGACACGGAAAACCGCGATGGCGGTCAGCAACAGCGCGATCGGAAGGGCAGAGAGCAGAACCGAGGTGACGGTCCAGCCTGTCGGATCATAATCCTGAACCCACTGCACCGTGTGGTCCTTCCCTTTCCTTCCTGAAATGGGTGTGGGTCCCGAACAGGTTCCGCACCCCTTGCTTCCTTTGCGTGGTGATAACGCGGAACGCCAGTATTATCGTTGCAACATTATGTTGCATTGTTGATGGGATGCGTCAGGGCCGGGGCGGGAGAAGGGGGCTTCCGTCAATCGCCATGAACCGAGGCGATGGATTGCGTCGAAGGAGTGTGCCCTGCGCGACAGGGGGGAGGCGTCGGGGAAAGGGCGGTACACTATCCTGCGTCTTTGCGTGCCTTTCTCTTGGCTTATTCCTTCTGCCGGTGCAGTTATTCTCCTCTCTTCGGCAGCTCGGGAAAATGGGATGAACATCTGTGCCACAGCCGCTTTCGTTGCGAAGGAGCCGTTCGGTATTGCCCGGATGGTCCCCAAGCCCCGGTGACTGGCAGACCAGTGCCTGACGGGAAGGCGCCTTCGGCCATTGCCTGGCAGGACAATCCGGCGGCTTTGGCGAAAGCGGCGCCGTTCCCGGATCCTGCCCTGCCCGACGATGTGATCGCGGCGGAAGTGGCGCAGTGCCTGAATGGTCCGCTCCCGCATGACTGTGTGGCTGGTGTAGCCGCAAATATACGCCTCTTGCGGGACCATTATCTCACTCTTGCGGGACGCAGGCGATGAGCATGGCCTTGGGGGAAATGGGCGTTGAGGAGTGCGTTCGGGCGGTAAAGGCGCGGCGACTTTCCGCTGTTGATCTGGCCGAGGCGGCGCTCGACAGAGTTGCGGAACAGAATGAAAGGCTGAACGCGGCTACCCATATTCTGCGCGACAGGGCGCTGGCGGAGGCTGCGGCCGTGGATGAGAAGATCGCCGCCGGTGAAGATCCGGGCCCGCTGGCGGGCGTGCCCTATGGCGTCAAGGATCTATGTGATGTGAAGGGCCTGCCTACGACGGCGGGGGCAGGGCGCCTGCGCGCTGCGCCTCCGGCAGCGGCCGATGCCGCAGCCGTGACCCGGCTGAGACGGGCGGGTGCGGTTCTGGTCGCGACGTTGAACATGGACGAGTTCGCCTATGGGTTCGTCACCGATAACGCACATTGGGGCATTACGCGCAATCCGCATGATCCTGACCGGTTCGCCGGCGGGTCATCCGGCGGATCGGCCGTGGCCGTGGCGGCGGGGATGCTGCCTTTTTCGATCGGGTCGGACACGAACGGATCGATCCGTGTCCCGGCCAGCCTGTGCGGCATTTTCGGGATCAAACCCACACACGGGTCGATGCCGATGGAGGGCATCTACCCCTTGGCCCATAGTCTCGACGACATTGGCATATTCGCCCGTTCCGCCGGCGATCTGGCGTTGGTGGACGTGGTGCTGCGTGAAGCGGGGGGCCGGTTTGCCGAGCCCTTGTCTCGTCCGGCCCTGCTGGGGGGCTGGTTCGCGGATAATCTCGCCCCTGAAATGCAACAGGCACTCGATTGCTTCGATGCCGTTCTCGGACCTTTGCCGCGTTTTGTCCCGAATGGTGTCGGGCAGGCACGATCGGCTGCTTTTCTCATTACCGCATATGAGGGCGGGCGGCTTCATCATGATGCATTGCGCGCCGATCCGATGTCCTATGATCCGTCTACGCGCGATCGCCTGCTGGCCGGTGCGGCGTTGCCTGATCAGGTGTATGAACTGGCGCTCGCCTTTCGCGATATCTTCAGGGCGGAGATCGAAAAGGCATTCGCCCGCTATGATGTCCTGATCGCGCCTTCTGCTTATGGTCCTGCGCCGCTTATCAGCCATCCCTATATCCGCATCGACGGTGCCGAGCAGCCCGCTCGCGCTAATCTCGGGCTCTATACGCAGCCGATCAGCTATCTGGGGCTGCCGGTCGTGGCTGCCCCTTTGCGGAGCGCCGGCCTGCCCTTGGGGATTCAGCTCATCGCCAGGCCGGGATGCGATGCGCACCTCATTCGTTTCGCCGAGGAGCTGGAAGGGACGGGGCTCATCAGGGCGGTTCCTCCTTCCGGGCTTTCCTTCGACTGATGGTGCCTGATTTTTCGTTCCGATCGAGTCGATATGGGTGTGAAACGCGATTCGAGCCGCGATTCTGTCTGGAATCACCAAAAATGTAACAAAGACGGGTCCTTGCTACCGTCGGACGGGCGCGGCTGGGGTTGCGAGCGGGATCATGCCGGTGAAATCCGGAGCATGATTAAATATATGATTTCACAATATTTTTTTCCATTTCACGTGATGGCTGAGTAAAATTTCTGCGGAAATTTGCAGCAAGTGTTTGACGGTCGTGGAAGTAGGACATATATGGCCTCTCACCGACGCGGTGATGCCCTCCGGTTTTCGCTGCGCTTGGTCGCCGACATAGCAGGACGGAATGTCCCCCGGTAGAGATAGCGGGGCACGGTATTTGTTTTGTTGAGTTGGTTGGTTCTTTGACATTGTCAGTATGATGAAGGGACATGTGGGCGGC
>SBGG01000025.1 GCA_006226685.1 Sphingomonadales bacterium
GCAAGGATGATCCGGTTCCTGGCGCTTGTGCGACATTCTCGAACAGAGGAGGCAGGACATCGTGGCGGGCGGCATCGATATTATAGCCGCTTTGGGAAGCCGGGAACCGAATGGCCGCTTCCTGATGGGCAATCATCGCATTTTCGAATCCGACGATCTGGATCAGACCCGTGACCATATCGCCCGGACCTATTGTCCGCACCACCTGTCGATCAGCAATCGTTCGGAGCGTCTCAGCGCCTGGCTCAACCACAAACGCCTGTCGCAAGTGGGCGTCGGGACCATGACCTATGGCGCGGAAGTGGCGATTTCAGGGGTGGAGGATCAGGATTTCCTGCTGCTGATGCTGCCCTTCCGGGGCGCGGCCGACATCGGGCTTGGCAAGCAGTCGGTTCAGTGTTCGCCCGGGAAAGCGGCGGTTGCCAGCACTGTCGAGCTGGACAGGATGCGCTGGTCGCAGGATTGTTCGCAATTCGTGGTGCAGATCAGCGTGCCGGCGATTGAACGGCACCTGATGCTGATGACAGGGCGGGCGACAAGGGAACCGATTCGGTTCGCGCCGGAAATGGAACTGGTGGCGGACCGGGCGTCCTGGTGGAGCTATGTGTCGCTGTTGCTTGATGAACTGTCGGGCACCGATGGCGGGCAGCGCGCGCGCGCCAGCATTGCCCAACTGGAAGCGCTTTTGATCGTCAAGTTGCTGGAAGCGCAGCCCAGCAATTATCTGGAGGAGCTTCAGCCGCAAAGCTGCCGGATTGCGCCTCAGCATGTGCGCCGGGTCGAACGGTTCATTGCCGACAATGTGGATCGGTCGATCACGCTGGAGGAACTGGTGGAGGTAAGCGGCGTCAGCGCGCGGGCATTGTTCGACGGTTTTCGTCGGTTCCGCGGGCAATCGCCCATGGCCTATTTGCGGTCGATACGGTTCGACAGGGTGCGGAAGGACTTGCAGCGTGCGGAACCGGGGGAAACGGTGACTAGCATCGCCTGCCGGTGGGGCTTTTACCAGTTCGGCCGCTTTGCCGGGCAATATCGCCAGATTTACGGCGAATTGCCGTCCGAAACATTGCGGATGAACGGCTGAGGGAAATGTTGGGCTTTACCGCGTGGCGGCCTTGGTTTCTAAAGGGAGGGGCCGGAAAGGTTGATCCGGTTTTCATGCGGGAACGGGAATGGACCTTCGGCATTTGCGCTATTTTGTTGCCGTGGCGCAGGAACGCAATTTTTCCCGCGCGGCCGAGCTGCTGAATATCGCCCAGCCGCCGCTCAGCCGCCAGATCCGGCAGCTTGAGGAGGAAGTCGGCGCGGAACTGTTCGACCGGTCGCTTCGACCGCTGCGCCTCACGCCGGCCGGGCGCCTGCTGTATCAGCATGCGGTTCAGGCAATCGCCGGTTTCGATCAGGTACGGACGATGATGACCCGATATACGGCCTCGCCGTCGCGCCATTTCATCATCGGTTTCGTAGGGTCGGTGTTGTACGGTCATTTGCCGCAGGTCCTGCGCCGGTTCCGTCGTCAGCTTCTCGGTAAGGTGGAGGTTTCGCTGATCGAAATGTCGTCGCACGATCAGGCGGTGGCGTTGCGGGAAGGGCGGATCGATGCCGGATTTGGGCGACTACGCGTGGATGACGGGTCGATCCGCCGTATCGTCCTGACCGAGGAGTCTCTGGTGGCGGCCTTGCCGGACGATCATGTGCTGGCGGCGGCGGAAGGGCCGCTGGAGCTGGCGCGGCTGGCCGAGGAAACGGTCATCCTCTATCCGCGCCCGGCCCGGCCCAGCTATGCCGACCAGATATTATCGTTGTTCGAGGATCATGGGCTTGCTCCTGCCTTCCGTCAGGAAGTGCGGGAGCTTCAGACCGCGCTCGGCATGGTTGCGGCAGGGGCGGGCATTTCGATCGTGCCCGCATCGGTGCAGAGCCTGCGTCGCCCCGATCTGATCTTTCGCCCGATCGCCGATGCCGATGCGGTATCGCCGATCATCTTCAACTATCGGGCGAAGGAAAATTCCGAGGAACTGGACCTGCTTACCGGGATCAGCCGGGGCGTGTACGGGACGCCGGATACTTGATGCACCGGTTTCGGGGGTAAAATAGGGCCCCGGACCGTGATTTGATCAATGCAAAATTGCGGCCCGGGGACGAAGCGCCGATCAGGCAGGCCAACCGTGACGATGTGGGATCAGGCCAGCCCCCGCACACACAGGTCGACACCATTTACCAGGTGACGGGCCAGCATTTCTTCATCCTGAAAATGAATGACCGATTTTGCGCCGGATTTAAGCTGCGCTGCCATCAACTCATGGGTGAAGCAATCCTCCATCATCGGATCGCGCAAGCCCACCTTGGAATATTCCTGCGCAAAAAGCTGCCCCGCCGTAGAGACGGGGGGATAATAGCCCTTAATCTCCCAGATGCTGCGGTCGACCGCCACCGGCCAGATGTTGAAGGTGAAGAACAGGCCGTCGAGCAGGCCGACAAAGAAGTTCGGGAAAAGATGCCAGAAATCGAAGGAGCCGCGGAACTGATACCCCTCGTCGCCCTGATCCGCCTTTGACCCGAACGCCTGCACCGTGCCGGTGCCGAAACGGCTGGCGAGCGCGGCGGTCGGCGGCGGCGTGAAGCTGTCCGGTGGGGGCGATCCCAGTACGCCGTGCAGGCCGTGCAGCTCGATACCGGCATGGCGATATTGGCGCCCTTCGACCTTCACCGCGCGGGCGAGCGTCTTTTCGTGCAGATAGGGGAGGTGCCAGCCTTCGAGTTGCGCCTCCTGCAGGGTTTTCCAGTTCACATTCTCATCGATGCGATAGGAAAAAGCGGGGACATAACCGCTGAAATCATAGCGGTTGATATGCTCTGCCACCGGCGCCAGATACTCTTCCAGCGTCTCCTCCGGTTCCTTTGCCAGATTGATGAAGATGAACCCGTTCCAGACGCTGCACCATATGGGGGTGAGGCCGTTTTCGGCGGCATCGACACTCGGGAAATTCTCGGCGTCGCTCACATGCACCAGCTTGCCCTTGGTGTCGTAGACCCAGCCATGGAAGCGGCAGGTCAGGAAGCCCCGGCAATGGCCATGGTCATCCCACGCGACCGGCGCGGCGCGGTGCGAGCACATATTGTGAAAGGCGCGGATGACACCATCCTTGCCATGGATGATGAGCACGCCGGTATTCGCGACTTGCAGTTGCTGCACGAAATAATCGCCGGGTTTCGGCGCCTGCAACACATGGCCGACATTGAGCCATTTGCGGCGGAAAACGGCGGTTTTTTCGCGTTCGAAATAATCCTCGCTGGTATAGCGTTCGACCGGGATCGGGTCTGTTCCTTCTTCCGGATAGCGCGCGGTGAACCGGCCGGCGGTTTCTGTTGCACTCATCTTTTGCTCTCCATGGCCGGACCCGCCGATCCCAGCGGCCAGTTATCGTGCACCGGCACGAAGCGGTCGATCGGGAACACATATTTGGGTTGCGGCTCGCCATACATTTCGACGGTGACCGATACTTCCGCGAGCGCGAGACAGAGGTGGAGCAGCCGTGTCTGCTGCTCGTCCAGTGCGGTCAGCGGAAACTGATCGAGATAGCTCAGCGCATCGGCGCATCGCTGTTGCATGATGTCGTAAAAGGTCTGGCTCTGCTCCATGGTGGCGGACCAGCGTTTGCGGTTGCGCAGATATTCGGTGGGCTGTGCCCAGTCGATCCATGGTTCGAGATCGGCAAATCCATCCGGTAGCGGTGATGACATGGGTCCCTCTCAGCAGCAGGAGGAGAATGTCATCGGGAAATGGCAAAACAGCTAGCCCATGGACGCAGCCGATGCTCTGAAAGCGCGAGATTGAGGGGGAAGGGTTTCGACGCATCGGAGGCGGTATCATTTATACCCGGCGGGTATGGAAATCATGTCAAAGGGTGTTTGACATATGTCATGCAAGCATAGCAGCTTACACGATTGTCGCCGGATTCTCTTCTTTCCTTTCGGGGGAAGGGCAAATGGGCCGGCAGCGCATTCAACGGGTGTCAAGATGGTCGGAAGGATCAGGATGATAGTGTCTCTTCCGCTTCTCAATCCTCACTTGATTGCGGCGGGCGTCTGCGAGATATTTGCGAGTCTGGCATCAAGGCACCGCAAATGGGCATGCCGATCATCGGGAGGATCGAACGACATCATATCTGGTATCCGTTTGGGCCTGTGCCCGGCGGATGAGGAGGAGGCCAAGTTATGACGACTCAGTGTTCATGGCCCGTGCCCAATATGGATGGGTGGAACGGAAGCGCCATGCCTCTATCGCATTGCCTCAAGCTGCGTACTACGGATATCGACGCCGTCCATGCGCATATGAGCAGCATGATGTGTCAGCATAAGCTGCATATCGAAGGGGGCGTGCCTCCGATCACATTCCGGCATCATCAGGCATCGCTGCGGTCTTTGACGTTCAACGCCACCGATTATGGCAATCCCTATGGGCGGGTGGTGGTCGCCATACCGCCGATGGAACAGCTTTATCTGGTGCAGTTTTCGCTCGCCGGACGCGCACGCATCACCCACGGGGATGACAGCTTCACGCTGGAGCCGGGTGAAATGTGCGTGCTGGGTTCCAACGCCCGCATCCGTCAGGTGTTCGAGGAAGGGTATAAGCACTTCACCCTGAAGATCCCCAAGAGCGACCTGGAGGGGGTGTTGATGCAGGAGCTCGGCTATCGTCCGGGCGAACTGAATTTTTCGCCGAAGCCGGTGCGGTTGGAGGGGGCGGCAGCTTCCTTCGCGAACATGGTCCGGACCATTTGCGACGACATCGATCTCGGGCTTCCGGGCTATAGTCATCCGCGCACCTGCGGGGCGATCGAAGACAGTCTGAAACGTCTGCTGCTCGCCGCTGTGCCGCATAATCACAGCGATCTTTTCGATGGGTCGGTTTCCGGCCCCGCGCCCTTTTACGTACGGCGCGTGGAGGAATATATCCGCGCCCGCGCCGAGGAGCCGATCAGCCTTGCCGACCTGATCGAGGTGTCCGGAGTCAGCGCCCGCTCGTTGCACGCGGGCTTCCGCCGTTTCCGCGACGCGACGCCGATGGGCTATCTCAAAAACCATCGTCTGGCGCTGGCCCGTACCGCATTGCGGGGCGGGGCGGAGAGCGGGGTTTCCGTCACTAACGTTGCGCTGTCTTGCGGTTTTACGCATCTCAGCAAATTCGCGCGCGATTATTTCGAGCGCTATGGTGAGCGGCCTTCGGAGACGCTGCGCGCGGTATAAAAACGGCAGGCGCCGGTGCCGGGCCTGCCGCTTATCCGATCATGGAAAGGGCGGTCAGCCGACCAGCATGATCGCGCCGTCTTCCTCTGTCACCTTATAGGTGCGGATGGCGATGGAGCAGGGGGCTCCGGTCGCTTCCCCGGTACGAATGTCGAACGTGCCCATATGATAGGGGCAGACGATCTGGCCATTCTCTATCTCGCCGTCGGCAAGCGATGCATCGCCGTGCGAACACAGATCGTCCGTGGCGAAGACCTCCCCGTCAAGCCGGTAGACGGCCAGAATACGGCCATCGCCCAGATCCACCTGAAACACCTCGCCTTCGGCGACATCACCCGATGCGCATAGCCGTTCCGTCATATCTGCGTCCGCTTCTTGAAAAACAGCGGCGGGGCAATGTCCCCTTGTACCCGAATATCCAGCAACACCGTTTGCAATCTCCATCCTTCTTCCGTCAGGGACACGGTCCCGTCATACCAGCCGCCGAGCCACTGATCCTTCGGGCCATCGTCGGTCTGCATTGTGCACAGTTCCCACAAATACCACTGGCATGTCCCGGTCCGGCCATCATCCGACAGGGTGATGACCGGAGCGACCATGAAGTGAATGGACCACAGCACCTTTTCCCGCGCGATGGCGGCAAGACCGGCGGCAATCGTCTCGCGCCCTTCCAGCGTGCCGAAACCTTCGGCCGACCAGGTCGCATCCGTAGCGAATAACGGCCCCAGGATCGCCGGATCGTTGAGCCGGTCGGCCCCGAGGGCGTAGCGGGCGACCAGATCGGTGATCGCCGCCCGCGCCTCGATGGCCGCCAGCCTTTGCTCCAGAGTTTTCCCCGCGCCGTCCGCCATCAGGCCGCCGCCATGGGCGACAGGCCCAGCGCGGTATCCTGTGCGCCATGCACGGCGATGAAGCGATCCTCGTCAAAGGCGTAGGGGACGCCGGGAACGCCGCCATAGAGTTCGATATGAGGGGCGACCTCGGCCAGCGACAGCGTGAGATAGTAGAGTGGGCGCAGCTCCTCCGGCAGAGTACCGAGCGGGTAGGCATCCACCAGCGTCAATATCTCCTCGATCCGCGAGAGCACGGCGTCGTAGAAGCTCTTCAGCTCCTCGCGCGAAGAGGTGCGGCGTTTGGTCTGCCGCTCGTCCGCGCTCGGCAGCGCCCAGCCGATGAAGGGGGCCAGATCGGAGAAATTGTCTGGCAGGGTTGTCGTCGTCATGTCTTTCCTGTCCTTCATGCGTTGACGAACTGATCGACCACGACCGCGCCGTGACGGATCAGGATTTCATCGTCCTGCAGATGCTGTTCCAGCTTTGCCCGCGACTGCATCGCGCGCTGCGTGTCTTCCATCGTCGCGGTATCCTCCAGCCAGGCATTGCGCTGCAGGATCATCGCATGCTCGGTCGCCCAGCGCTGGCTGTAGGTTTCCGGCGCCTTCACATAATAGCGGCCTTCCCACAGGGTCTTGTTATGCGCGATCGGCCAGAACTGGTGGGTGAACCAGATGCCCTCGGAAATGTGGAGCAGGGTGTTCGGGAACAGGACACTGAGTTCGAAGGCGAAATCGCTGCGCTTGTCCGGGTTGATCGTCGGCGGCAGCATGGATTCCCCGCGCTGCGACACCAGCGAGGCACCGGCGAGACGGTTGGCGACGGCGGAAACCGGCGTCGGCTTCGCGTTGAGCGTCAGGCAGACGGCGCAGCTGCGGTGCGGCCCCATCAGCTTCACATTCTGCAGGCCGGTCGAGAATACGTTCGGGAACGAACCGGCATGGATGGTGTCGACATGATAGGCCTCGGCAAAGGCATCGTGCGCGACTTTCCAATTGCAGTCGAGATAGGTGTAATAGGTGAAGCCGTAATTCAGGTCGTCGAACGGATAGCCCGCAAAATGTTCGGCATATTCGCCCAGATATTCGGTCAGGCCGGTTTCCGGTTCGGCCGCGATATTGACGAAGATGAACCCTTCCCAGATATCGCAGGCGATCGGCGTCAGACCGTTATCTTCCTTGTGAAAGCAGTTATAGAAACGCTGTTCGCTCGGCACCTGTTTCAGCTTGCCTTCGGCGTCATAGACCCAGCCATGGAAACGGCAGGTGACGATGGCGGCCTTGCTGCTGCCATAGGTTTCCTCACCGGTTTCGGTCACCACCGTATTGCCGCGATGGGCGCAGGCATTGTGGAAGGCGCGGATCTTGCCATCCTTGCCACGCATGATGATCGCCGAGGTGTCGGCGGCGGCAAGGCGTTTCACCTTATAATCGCCGGCCTTCGGGATTTCATTGGCCCGCCCGACGCAGAGCCAGACCTTCTTGAAGATCTTCTCCTTTTCCTTCTCATACCATTCGGGCGAAATATAAGGTTCGGTGGAAATCGGCCCGGAGCCAAGCTCCGGATATGCTTCCATCCAGCGATGCACGGTTTCGGACATGGTCCACTCCCTGTGAAAAAATGACGATCCGGTTCCGGTGACGGTGTGACCCTTCCGCAACCAATGGCGTCATCATGGGTGGAGGGGCGCCGAACCGGCTAGCCCGCCCCTGTGGGCGATAGCCTGCATGCGCATCAAACAGGCCATGCGATTTTGGGCCATATTTCCCGGCCTGCACTTTTTGCACAGTCGGCAGCAGCAACGGGATGGCCCGCGCGGGATCAGGCTAGAAAAAATGCCGCCGGGCCTCCCTATTCAGGGTCGGCAGCCACCCGGGGTGATGCTGTCGCCGAGGAATTTCATAATGAGTGCCGACCTTATCATGCGTGTCGCCCGGCTGGAGGCGCACAGGGACATAGAGCGATTGATTGCCGATCTGGGCCATGCCTTTGACAGCGGGCCGTCCGCCGCAGCGCTGCTCGGCCTGTTCACCGACGACGCGCGGTTCGAGATCGACCGCTATGGCATGCTGACGGGCGCGCAGGCGATTGCCGAGGGGGTGGCGGGCAATGCCGGTCGCGGTTTCCGCTGGACGCTGCATTATCTGGTGTCGCCCCGCATCGACCTATCGGATGACGCCGCCTCCGCTTCCCTGTCCTTCATGTTGTGGGAAGCGGCGACATCGGCCAGCGGCCGGGCCTATTGGATCGGCGGCAGCTATGATGCGCGGGCCGTCTCCGGCGCGGATCGCTGGCGCTTTACCCATTTGCGGCTGAAGGCCGACCTTATTTCCCATTATCCCGAGGGATGGCACGACAAGCCTGATGCACTGGATCAGGCCTGAGTTTTGCCAATCTCTCCCCATGCCAGGAGGAGATGCCATGCTGAAAGATACTGCACCATTGGATCATATAAGGCGCACTGTGCCGCAGATCCGCGAGGAACTGGGGGTCGCGCCGGTTTCGGTAAAGGCCATTCGCGATCCGCAGATATACGAACTCGAAAAGGAGCGTATTTTCAGAAAGGTCTGGCTGAAGGTCGCCACCGGATGGGAACTTCCCAATCCGGGCGACTATAAGGTCAAGGAAATGCCGGTCGCCGATACCTCCATCCTGGTGGTGCGCGGCAAGGACGGGCGTATCCGTGCCTATCACAATGTCTGCACCCATCGCGGCAACAAGGTGGTGCCCAATAAGGGGTTTGAGACATTCGGCCGCGCGCGCGCCAATGTCGTGACCTGTCGTTTCCACGGCTGGGTCTTCGGCACGGACGGCGCGCTCAGGTCCGTGCCGATGGAGGAGGGGTTCGGCCAACTCGACAAGGCCTGTCTCGGCCTGCGCGAGATCGCCTGCGACGAATGGGAAGGCTTCGTCTTCATCAATTTCGATCCCGAACCGGCCCAGTCGCTGAAGGACTATCTGGGGGATTTCGCCCGGCTGTTCGGCGGCTATCCCTATCATGAATCGACCACGGCCTTCCGTTATTCGACGGTGCTCAAATGCAACTGGAAGGTGGCGCTTTACGCCTTTTCGGAGGGCTATCATGTGCCGACCATCCATGCCGGTTCACTGCCTGGCTTCCGGGGCATTGAACATAGCGATTTCAAGCTGATCGGGCCGCATGCTTCCTCGACCATCTATGGCGCGGGCATGGATGCCGCTCCTTCGACGCAGATGTTCGCCGGGCTGCTGCACGGCAGTGAGGATCACCGGCCGCGCCCGGATCAGTTGCCCGCCGACATCAACCCGACGCGCCGGGCCGATTTCCAGTTCGAAATTCCCAATATCTTCCCCAATCTGCTGATCCATCTGGCGTCGGGATGCGGTTATCCGGGGATGTCCTTCTTCACCCATCAGTTCTGGCCGCTCGATCACGGCACGACCCTGTGGGAAGGGATCAACTATTTTCGCCCGGCGAAGAATGCGGCCGAACGCGCGGCGCAGATGCATGTCAACGCGCTGCACCGCAATGCCTGGCTGGAGGATACCGCGACGATGGAGGATACCTTCACCGGCATCATGTCCGGCGCGATTGATGAGATGCAGCTGATGGATCAGGAATTTCTGATCCGCCATGCCGCCCTGACCCTTGACGATTATCTTGCCGGGACCCTGCAATGACCATATTGAATGACCTGATATTGCCCGCCGGTTTCGAGGATCTGGCACCGGTGGCCGCGCGCTGGGCAAGGCCGACCGAAAATGAACGCAACGCCTTGCGCTTTGAGGCAGGCGCGGCCGATTTCGCTGCCTTTCGTGATGCGATGGCGCCACGTCTGGAGGCGTTGCTCGATTATCTGAAGGATTGTCCGCCCAACCCGGAAGAACCGGCGCAGCGTAATGCGCTGATGCTGGCCTGCGCTTATGCCGAGGCCGCGCCGCATCATGAACTTTATGGCGGCAGTGCGGAGGTGCCGTTCAGTTTCGATGCGCGGCGCTTCGTGCCCGATCACGGCAATGATCCACTATAGGTCCTGACGTTAAGGAAGAGCACCGGTCCGCCCCGAGGAAGGGCGGATCGGACCTTAGGGCGGATCGACATTCCGCCCTGACGGTCTGCAAATGGCAGCTTTCCGCACTTCCGATGCTCACGTACCTTTAGTACGCTGCGCTCCGGGGCGCGAAAATCCGCCATTTCCGCCACGTCATCATCTGAATGTCGATCGGCCCTAGGGTCAGGACCCTAACGGCTCAGGAAGCCGGACACCGCCGTCGCGAAAGCATCGGGCAATTCCACATTGGAGAGATGCGCGGCCTTCAGCATCACCAGTTCCGCGCCGTCGATCGCCGCGGCAAGCGTTTCGCTGTGCGGGGGCGGGGTGGCCGGATCCTCGCTTCCGCCGATCACCAGCGTCGGCGTGGTGATGAGCGTGACCATGCGGCGCATGTCCATGTCGCGGATCGCGGCGCAGCATCCGGCATAGCCCGCAGGGCTGGTCGCTTGCAGCATCGCGCCGATCGGCGCGATGGCGTCGGTTGCGGTGGCGGCGAATGCGGGCGTGAACCAGCGTTCGACCGACGCCTGCGCCAGCGGGGCCATGCCCTTGTCGAGCACGGCCGTTACCCGCGCGTCCCAGGCCGATGGCGGTCCCATGAAGCTGGAGGTGTTGGCCAGCACCATCCGGCGCAGACGGGATGCTTCTCTGATGCCGAGCCATTGCCCGGTCATGCCGCCCAGCGACAGGCCGCAGAAATCGACCTTTTCGATCATGAGCGCATCGAGCAACTCGATCACGTCGCGGCCCAGCCTGTCCATCGAATAGGCCCCGGCCGGGGCATCGGACGCGCCATGGCCGCGCTGGTCATAGCGCAGCACGCGGAAATATTGCGTCCACGCCGCCATTTGCGGCGCCCACATGCCCATATCGGTGCCGAGCGAGTTGGAGAGGAGGAGAACCGGCGCGCCTTCCGGCCCGTCGAAGCGGCAGGCGATGCGGCATCCGTCTCCGGTGGTGATATAGTCCATGATCCTCAGACCCTTTCCACGGCGACCGCTAGCCCCTGACCCACGCCGATGCACAGCATCGCGAGGCCGAGCGTGCCGCCCGATTTTTCAAGCTGATGCACCAGCGTCATCAGGATGCGAGCGCCCGACATGCCGAGGGGGTGCCCCAGCGCGATCGCGCCGCCATTGGGGTTCACACGCGCATCGTCATCCGCGATACCGAGCCCCCGTAGAACCGCCAGCCCCTGCGAGGCGAAGGCCTCGTTAAGCTCGATCGCGTCAAAACGGTCGATGGTCAGGCCGAGCCGGGCCATCAGCTTCCGGCTTGCCGGGACCGGGCCGATGCCCATGATACGCGGCGGCACGCCCGCACTGGCCATGCCGAGGATGCGCGCGCGCGGGGTGAGGCCATGGCGACCGATCGCCGCTTCACTGGCAAGGATCATCGCCGCTGCGCCGTCATTGACGCCCGATGCGTTGCCAGCGGTCACCGTGCCGTTCGGCCGGACAATGGGTTTCAGCTTCGTCAGCGTTGCGATACTGGTATCGGGGCGGGTGTGTTCGTCGGTATCGACCCGCGTTTCCCGTCCCTTGCGATCGGTGAGGACAACCGGCGTGATTTCCTCCGCGAAATAGCCGGAGGCCTGCGCGATTGCTGCCTTTTGCTGGCTGCGCAGCGCGAAACTGTCCTGATCCTCGCGGGAAATGCCGAAGTCGGTCGCGACATTCTCGCCCGTTTCCGGCATTGAATCGACGCCGTAGAGCGCTTTCATCTTCGGGTTGACGAAGCGCCAGCCAATGGTGGTGTCGTAAACCGCGTTGCTGCGGGAAAAGGCGCTTTCCGCCTTGGGCATGACGAAGGGCGCGCGGGACATGGATTCGACCCCGCCCGCGATCATCAGGTCGGTATCGCCTGAACGGATGGCGCGGGCCGCCGTGCCCACCGCGTCGAGTCCCGAAGCGCATAACCGGTTCACGGTCGATCCGCCGACGCTGTCCGGCAGGCCCGCGAGCAGGGCCGCCATCCGCGCGACATTGCGATTATCCTCACCCGCCTGATTGGCGCTGCCTAATATCACATCATCAATGGCGGCGGGATCGATGCCGCTGCGCCCGATCAGCGCGCTGATCGGGATCGCGGCCAGATCGTCGGCGCGGACCGGGGCCAGCGCGCCGCCATAGCGGCCAATGGGAGTGCGCACCGCGTCGCACAGAAACGCCTCGCTCATGCCGTGACCTGTACGGTGCTGATGTCGAGTGGTGCGCCGGTTTTGGCGACGACTTCCTCGATCCCGATGCCGGGTGCGGTTTCGACCAGCGTCAGGCCGCCCTTCTTCCGGTCGACGGCGATTACGGCGATGTCGGTGATGATGAGGTCGACCACCGCCTTCCCGGTCAGGGGCAGGGTGCACTGCTCCAATATCTTGGATGTCCCGTTCTTCGAGACATGATCCATCACGACGACGATGCGCTTCACTCCGGCGACAAGGTCCATCGCGCCGCCCATGCCCTTCACCATCTTGCCGGGGATGGTCCAGTTGGCGAGGTCGCCATTGGCGGCCACCTCCATCGCGCCGAGCACCGCCATGTCGATATGGCCGCCCCGGATCATCGCGAAACTGTCGGCGGACGAGAAGAAGCTGGAGGTGGGCAGGGCGGTGACGGTCTGCTTGCCCGCATTGATAAGGTCGGGGTCGGCCTCGCCCTCATAGGGGAAGGGGCCGATGCCCAGCATCCCGTTCTCGCTCTGCAAAGTCACGGTGATGCCTTCGGGCACATGATTGGCGACCAGGGTCGGTATGCCGATGCCGAGGTTCACATAATAGCCGTCGCGCAGTTCCTTCGCGGCGCGCGCCGCCATTTCGTCGCGGGTCCAGCTCATGCGGAGGCCTCCTCATGCGGGCGGGTGGTCAGCTTTTCGATCCGTTTCTCGTTGATCGTGGAAAGCACGATGCGATCGACATAGATGCCGGGTGTATGGATGCAGTCCGGGTCGAACGTGCCCTCCGGCACGATTTCCTCGACCTCCACGACCGTGACCTTGCCCGCGGTTGCCATATTGGGGTTGAAGTTGCGGGCTGTGCGGCGGAACATCAGGTTCCCGGCCGGATCGGCGCGCCAGGCCTTGATGATGGAAAGGTCGGCGCGCAGCCAGCTTTCGCGCACATATTCCTCGCCTTCGAATATCTCGACCGGTTTGCCTTCGGCCACGACCGTGCCGACGCCGGTCTTCGTGTAGAAGGCGGGTATTCCCGCGCCGCCCGCGCGGATACGCTCGGCCAGTGTCCCCTGCGGGGTCAGTTCCAGTTCCAGTTCCCCGGAGAGATACTGGCTCTCGAACAACTTATTCTCTCCCACATAGGAAGAGATCATTTTCTTCACCTGCCGGCTTTCCAGCAACATCCAGAGGCCGAAACCATCGGCCCCCGCATTGTTGGAAATGACGGTCAGGTCTTTTACGCCCGATGCCCGGATTTCGGGGATCAGGCTTTCGGGATTACCCGAAAGCCCGAAACCGCCCGACATGATCGTCATGCCGTCGAACAGCAATCCTTCCAGTGCGACCCGGGGGCTGTCATAGATTTTCTGCATGTCGGGCGTGGGCTCCTTGTGGCTGGTCAGGCGGCGGTGCGGGCGCGTGCCGAGAAATGTTCGTCATCTTCTTCATCCGCTTTCTGCAGGACAAAGTCGAAGGCGATATAGGCGGTATCTCCCTGCCGGTTGGGAACGGGGAGCAGGCCTTCGCGCGTGCCGAAGGCAAAGTCGTCGGTCGCGAACGGATCGTCGCCGAAGTTGATCTGCGTCGTCAACGTGCGATAGCCCGGTGCTTCGACGAAGAAATGGACATGGGCGGGGCGATTGCCATGGCGGCCGACCGCATGCATCAGCTTTTCCGTCGCGCCGCCGGGGGGCACCGCATAGCCGTTCGGCATCTTCGAATGGAAGGCGTAGCGGCCATCGTCGCCGATGCGGATGCGGCGGCGGTTGTTGAACGGGGTCTGTTCCCCGGTCGGATCGAAATGCGAATAGAAGCCCTTGGAATTGGCGTGCCATACATGCAGCAGCGCACCCTTTACCGGTTCGCCGTCCATGCCCGTGATTGCGCCGGACATGTAGAGCGTGTCGGTGTCGTCGGCGTCGGCGGAGAGGTTGACGTCGCCCTCGACGATCGGCGCACCCTCGACATAGAGCGGGCCTTCGATGGTGCGGGGGGTGCCGCCGCTGCGACCGGCTTCGGCATCCTTGGCGTCCATGTACAGATCCATGAAATGTTCAAGGCCGATACCGGGCACGATCAGGCCAAATTCGCCAACGCCTTCCTGAAGATATTTGACCGCCTGCCAGAACTCGCTTTCACTGACATCATATTTGACGATCACGTTCATCGAGGCTTCGACAAGGTCGCGCAGTATATGTTTCAGGCGGTCATCCCCGCCTTCGACCGTCATGCCGCTGGCCCGGTCGAGCAGTTGCTGAACGGGGGGGCTCTTTACGAAATCTTGGTTCATGTGGCTCTCCTGATAAACTTATGTGGTGCGCGCGCCTCAGCTGTCGTCGTCGCGTACCGAGGATGGGTGACGGCACAGCGCCGTCACGCGAATGTCCATGAAGGGATAAAGCGGCAGGCCGGTCAGAATGTCATGCAGTTCCGCGTTGCTCTCAACGTCGAAGATGCTGATATTGCTGTACTGGCCGACCGTCCGCCAGATGTGGCGCCATTTGCCGGAGCGTTGCAGGTCCTGCGAATAGGCTTTTTCCGTGGCCTTCAGCGCCTCGAACCGCTCCTTGTCATAATCGAGGGGGACATTCACATCCATTTCGACTTTGAACAACATGGGATCGATACCTTTCAGGCGGCAGGAAGGGAGATGGTGGAGCGGCTTGCGTCGCGACGGTGGAACTGAACCCGGTCTTCGTCCAGCGCGATGCCCAGCCCCGGCCCATCGGGCACGGCGAGCGAGAAATCGGAATAGTCGAGCGGGGTCGCCAATATTTCCTCGGTCAGGAGCAGGGGGCCGAACAGCTCCGTGCCGAAGGAAAGGGCGGGGAAGGTGGCAAAGACATGGGCCGATGCGATGGTGCCGATCCCGGCCTCCAGCATTGTGCCGCCATAAAGGGCAATACCTGCCGCATCGGCAATCGCCTGCACCTGCCGGGCGGCGAACAGGCCGCCCGATTGTTCGATCTTTACTGCAAACACATTGGCCGCGGCCTGGGTGGCATAGTCATAGGCCGATGCAGGACCGGTCAGTGCTTCGTCGGCCATGATCGGGATGGCGGAGCAGGCGGACAGCCGTGCCATGCCCGCCCGGTTCTGCTTCGTGATCGGTTGCTCGACAAGATCGCATCCGGCATCGGCCAGCATGGCGACGCCCTGTTTTGCGGTGGGTTCGTCCCATGCCATGTTGACATCGACCCGCACCGATGCCCGATCGCCCAGCGCCCGCTTGATCGCGGCGACATGGGCGACGTCATCTTTCAGCGGCCGCTTGCCGATCTTCAGTTTGAAGACATTGTGGCGGCGTTCGGCGATCATCCGCTCGGCTTCCTCTATGTCGAGGGCGGTGTTGCCGCTGGCCAGCGTCCACAATACCGGCAGCCGGTCACGTACGCGACCGCCGATCAGCTCGCTCACCGGCAGTCCGGTCCGCTTGCCCTGCGCATCGAGCAGCGCGGTTTCGACCGCGCATTTGGCGAAATGATTGCCGACGATATGCTGCGACAGCAGCGCCATGGCGGCGGCGGGGCGGGTCGCGGTGCAGCTTTTCAGGATCGGCGCGAAATAGGTGTCGATGGCGAGCTTGATGCCTTCCGGGCTTTCCGGCCCATAGGCGAGGCCGCCGATGGTGGTCGCTTCACCGATGCCGACGATACCATCGGAGCAATATAGGCGGACGAGGCAAACGGCCTGGCTGCGCATGGTCGCCATGGCGAGAACATGCGGTCGAATCGTGGGAATATCGACCAGAACGGTTTCAATTTGTTCGATTTTGACCATTTCGCATCCTCAGCCTCGTTGAGGAAGGCATAACGCTGCGGAAACGGAAACGGAAAGACTGTCTTGATCCTTTGTTATACCATGTAGGTATAATTATGGTCTGGCCGCTTTCCCATCCGGTCCGTCTCCCGCCAAAGGGCGCGCGCTTTTTCACTCCGGTCATCCTTCCGACCGGCCGGATCGCAGGAGAGGGGGCGGCCTCTCGCTGCGATGCCGGCCGATCATCGGTTCAGAATCCGTCTTTCATCAGGCGCAGGGAAGCGAAACATTCGGCCTCCACCCCTTTATTCTCCCGTTGCGCTGCCAGAGG
Source organism: Sphingomonadales bacterium (assembly GCA_006226685.1). Classification (GTDB taxonomy): domain Bacteria; phylum Pseudomonadota; class Alphaproteobacteria; order Sphingomonadales; family Sphingomonadaceae; genus Sphingobium. The sequence goes on from SBGG01000025.1 coordinate 16,377, forward strand.
CAGGGAGAGGAACGGATTGGTCCGGCGTTCCAGCCCGATCGTGCTCGGCACGGTCGGCTTTCCGCGACCATGGTGGAGCCGGATGGCCGCCGCCCGTGCCGACACCTCCTGATCGCCGATGCAGGCGGCAGCGAAGGCGGCGTTGCCGTCCCCATATTCATGGGCGCAATAGATGCGGGTGTCGTCGGGCAGGGCGACCAGCCGTTCCAGCCCTTTCCATGCCGTTTCCGCCGTGCCCTCGAACAATCGGCCGCATCCCATTGTGAACAGCGCATCCCCGGTAAAGACCGCGCCCAACCCCGGTACATAATAGCTCAGATGCCCGGCAGTATGGCCTGCGGTTTCGATCGCCCGGATCGTCAGGCTGCCCAGCAGGATGACGGCGCCGTCGCGGATGGCGATGTCGGTTGTGGGGATCTTGTCGCGCTCCGCCGCCGGAGCGATAACGCGGGCGCCGGTTACTTCCTTCAGCCAGGCGTTGCCGCCGCAATGATCTTCATGCCAGTGCGTATTGAGGATATAGGTGAGGTGCCAGCCGCGCTCCTCCAATATCGCCATCAGCGCCGGGGCATCGGGCGTGTCGATGGCGACGGCGCGGCCCATGAGCGGATCCGCCAGCAGATACCCGTAATTATTCTGCCGGCACGGAAACTGGACGATCTCGCCATAGGGCGGCTGATCGGGGCGTGTCCCGGCGCTCATGCCGATGCCCTTGCGTAGACGGGGTTGTCCTGACCGTGGAGCAGGCCATATTGCAGGGCGATGACCCGCAGGCAGGATGCGAAATTGGGCAGGTCCGCGTCGGACTGGCGCACTTCGTCATGCAATATGGTGACCAGCCGCCCAAGGCTCTTCCCCTCTGCCTGCGCCATGCGTTCCAATATTTCCCAGAAGCTTTTTTCCAGGCGCACCGACGTCGAATGGCCGTGGATACGCAATTTGCGCGTGGATGCGTTATAGCTGTCCAGTGATGAGAAACGGAATAATCGACACATGCTCTTCCCCTCCACTCGGGCCGTTGTGCAGGTTTTTCTGATGCCTCACCGGGCGCCTGCTTCCTTTCGTCAATCAAATTCCGTGCCAGATCATGGGGAGGCCGGAAGATTACCGGATGGGCGGGATCGTTTCATCCGGTGAAGGCGCAAACAGAGCGCAGGCTGATACAAATCTGTGTCAGCCTGTATCGTGATGATGCAGGACGAACCGGGCGGTGACCGCCCGGTTCGTCAGTTCATGGCCGGAGGGAGAGGGAAGTCATACCTTCCCGGCCATGGTGGACGGAATTGGAAAACATCGGGCGTCGTCAGAAAACATAGAGTCCCCGAAGCAGGAAGCCCACATCCTGACGGAAGCCGCCCTTGACGTTGAACTGATGGTTCAGTTCGCCCATCAACTGAAATTTCGGTGCGACGAATTTGGAGGCGACCAGGCGCGCTTCGTCGAAATGGGTTCGTGTGCCGTTGTCTATGCGGTCCAGTTTCTGTTTGCCGCCGCGCATCCCCTGATAACCGACCGACAGCATCAGCCCGTTGGAAAATTTCCGGTTGAGGAAGCCCTGTACCTGCACCGTTTCCGACTGGGTCAGCCTTTGCACGCCGCCTGCTCCGGCCTTGTCATTGTCGCTGTAGAAAATGACATCGCCAGTGAGATCGATCGACCAGTCCTTGCCGATGCCTTGCGACAAGGCGATCTGGGGGTCCCAGACAAAGCGGTTGCCGCCCAGATTGACCGCATCGTGCCGGTTATATTTGCCCGTCGGCAATGTGGTGTAGAGGGTTACGCCGAAATAGGTTTTCTTTTCGGCATCGTTGATGGGCCAGACGGCCGCCGCAACGATCGTATCGCCCAGACCGGAACTGGAGTTGAGCTTTGTTCCGCTCACACGGGCATTGTTGATGGAGCCGAACGGCTGAAGCACTTCGACAAGGGCGAGCGTATTGCCGATGTTGAAATAATGGGCCAGACGCGCAATGCCCAGCTCCAGCTCCATATTGGTGTCCTTGTCGAGGTCCGGGCCGCTGACAGGGGAAAGCTTGTCATGGTGCGCATAGATGGCATAGCCCAGCAGCGCCGTTGTCCCGGCGGGGGCCGCCACAAATTCTTCCGGTTCCAGTTCCAGCGCGCTTGCCGGCCCGGTTACTATGCATGACGCCGCCATGGCGCAGGCCAGAAAAAAACCTCCTCGAAGCATCATAATACTCTCCCATCTTTTTTAAGATTTCGAATATTATGATTGTAACTTCGTTGAGTTCACCTTTGTTTTTCCTGTTTATGTCTAATTTTTGCCTTATGTGTTATAATTGAAACAAGGTTACATAATATTATGCCGCAATATCTATCTCTAAAATAGAGTGAAGTAACCTGTTATGACGTGAAACGACTATTGTTGGAGAAGTTCTGATTTATCTCCATGGCGCTGATTCGTTTCATGCCATATTGGTTCATCTTCCGATAAAGGGTGCTGCGCGATACCCCCAGCATGGCCGCCGTAACGGACAGGTTCCCGCCGGCCATCCGCATCGCCCGGTCGATCGCTTTCTGTTCGCCGTCACCTATGGCCGAAAGGCTTTCCTTCTCTTCGACAGCATAGGTTCCGGTGGTGGCGAAGCCCTTTTGTTGTGTGATTTCATAGGGAAGCACATCGATATCGGCAATGTCGTCCTGGGCGAAGAGGATGCTGCGTTCGACCACGTTGCGCAATTCCCGAACATTGCCGGGCCATTGATAGTCTTCCAGCTTTGCCAGCGCCCGTGGGGTGAATCGCGTGGGCTGGCGGTCGTGGCGATCGGCGATGCGCGGATTGAAATAATCGATCAGGCGAGCGATGTCGCCCCGCCTTTGCCGCAACGGCGGCACCTCGACCGCCGTTACGCTGAGGCGGTGATAGAGATCGAGCCGGAACCGTCCCGCCGCCACCTCCTCGCGCAGATTGCGGTTGGTCATCGCGATGATGCGGACATTGACCCGGCGCGGTGTGCTGTCGCCGACGCGATAGACGACGCCTTCCTCCAGCACGCGCAGCAGATAGGGCTGCAACTCAAGGCTGAGTTCGCCGATTTCATCGAGGCAGAGCGTGCCTCCATCCGCCTGTTCGAAGCGGCCGATCCGTCCTTCATTGCTGGCGCCGGTAAAGGCGCCCCTCACATATCCGAACAACTCACTCGCGATCAGGTCCTTCGATACCGCGCCGCAGTTGAAGGCCACGAAGGGGCCTTTCGACAATGTGCTTTCGCCATGAATGGCGCGGGCGAACAATTCCTTGCCGACCCCGGATTCCCCTTCGATCAGGACCGGTACGTTGAGTGACGAAACGCGGCGGGCGAGGGCGATGGCATGGCGGATGCATTCGCTTTCCCCGACGATGCAGTCAAATTGCGACCGTGCCGGATCGGCCTCGTCCTTCGCTGCGGGCCGGGCGACCGGCGCCGGCCGTGACGAACGCGGCTGACGCGACGGAATGACGAGCAGATGTCCGCCCAGTTCCCCATCCGACATCAACGGCCGGAGCCAGTCGCGCGGCAATCCGGGAACGATATGGTCCACCGGCCTGCCGTCATCATCCAGCAGCCGCACCCCGCGTTTGAGTTCGGGGAGTCTGGTCGAAAGATGCTCGCTCAACATTCGCTGGGCCAGTCTGCTCGTATAGACGATCCGTCCCGAGGCATCGACCGCGATCAGGTCGTCGCCGGAATGGCGCTGGCTGTGCTCCAGCCCCATTTCCATCAGGCGCAGATGCTGGACCTCGACCTGCCGTGCGAGCCGTTGTTCGATTTGGCTGGCGGCGAGGACGGCCAGCGCCAGGATGCGGGCGCTCGACTGTCCCTTCTTGGCCGAGATGTCGAGCACGCCGACAATGCCGCCGTCGAGAGGATCGTGGATCGGCGCGCCGGCGCAGCTCCAGTTTTTTATTCCTTCGCAATAATGTTCCCCGGCATGGACCATTACCGGGCGCCCGACCGCCAGCGCGGTGCCGATACCGTTGGTCCCGGCATCTTCCTCCGTCCAGCAGCCGCCCTGCATCAGCGCGATATCCATCCCCGCATTGACCGTATGACGATCGCCCAGCGTTTCGAGTACCACGCCATGAGGGTCGGTGATCAGCATGAGCGAATTGGTGCCGGCCAGCACATCGGCAGCCTCGACCAGTGTTGGCGCTGCGGCCTGCAGCAATTGCCGGTTGCGACGGCGTAATTGCCCCTGCAGATCATTGCCCAGTTGCGGAGCATATTCGACACTGAGATCGACTTTCGACTGACGGCATCGCCGCCAGGAATCGAACACCACGTCGCGCACCTGTCTGGGTTCGCTGAGGGATCCTGAAACGAAATCTTCCCATGCGCGGGCGACCGCATGGTCGCGTTCTTCCAGCACCGCCAGAGAGCTTTTTACGACGAGATCATATCCCGTGCCTGCCATCGACATCCTCCTCTACGCATCGGCAGATGTTGTACGCGGCACCCGATTCGGAAGATTCTGAGTATCGTTTCTGTTCTTCCAAATCCCGGTGATGCCACGCCGCAAGCCGGAAACGGCATGCGAAAGCATCGGCCAATCGCCCCCTCTCTTTTTTCGAGCAGATGCGTTTCTGAGTCGAACGCTCTGCCTTACTGTCACAGTATAAGCCAGCGCGCAGATCGTAGGTAGTATAATGCTACTCCGCGGATCGTGTCGCTTTTTCCACCAGATAGGCAAGCGAACGATAGGGGATGCCGGCATGGCTGGAAAGACCGATTTCGCAGGTTCTGCTGGTCGAATATCCCTGGCTGCATCCTTCCGGCACGGCACCGGGAAGGTCGCGCAGCGCATGATCGTTCAGTTCCGGCAGGGAGAACCCTTTGTCACCGGCAAAGCCGCAGCAGCCGACCGTATCGGGAATCACGACATTCCGCGAACAGGCCCCCGCGACCGCAGCCAGCTTCGCCTCCAGTCCCATGCGGCGGCTGCTGCAACTGATGTGCAGCATGACCTCATCGTCTACTGGCTCGGGGTGGGAACGAGGCAGAATTTCGTCATGCAGGAACTCGGCGATGTCGGAAAGGGCAATGGACCGCCCGGTCGCGGCGGCGCGGCGGCGAAGGCGGAAGGCGCAGGGGCTGGTGTCAAGCAGGGCCTGTCTGGCTCCACTTGCCTCAATGGCGTCCAGCATCGCGTCAGCCATGCTGTCTGCGATTTCGGTCAACCCCTTGCTTTCCCATGGCATGCCGCAACATAGTTCTGCGTTGCAGCGAGGCGAGCCCAGCGCGATACCCGTACGTTTGGCCAGCCGCCGGACGGTTTCCGGCAGGGAAGGTCCATCCGCCTCCTGTTCCGCCGGTCCCAATGTTCGGGCGACGCAGCTGGGCAGATAGATCCAGTCGGGGGCGTCCTGTTCCTCCGGGGCACGATCCCGGATCGGACGGGGCAGGGCGGCCGGCGCGATCGGCGTTCGTCCACCGGTCAGTCGCCTTATCCCGCGGGTAAGGGATTCCAGCCGGGTAAAGCCGATGATCCGCCCGGCAAGGCCGCCTATGGAGAGCCCTGCGCGGGTTGCCGTCAGCGTGGTCGCCAGATGGGAGGCCAGCATCTTTCCCGTTCGCTTTGCCACCGGGCCGCGCCGTTCCCCGCGTTCCTGTTTCATCAACAGGCCGGTTTCGATGTCGACCGGACAGGCATTGGCGCACAGGCCGCAGGCCGCACAACTGTCCACCCCGGCAAAGGCGTAGAGCCGTTCGATCTCGCGGCTATCCTCGCCGGCTGCCTTGCGACGGGCGATCTCCCGTGCGCCGACGATGCGCTGGCGCGGTGAAAGGGTGAAGCCATGGGACGGGCAGGAAGGTTCGCAAAAGCCGCATTCCATACATTTATCGACCAGCGGATCGGCGGGGGGCAGGGGCTTCAGATGCTTGAGATGGGCTTCGGGGTCGGCATTCAGGATGACGCCGGGGTTGAGGATGCGTTGCGGGTCGAGCAGATGCTTGATCTGCTGCATCAGCTGATAGGCCTGTTGCCCCCATTCGACTTCGACGAAGGGCGCCATATTGCGGCCGGTGCCGTGCTCCGCCTTGAGCGAGCCATCAAACCGTACCACCACCAGCGAAACCACGTCTTCCATGAACCGGCGATAGCGCTGCACCTCGGCCGGATCGCCGAAATCCTGAGTGAAAACGAAGTGGAGATTGCCTTCGAGCGCATGGCCGAAGATGATCGCTTCGTCATAGCCATGGCGGGTAAAAAGCTGTTGCAGGGCAACCGTCGCCTGCGCCAGATGCTCGATCGGAAAGGCGACATCCTCGATAATCACCGTCGTTCCGGGGCGACGCATGGCGCCGACCGCCGGGAACATGCCCTTGCGCACCTTCCAATAGGCATCGGTAATGGCGGGATCATGCTCGAACCGGATGTCGGACAATATGCTCATGCCGTCCAGGCGACCGGCAACACTTGCCAGATGCGCCGAAAGCTCTTCGTCATTCTCGGCGCGTACCTCGACCAGCAGTGCGGCCGCATGGTCGCCAAGGTCGGCAATGGCGGGAGGAATGCCGGGCTTGCCTTCCACCGCGCGCAGGGAGGCGCGGTCCATCAGTTCTGCGGCGGCGACCGGCCCGCCGCGCAGCGCTGTCACCGCGCGTGCTGCGGCCTCTATGTCCGGGAAGAGCAGCAGAGCGCTGGCCTTGTGCGGATGGTCGGGCACGGTTCGCAGCGTAACTTCGGCGATGAAGCCCAGCGTTCCCTCCGACCCGATCAGCAGATGCTGCATTATATCGAACGGGTCGGTATAGTCGACCAGCGCATTCAGCGCATATCCGGTGGTGTTCTTGATTGCGAATTTACGCCGGATGAGGGCGCTCAGATCCCGATCCGCGCGCACCGCCTGCCCCATTTCCGTGAGGGCGAGCAACAATGAGGCATGGGTTCGGGAGAAGTCTCTGCGGCTGTCGGCGTCGCCAGTGTCCAGCACGGTGCCGTCGGCCAGGATGAGCCGCATCGATTGCAACGTCTGATAGCTGTTCTGCGCCGTGCCGCAGCACATGCCGCTGGCGTTGTTGGCGGTGATTCCGCCGATCTTGGCGGTCGCGATCGAGGCGGGATCGGGGCCGATCTTCCGCCCATGACGAGCCAGCATGCGATTGGCCGCGCCACCAATGACGCCCGGTTGCAGACGGATACTGTCCCCCGTGGCGCTGATCCGGGCACTGCGCCAGCCGTCTCCGAGTACCACCAGCAGGCTATCGCTGATCGCTTGCCCCGAAAGGCTGGTTCCGGCGGCCCGGAAAGTGACGGGACACTCATGACGCGCAGCCGTTTCCAGTACGTGCCGGACCTCCGCCTCATTCTCGACAAGGATGACGAGTTCGGGGATCAGCCGGTAAAAGCTGGCATCGGTGCCATAGGCGATGCGCCGCAAAATATCGCTGATTACCCGTTGGGTGGGTATCAGCGACAGTAGTTCCCGTTCCACGGCTTTCATTTCTTCCGGTATCCGTCTGCTGGCCATTATTCTACCCGGCTTCGTATCAACCATGCCTGCGAACAGGAAGGGAAAAAGGGGTGCTTCCCGTGCAGGCTCGGGAAGCACCCATCGGAGCGGAACAGGCGTGATGGCCCATCGCCGATCCGCGGCCGATCAGGTCCGACCGTAGACCTCCGCGCCGCCACCGCGAGCAGGCCCGGCGGTCGGATCGAAATCCTCAGGAAGATCGACCACGAGGGAATGAGTGGTCAGGATCAGCTTCGCCACCGAGACTGCGTTGGCAAGGGCCGCGCAGGTAACGCGGACCGGGTCGATGACCCCGGCCGCGAACATGTCGCCGAACGTTCCGTTGCGCGCATCGAAGCCGATGGCAGGTTCGGCCGCCGCAACCTGACTCACCACCGAATCGGCATCTTGTCCCGCATTTCCGGCGATGATCGCCAGCGGTTGCTTCACGGATTTCTGGACCAGTTCGATGCCGGTTCGCATGCCGCCTTCATATTCGGCGGCAAGCGGGGCCAGGCGACTGGACAACTGGGTCAGGGCGGTGCCGCCGCCGGGAACAATGCCCTCGTCCCGCGCCGCGCGGGTGGCGTTGAGCCCGTCTTCGAGCAACTGGGCGGTGCGCTTCTGCTCGACCGGCGTGGCGCCGCCTGCCAGCAACAGCGCGGTGCCGCGGGTCAGCTTGGCGAGGCGCTCGGCATATTTGTCGCGCTCGATATTCTGTGGAGCTTCGTCCCACAATTTCTGCACGAGCCTGCGGCGTCCGGCAATGGCGGTTTCATCTCCCATCGGCCCCTGAATGACGGTTGCCGATGCCGAAATGCGGGCGTAGACGGCGGCACCCAGATCGTCGAGCGTGGCCTCCTCGATCCGGCCGCCCAGATCGCGCGCGATCACGCGGGCACCGGTCATGATGCCCAGATCCTCCATCATTGCCTTGCGCCAATGCCCGAATTCGGGGGGATTGATCGCGACAATGGTGCCGCGTCCCTGCGCCCGCGCCTGCATCATCGCGGCAACCGCCTCCGGGGCGATCTCGTCGGCGACGAGCAGCAACGGACGCCCGCTGGATTTCAACTGGTCGAGCAGCGCCAGCACCGCATCGGCGGAGGGGATTTTGTGATCGGTCAGCAGGATTGCCGGTTCGCTCAGTTCGGCGGCAAGGCTCGACGCGTCGGTTGCCATATGATGCGAAACGAAGCCGCGATCGAGCACCACGCCTTCATCGACCTCCAGCCGGGTGGGGGTGCCGGGCAGCGCATATTCGACATTGATGACGCCTTCCGGCCCCACCCGCTCTACCGCTTCGGCGATCAGTTCGCCGAGCGCTTCATCGGTCGCCGCGACATTGGCGACCATCCGCAACTCGCCCTGCCGGGCCGGGCGCGCCATCGTCCGCAGCGCCTGGGTCAGTTCCTGACAGGCCCGATCCATGCCTGCGATCACGTCGACCGCCTTGTGCTCGCTCGCGACCAGCGGAACGCCGCCCTGCACCAGTGCGTTGGCGAGAGCCGTTGCGGTCGTCGTGCCGTCGCCTGCGATTTCGTTGGTCTGCATCGATACTTCGCGCACCACCTGCGCGCCCAGATTTTCGAAACGGCAGGGCAGTTCGATCTCGGCGGCGATGCTCACGCCATCGCGCGATACCAGCGGCGTTCCGATGGGGCGGTCGATAATCGCATTGGTCCCCTTGGGGCCGAGCGTGCCGACAACCGCCCGCGAAAGCTTGTCCACGCCCCGCGCCAGAGCGGCGCGCGCTTCACCGTCATACAACATGATCTTGGCCATCAGTCTTCTCCTAATTGCCTCCGCTGCGGTTCGCGCGGAGGTTCATTGTCTGTCTTTGGGTCTGTGTCTGGAAGCAGTTGGGGGGCCCCGGCCGCATCATGCGACCGGGGCGCGCCCGTCATTCATATTCGAGCGCTTCGTCCATATCGCCGAAGAGGACGACGGTGTTTTCGTCGATCATCACCATGCGGCCATAATGGGTGGAGGTGGAAATCTCGAACAGGTGCGGGGTCATTTCCCGGCCCAGAACTTCGCTGATTTCCTCCATGTCGAAGACGATCTTGCCTTCGCCGTCGAGCCGGATCATCGCGGGCAGATAGGTGATCTTGATGCCCGGTTTGCCTTGCATGACCTCGGCGATGCAGCGTGCTTCGACGCTGTCGTTCATGGTCACGCCGCACTGGTGCGAGATCGTCTGTTCCTGCCTGATCTGGTCAAGCGGCTTAAACAGTTCCTGTTCGGATGTAACTGCCATGATAGGCGTCCTTTCTATGGGTTATTCGGCGGGTTCGGCGGTTTCGAGATCGGGCATCGGCACCTGGGTAGCGAAAACTCCGATTTCCGACACGATCGCCTGCATCCGGTTGATCGCGGATGCATAGGCATCGGCGAACTGCGCCGCTTTCACGCGCGGCTGCGACCAGATCGGTTGAAGGTCCATCGCGGCCTGGGTCGCGATCGGCGAATATTTGTCGAACCAGGCGTGCAGCAACTGGCGATTGGCTTCGCCATGATGTGGATCACGCACCAGCATCGCGAAGAGCTCGACGGTATTGGCGAGGTTGCGCTCATAATCCGCTTCCGCAGCCGAAATGACGGACGGGGTCGAATAATCATTCTGGGCCGCCGCGACCTGCATGACGAATCCGGAACGGAACATTTCGCCAACCAGCGGTTCGAACAGCACGTTCACGATGAAATATTGCTCAAGGAAGTCATTGGCGCCGCGCGCGGATTCGATGAGTTCGCGGCTCTTCTGCCAGATCGGGTTTTCGAGCCAGCTCGCCTTGCCCGCGTCGGCATCGAACCCTTCGATATCGAGGCCGATTTCGCCCAGATACAGCGTCAGGTCCTGCGCCATGCGCAGCTTGTAGGAGCTGTTGGTCAGGATCGCGTTATTGACCATCTGTGTATAGCCGTAACGCTGCGCCCGCATCAGGGCCGTGCCCGCGCCATATTCGGCATGTTTGAACGCGCCGATATGATCCTGAAGCACCTTCACCCAGGCCTTGTCGAAGCGTTTGGGCGCCCCGGCCTTGCGGGCGTTGTCGATGACATTCTTGATCATGCCGCAAATGGTCGACTGACGCTGATAATGGGTGCGTTCCCATTCCTGATCGGGCGCACGATAGAGGTGCCAGTCATGGCTTTTAAGCGCGGTCCAGTCCTTGGAATAGGTGGGCGTACCGTCGCCGAAGCTGATGATCCAGTCCTGCAGCAAATAACGCGCCGGATCGGGCTGAACGTCTACGGTGACGTCCTCGTAATGGGTCGCCCGGCGGCCCTTGGGTTCATAATAATTATAGGCGCGGCTGTCCCAGCCCGGGAAAACCTTGGCGCCGGCGGCTGCCGACTTTTCTTCCACTGCCAGTGCTTGCGTACTCATTTCCTGTTCCTCTCCGGTTACGAGTTGGTGGCGGGTGTAAATTTATCGAAATACATACGGGTGGAATCGATGCCCGCGATCTGCATGATCGGGGTGGCGCTATCGATCATCGGCGGCGGGCCGCAGCTATAGGCGTCCGCTTCCTCGATATCGTCCATCTGCAGAATATGGTTGCGAAGCACCTCATGGATGAAGCCGGTTTCGCCGGTCCATTCCTCGCCTTCTTCCGGGTGAGATAATGCCGGAATGAACTTGAAATCGGGCATCCGGGCTTCGAACTCCCTGAACTTGTCGAGTTCGAACAGATCCTTCGCCGTCCGCGCGCCATAGAAAAAGCGCACCGGCCGGGTTTCGCCGCTTTCGGCCTGATCCTGCAGGATCGACAGCAGCGGGGCCATGCCCGATCCGCCGCCGACCAGGATCATCGGGCCTTCGCGGTTTTCCCGCCGGAAGCAGGAGCCATAAGGCCCCTTGACCTTGATCTCATCGCCGATCGACGCCTCGCCGATCGCGGTCGAGAAGGCGCCGCCCGGATATTTCTTGATGATGAATTCCAGCCGGTTCGGCTCGCTGGGCGGGTTGCCCATCGAATAGGACCGGGTGATGTTCGCGCCGACCAAGGTCAGGTCGGCGAACTGGCCGGCCCAGAATTTCATCGGCTCATCCAGATCGATCGCGATGCGGATGATGTCGTGGGTCAATGCCTCGACATTGGCCAGCTTGCCGGTGAATTCCCTGACCGCGATCGAACGGGACAGTTCTTCCTCGTCGAAGTTGAGCAATTCGACCTCGATGTCGCTATACACTACGGTACGGCACAACAGCACCTGTCCGCTTTCCCGTTCCGGGTCGGACAAGGCGAAGGTCGAATATTTCAGCATTTCGACATCCCCTTCGTTGAGGATGCACTTGCAGGCCGAACATTGCCCTTCCTTGCAGCCATGCGGCAGGGCGACCCCTTGCCGGAAGGCTGCGTCGAGAACGGTCTCGCCTTCCTCGACCTCCATTTCCACGCCCACAGGTTCGAGGCGCACCTTGTGCACCGCCACCTTGGACTTCACCATTTCCTGTCCCATTTGGACCTCTCCACTTATGTATCGCTTCGGGTTTGGACGGAGGGCGATGTGCAGACCGCCCTCCGTCCTTTCCCGGGGCAGGATCAGATTCGACGGATCTTGAAGCCGTTGCGATATTCTTCGATGTGCGCGGCGCGCGCTTCGGGCTTCAGGTCGCGAAGCGCCTTGAGCGGGCTGCGGATGGTGTGGCCGCGGACATGATCGAGCGTCCACATATCCTTCTCTTCGAAGGACATGTGCGGCTGCGCGATCAGCGTCTTGCCGTCCGGACGGACGAAGCCCATGTCGACGATCGCGTCGGCGACATCCCAGCCGTCATAGACTTCTTCCCACTGGCGGCGGCCGGAGAAGCGGCCCATCGCCGGGGTCGGGCGACCCTGATATTCACCGGCAAAGGCTTCCTTGTGGGTCCAGCGATCGACTTCGCTGGCATAGGTGAACAGTTCGCCGTCCACTTCGTCCACGCAGAAATCTTCGCGGATGACGCAGGGGACGAGGCTCGACCAGCAGCGATGCGGGTAGACATATCCCGTGTCGGCGAAGGTGATGATCTCGCTGCCCGGCTTGGACAGTTTCTCGTAATTTTCCCACCAGGCGCCGAATTCGTCGTACCAGCCCGGATATTTATGTTCGAACCATTCGAAGTCGCGCTCGGTCTGCGCCTCGATACGCCAGAAATTCGCCCACCAGCCGGCAGAGAAGAACTGCGCCACCTTGTGCACATAGCCCTTCTTCACAATGGAATCGAAGGCCTCGTGCACGTCGTCATGATGGATTTTGATGCCGTATTTTTCGAGTGGCAGCATGTAGGTGCGATAATAATCCTCGAAAATCCAGCGGTGCCACAGCTCCGCATAGCTTTCCTTGTTCTTGTCGCGGTTCTTGGTGCCATATTCGATGATGGTGCCGATGGCGGCATCGACGATCATGTGGTTCTGCCAGAAGGAGTAGCGAATATCGCGCTCCAGCAGCATATGGTTGTCCGGTTCCTTCAGAATGGACATCAGCATCGAGTGGCCGTTGCCGATATGACGGCTTTCGTCCGACTGAACCGAGAGGAACACGGTCGGCAGCGCATAGTCGCCGTTACGCGCGGCCTCCGACGGCATGGCGACGAACAGCGTGTTGGTGAAGGCGGTTTCTGCCGCAACCTGAAGATAGATGTTCGAAGCGGTAATCGCGTCGCCGGTCAGGAAGGCTTCGCCGAACTGACGGCCGATGGTGGTCGCATAGCATTTGCCGAACGCCTTCTCGGTGATGTCGAAGCCCGCCGGGTCGATATAATTTTCCATGTACCACTTTTTCAGGTTCATCTGAATCGTGGAGTGGCGGAATTCGTCAACCATCTGCATGGTGAAACCGGTGCGCAGATGGTCGCCCGGTGCAAGCTGGCCCAGCGTGGCCATCGATCGCGCGGCGGAAATTTCGGGGAAGGGGATGATCGCCAGGAACAGCTTCATCCATTCGATCCAGCGCGGTTCGACATTGCGGAACATATCGCCGCGCAGCGCCGCGTCGAGTGCGCCATAAACGCGGTTGTCCTTTTCCTCCTGCATCGGGAAGTAGGAGCGCAGTACCTGCTTCATCGGGTCGCGCGGGGGCTTGCTGATCTTGTAATCGGTCGGAAAGTGCATCGCGTCCTGAACATAGGACGGTGTCCAGCCCAGATCGGCGATCAGCCTGGTGGCTTCGCTGATGCTGATGCCTTTCTGGCTGGTAATCTTGTTGAGTGTTAGCGCCTCGGTCATCTCTTATCTCCCTATAGCCCGGTTGGCGGCCGGGCTTTTTGCAAATGGGTGCAGCATGATCGGCCTGACCGTCTCCGAAGAGGGAGGAGGGCCGCTATGTCTGCTGACGAAGCCGGACCGCCGGGTTCGTCAGTGAATACACAGCAATCAGCGTGCCAGTTTTCGGGAAGGGGCCGTTTGGAGCCGTTTCGGGCCTGGGCGTCGTAGCGGCCTGCTACGCTTTGTCCGGGACAATACACAACAGTGTCACGTCATATTGAGACGATGGGACAAATTGGGACAGTGTCGCTTGTCGTGCCGGCTGCTCTTGCTGGAAGGCGGTCCCGTTATCCGCGGCTTTCGCTGCATTTTTCCATTTTGGCATGGCGCTTGCTGGTCTTGTGACAATCGAACGGGGTGAATTGCGCCCGTCGAACCGCAAGAGAGGATAGAGACAATGGCAACCGCCAGACAATATCGCTACCGCTGGAAGTCGCTGCGCTTCGGTGTGATGATGATCGCACTGATTACGGTGACGGTCGTCAAAATGGCGCGGGGGGATGCCCAGACACCGGTTCCGGCCACCACCGCAGCCACCGCCGCGACAACCGCCAATGCCAAATTATTCCTGCAACAATGCGGGGCTTGCCATTCCACCAAGGCGGGGGAGGTGCGTGTCGGCCCTTCGCTGGCCGGTATCATGGGCAAGGTCGCGGGCAAGCAGCCCGGCTTCACCTATTCCGATGCGCTCAAGCGCAGCTCGATGAAGTGGAATGCGGCCACGCTGGATCGCTGGCTGGCAGACAGCTCGGCGGCCGTGAAGGGCAGCATCATGAACTATCGTCAGGCCGATGCCGCCAAGCGCAAGGCGATCATCGCCTACATGGCCAGCACGAGCGGTAAATCAGGCAAATAAGCAAGCAAGGACAGAATAGATGGCCAAGATCATTCATGCGATGATTCGCGTACTCGACGAACAGCGGTCGCTCGATTTCTATCGCACGGCGCTGGGTCTGGAGATTGCGGATCGCTTCCCGTTCGACGGGTTCACGCTCCTCTATCTGCGTAACCCGGAAAATGATGTCGAGATTGAGCTGACGGTCAATCACGACCGCACCGAACCCTATACCCATGGCGATGGCTATGGCCATGTCGCGGTTGCGGTAGCGGATCTCGACGCCGAGCATGCCCGGATGGAAGCGGCCGGGCTGGCCCCGCAGCCAATCAAGGAATTTTTCCGCGAAGGCGCGCTGATGGCGCGCTTCTTCTTCGTCACCGATCCGGACGGATACAAGATCGAGGTGCTGCAGCGCCACGGCCGGTATCGCTGATCCGATCCCCCGAACAACAAGAGCAAAAGCCGCAAGGCATTTGAGAGGAGAAACAAGATGAGACTGGTGGAAAAACGGGACTTGCTCAATCGCCGGGCCTTTTTGGGTCGATCGGCGGGCGCCGCCGTGCTGGCGGGCGCCGCCACGGCCATGGGCGGCAAGGGATTGGCGGCCGTGCCGCTCAAGACGGTGAAGGCGCCCGATGCGCCGGTGCTGATCAGGATGGCGCGCGACCTCTATCCGCATGATCGCCTGCCCGACACCTATTATGAAACGGCGGTTGCCACGATCGACGCGAAACTGGCGGGCGAACCGGCATCCGGCAAGTTGCTTTCCGAGGGGGTCGTTGCGCTGAACAAGGCGGCGACCGCGAAGTTCGGCAAGCCCTATCTCGACATTGCGGCCGAAGCGGATCGCGTTGCCGTGCTGAAGGACATTGAGGGCACGCCCTTCTTCGCCCGGATGCGCAGCGAGATGATTACCGCCTTCTACAACCAGGAAGAGCTGTGGGCGAAGCTGGGCTATGAGGGGTCCTCCGCCGAATATGGCGGTTACCTCCACCGTGGTTTTGACGACATCGACTGGCTGCCCGCCTGAACAGACAGAATCTTGGGAAGAGGAACAGAAAAATGGCTACGAAATTCGCGCTGAGCGACGACAGTGTCGTTGTCGTCATCGGGTCGGGCGCAGGCGGCGGCACTTTGTCGAACGAACTGGCGCAAAAGGGGATCAAGGTGGTGTGCCTCGAAGCGGGCGCACGGTATGAGATACCCGATTTCATCAACAATGAATGGGAAAGCTTCGACCAGCTTGCCTGGAAGGACAAGCGTACCACCTCCGGCAACTGGCAGGTGGCGAAGGACTTTCCGAACCTGCCCGCATGGATTGTGAAGGCGGTGGGCGGCACCACCACTCACTGGGCAGGCGCGTCGCTGCGGTTTCAGGAGCATGAATGGAAGGCGCGCAGCACTTATGGCGACATTGCCGGCGCGACTTTGCTCGACTGGCCGATCGATGCCGCCGAAATGGCGCCCTGGTACGCCCGGGCGGAAAACAAGATGGGAACGACCGGCACCAACGGCATTCCCCGTCTGCCCGGCAACAATAATTATAAGGTGCTGGCGGCGGGCGCCAAGGCGCTGGGGTATAAGGAGTTCCATACCGGCAACATGTCGATCAACAGCCAGCCGCGCGACGGGCGCGGAAGCTGTCAGCAGATCGGTTTCTGTTTTCAGGGATGCAAGTCGGGCGCGAAATGGTCGACCCTCTATACCGAAATTCCGAAGGGCGAGGCGACCGGCAATCTGGAGGTGCGCCCGCAATCGCAGGTCATCCGTATCGAGCATAATGCGGCCGGCAAGGTGTCGGGCGTCGTCTATGCCGACAGCAAGGGCGTGATGCACCGGCAGAAAGCGCGGATGGTGGCGGTCGCGGGCAATTCGATCGAAAGCCCCCGGTTGCTGCTCAATTCCGAAAGCACCATGTTCAAGGACGGTCTCGCCAACGGAGCAGGCCATGTCGGCCGCCATTATATGCGGCACACGACTGGTTCCGTCTATGCGCAGTTCGACAAGCCCGTGCACATGTATCGCGGCACCACCATGGCCGGCATCGTCCGGGATGAAGCCGTGAACGATACCAGCCGCGGCTTCGTCGGCGGGTATGAGATGGAAACCATCTCTCTGGGCGTGCCTTTCTCGGCGGCATTCCTCCTGCCGGGCGCATGGGGACGGGATTTCAGTTCCATGCTCGATGGCTATGATCGTCTGGCCGGCATGTGGCTTGTGGGGGAAGATCTGCCGCAGGCCGACAACCGCGTCACGCTCAACAGCGATGTGAAGGACGCGTTCGGCATGCCGGTCGCCAATGTCCATTATGATGACCATCCCAATGACGTGGCGATGCGCGATCACGCCTTTGCGCGGGGTGTGGCGATTTACGAGGCGGTCGGCGCGAAGCGCACGGTCAAGACGCCGCCCTATCCCTCGACCCATAATATGGGCACCAACCGGATGAGCGCGAAGGCGGAAGACGGCGTCGTCAACAAATATGGGCAGACGCACGAAATCAAGAATCTGTTCGTTTCCGACGGCAGCCAGTTCACGACCAGCGCGGCGGAGAATCCGACGCTGACCATCGTGGCGCTCGCCATTCGTCAGGCCGACCATATCGCCGGTCTGATGGCCAGGGGCGAGATCTGATTTTCGACCGGCAAAGTGGCCCCGTAACCGGAAAACCGGGGCGGGGCCGCGAGGAGTATGAAGCGATGGAGAGTGTTGCTGTAGCAGGCAGTGCAACCCAGTCCGGCGATGGAGCGGACCGCGGTTGGCGGCAAAGCCGTGGCCTTCCCCCACTGGGCGAGATTTTCCGCACCATACCGGTAACCGGGCGGGGAGGACGACGTTTCCTGTCCTTTCTGGGGCCGGGGTATCTGGTCGCGGTCGGATATATGGATCCGGGCAACTGGGCGACGGATCTCTATGGCGGTTCGGCCTTCGGCTATACGCTACTGTCGGTCATCCTGTTGTCCAACATCATGGCGATGCTGTTGCAGCATCTGGCCGTCCGGCTGGGGATTGCGACGGGGCGCGATCTGGCGCAGGCGTGCCGGGACCATTACAGCAAGCCGACCGCCATGGTTCTGTGGTTGTTGTGCGAGGTCGCCATCTGCGCCTGCGATCTGGCGGAGCTGATCGGTACCGCGATCGCGCTGCAATTGCTGTTCGGCATCCCGCTGGCCTGGGGCGTGGCGCTGACCGGGTTCGACGTGCTGTTGCTCCTGATGCTGCAGAAAAAGGGCGTCAGGATGCTGGAGGCACTGGTCATCACCCTGCTGGCCAGCATCGCCATCTGTTTCGCCATAGAAATCGCTCTGGTCCGGCCCGATTGGAGCGGTGTGGCGGCGGGGTTCGTGCCCCGGGCGGAAATATGGACCAACCCGCTGATGCTCTATGTCGCCATCGGCATGATCGGGGCGACGGTCATGCCGCATAATCTCTACCTGCATTCGGCGATCGTGCAGAGCCGTTCCTATCAGCAGACCTTGCCGGGCAAACGGGAGGCCCTGCGGTTCGCAACGGTGGATTCGACCGTCGCGCTGGCGCTGGCGCTGCTCATCAACGCGTCGATCCTGATTTTGGCGGCAGGGGCCTTCCACGGCAGCGGGAAGGTGGTGATCGAGATCAACGAAGCCTATTGGCTGCTGGCGCCGACGCTCGGAACATCGATCGCCTCGACCGCCTTTGCGGTTGCGTTGCTTGCATCGGGGCAGAATTCCACGATCACGGCAACGCTGGCCGGGCAGATTGTGATGGAAGGCTTTACCACATGGCGTCTGACCCCGGCCGTGCGGCGCATGCTGACGCGGGGGCTGGCGCTGGCGCCCGCGCTGTTCGTGACGATTGCCTATGGCGAAAAGGCGACGGCGCAACTACTGGTGCTCAGTCAGGTGATCCTGTCGGCGCAACTGCCCTTTGCGATCATCCCGCTGGTGAAGTTTACCAGCGACCGGATGAAAATGGGCGAGATGGTGGCCCCGCGCTGGTTGTCGCTCAGTGCCTGGGGCATCGGGATCGTCATCATCGTCCTGAACCTCAAGCTGGTATGGGATGTCGTGGTGAATGGCTGAGGCCGGCGAGGTCGTGGTCTGGCTGCGGCCGGTCAAAGCCTGTCCTTGCGCGATCGCCTGGCCCGGTCATCGAAAAGGCAGGCTGAGGCGCTGTTTCCGCTGCAATCAGAAGCGGTGCTCCGGCTGTCGTTCCATGCTGATTTCCGGGCGGGGAAATGATGCTCCCCGCCCGGCATCATTCTGATCTTATTGTGCCTTTGCCGATTGGCTCAGAATTTCGGCGGCGGGTTTGTTGATCGCGTCAACCGTTCCGTCCGTCAGCATGGCTTTGGACAGGGTGGCGGCTTCGGCCTTGATGGCGGGATCCTCGCTGGCCTGACTGGCGCCGACCAGTGCGGAAAGCAGCATGTTCCGGTTGGCGGCATCGGCTTTTTCGGCAACGCTCTTGCGGGCAAGCTGCACGGCTTCCGTATAATAGGGGGCAGCCCCGACCTTGTCCTGCGCGATCAGTTTGACATTGCCGAGCTGGGTCAAAATGCTCGTCAGCACCATGCGGCTTTGCGCATCGGCGGGCTTTGCCTTCACGACCTGCCGCCAATAGGGGGCGCTTTCCTCATAGAGCGGCGCAATAGCATCCATTTTTTGCAAAGCCGCATTGGCCGCAGCGGCCGCATAAAGCGCGTTGGCGAGGAAATTGACATAATCGAGATTGGCGGGATCGACCTTCACCGCATCGCGTACCGCCGGCAGAGCGGCTTCATATTTCGCAAGGGCGGTCATATTGTCGCCGCCCTGCTGGGCCTGCTGGCCCGCATTGAAATCGGCGACGGCCTGATTGAAGGCGGCAATCTGCTCCGGGCTCATGGCCGGGGCGGACGGCGCATTCTGGTCCTGATCGGACGTGGAGGCTGGCGGTGAAGCGGCTTCCTGAGCTGTCGCAGGAACTGCGATGGAAAAAACAAGGGCTGTCAGCAGAGCACGGTGCATCTGATCTTTTCTCCGGCTTTGCGGACGCGCGCCGGAAAGATGAAACAGACACACGACCACGGGTTTTTGAGGAATGGCTCGAAAGCCTTTGGTGAGGCTAACGGTGCTTTCCTGTCGGTCAACCGTTGAAGGACGTGAGGAGAGGGTGTCGGGGCTCGGTTTGTCCCGATTGTTTCCCGGTTCATCCCCTTTGCGTGAAGGCGGGGCGAAGGCGAAATGGCCGGGTCAGCCCGGCCCGGATCGATCGATCGGCCCGCTGTCGAGCAAGGGCGCCGCATCGATATTCTGGGCGTCGAGAAGTTCGCTCATGCGTTCGAGAGCGGAGAGGATCATCGCCTGCTCCCATGCGGGCAGGACGGCAAAACGCGTCTGGAACTGCGCCTGAAGCTGATCGGGCGCCGTATCGAGCGCAACCTGCCCGGCCGCGGTGACATGCAGCAGCATCTGGCGTTTGTCCTGCGCGCTGCGCTGGCGGGTGACGAGGCCGGCCTTCACGAGACGGTCGACGATGCTGGTGACGGTCGGCTGCCCGAACTGAAGCGTAGCGGCAATGACCGAAGGCGTCGTTTCCTCGCGTCGATCGATTTCCTGCAGGACGAGCAGTTGGGAGGGAGTCAGGCCGGTTGTCGCGGCCAGGTTTTTGCCCACACGATCTGTGGCTCTCAAAATGCGTCGCAGTGCACGTAAGGCGGGGTTGGCGAGGGAGGTTTGCATCAGGATTTTCTAACCGAATGGGGAATGTCTGCCAAATTCATTATATTTCTATAAATGAAGTAAATTGAGGCCGTGGCATCGCCCTCCTGATCACCTTCGACCCTCTGTCTGGGGTTGTTAGTTGATATTTTCTGCGGAAATATGTATAGACTCCGCCGACGAGCCGTGGGAGGGGCTGTTTTCAGTCGTTCTAAAATTATTCATATAACGAAGTATATTTGCTTGCCTTGACGCAGGACCAGTCTTTTATGACCCTTACCAACACCGCGTGCCCCGATGGTGGCCCGGTGGCATTTCGCTCCCCTCATGCCGAGGACGGTCCCGCCGTCACCGCGCTTATCGCTGAATGTCCGCCGCTCGATTCCAATTCGGCCTATTGCAATCTGCTGCAATGCACGCATTTCGCCGACAGCTGCATCCTTGCCGAGCGGCAGGGCAAGCTCATCGGCTGGATTTCGGGCTATCGCCTGCCGGCCGATCCGACCCGCTATTTTCTGTGGCAGGTTGCCGTTGCTGCGGAAGGACGCGGCTCCGGCCTTGCGACGCGGATGCTGGATGCGCTTCTGGCACGTCCCTCGCTGCACGGCGTGACGCATCTCATTACGACGATAACCCGCGATAATGCGGCGTCATGGCGGCTTTTCAGAGCCTTTGCCGAACGGAGGGGCACGGCCCTTCGGGAAAGTCTGTGCTTTGACCATGATCGTCATTTCGCGGGACGCCATGCGAGCGAATGGCAGGTGGAAATCGGGCCGCTTTCGGACGGTGCGCTGTCGTAGACCGATAAAAACAAACGAAAAATGCAGGACCATAACAACAGGAGGAACCTCACTATGAGTATGGCCCCTAAACCGTCGGACAAAAGGCCCGACACAGCCCTTTATGAACGGCGCGAATCCCGCGTCCGCAGCTATGCGCGCGCAATGCCGCGCGAATTCACCTCGGCCAGCGGCCCCTGGATGCTGGACAGCAATGGCGGTCGTTATCTCGATTTTCTCGCCGGTTGCTCGTCGCTCAACTATGGGCATAACCATCCTGGGCTGAAAGCTGCGTTGCTCGACTATATCGAGCATGACGGGATCACCCATGGCCTTGATCTTCATACCGAAGCCAAGGCGGCGTTTCTGGGCGCACTGGAAGAGGTGATCCTGCGGCCGCGTGGCCTTGACTATCGGGCCATGTTTACCGGCCCGACCGGCACCAACGCCGTCGAAGCGGCGATCAAGCTGGCGCGCAAAGTGACCGGACGCGAAATGGTGATTGCCTTCACCAACGGCTTCCACGGCATGACACTGGGGGCGCTCGCCTGCACCGGCAATGCCGGTAAGCGTGGTGGCGCGGGCGTGCCGCTCTCCCATGTCGCGCATGAACCCTATGACGGCTATTACGGTCCCGATGTCGATACCGCCGAATTGCTGGACCAGCGATTGTCCGATCCGTCCAGCGGTCTTGATGCGCCCGCTGCTATTCTGGTGGAAACGGTGCAGGGGGAAGGCGGCCTCAATGTGGCGTCGCCCGAATGGCTGCGCAAGATTGCGGTTATCGCGAAAGAGCATGGCGCGCTGCTGATCGTCGATGATATTCAGGCGGGCTGCGGCCGGACCGGCGGTTTTTTCAGCTTTGAGGATATGGGCTTCACGCCCGATATCGTGACGATGGCGAAATCGCTTTCGGGCATGGGGTTGCCGCTGGCGCTGACACTTTTCCGCCCGGAATATGATATCTGGGGGCCGGGCGAGCATAACGGCACTTTTCGCGGCAATAATCATGCATTCGTCACGGCGGCGGCTGCGCTTCGCCGGTTCTGGGCAGACCCCCGTTTTGGTGAGGATGTGCGTCGCAGGGGGGAGTTGCTCCGGCAAAAGCTGGAGGAAATCGCCCGGAAGCATGGCCTTTCGACGCGCGGGCGAGGCATGATGCGCGGCCTCGATGTCGGGTCGGGCGAAATCGCCTCGGCGATTACCACCGCCGCATTCGCACGCGGCCTCATCATCGAAACCAGCGGCGCCCATGACGAGATCGTCAAGGTGCTCGCTCCACTCACCATCGAAGACGATGTCTTTGCCGGAGGACTGGATATCCTGGCCACTTGCGTGGACGAGGCCCTGTCTGCCGCCAGCTCGTCCGCCGCCAGCCTCTGCGTCGCCGCTGAATAAGGGAGAAAAAACATGCTTATCCGTTCGTTACAGGAAACCCGGGCCTCCGATCACAATGTTGTGTCGGAGGGCTGGGAAAGCGCGCGTCTGCTGCTGAAGGATGACGGCATGGGCTTCTCCATGCATGTTACCACCCTATACGCCGGCGCCGAGTTGAAGATGCATTATCAGAATCATCTGGAGGCGGTGCTGGTGCTGAAGGGCGACGGTACGATCGAGGATCTGGGCACCGGCGAGACGCACCAGTTGAAGGCCGGGTCCCTCTATGCGCTGAACGAGCATGACCGGCACATCCTGCGTCCGCGAACCGAAATGCTGACGGTGTGTGTGTTCAACCCGCCGGTCACCGGTCGGGAGGTGCATGATGAAACCGGGGCCTATCCCGCCGATCCCGAATTGGCAAAGGAAGGCGTGGGGGCCTGACATGACGGCGGCGGAACTATTGGCCGATCTCTACCCCTCCCGATGCGCGGCTGAACCGGAAAGGCGGCCGCGCCTCGATCCTGTCGTCCACAGGCCGTGCTATCCCGGCGCGGCGCTGGATGAAGCACAGGTGGCCGCCTTTGAGCGCGATGGTTTTCTCGTGCTCGACGGACTGTTCGATGCAGAAGAAGTGGCCTTGTTGCAGCGGGAGACGGGACGGTTACTCGGGAATCCGGCTGGGCTGGATACCGAAACGATGATTACCGAACCCGGCGGTAAAGAGGTGCGGTCCATCTTCGCCATCCATCGCCAGAACAAGGTGATGGAGCGGCTGGCGGCGGACAGCCGCCTTGCCGGCGTTGCGTCCTTCCTGCTGGGCGATGATGTCTATATTCACCAGTCGCGCCTCAATTATAAGCCAGGCTTTCACGGCAAGGAATTCTACTGGCATTCCGATTTCGAAACCTGGCATGTCGAGGACGGGATGCCGCGGATGCGGGCGCTGTCGATCTCCGTGCTGCTGGCCGAGAATACGCCGAATAACGGTCCGTTGATGCTGATCCCCGGATCGCACAAAAGCTATCTGACCTGCGTCGGCGAAACGCCTGAGGATCATTACAAGATATCGCTGAAGCGGCAGGATTATGGTGTCCCTGATGAATTGAGCCTTGCCGAACTGGCGCAGGAACATGGCATCGTCGCGCCCACCGGAAAGCCGGGGTCGGCGGTGATCTTCGACTGTAACATCATGCACGGGTCAAATGGGAATATTACCCCGTTGCCGCGGTCCAATGCCTTTTTCGTTTACAATGCGATGGCGAACCGGCTGGAGCAGCCGTTCGGGGTCGAAAAAGCGCGGCCGGATTTCATCGCGGCGCGCGATCCCCGGCCGATTGCACCTGTGACCGGGCGGCTGTGCGGATAATCGTGATCTGATGGCAATAGTCAGCTTTCTGTTCTTCCTTGCGCTGTTTCTCGGCGTCGGGCTGGCGTCCGCCCGGGCGGCGCGGGGCACCCGGTCGGATTATTATATCGCCAGCCGCTCGGTCGGACCGGTGTCTGCGGGGCTTTCGGCCGTGGCAACGAATAATAGCGGCTATATGTTCATCGGTGTGATCGGCTATACCTATGCGGTCGGGCTGGCGGCGATATGGCTGATGGTCGGGTGGATCGTGGGGGATTTTCTGGCTTCCCTCATCGTTCACCGGCGTTTGCGTATTGCGACCGAGCGCACCGGCGAGTCATCCTTCAGCGCGGTTCTGGCCCGCTGGAACGGCGCTGATATGCCCATCTGGCGCAAGCTTGCGGCAATCATCACCATTATTTTCCTCGGTTCCTATGCCGCCGCGCAAATCGCAGCGGGGGGGAAGGCATTGCATGGCGTACTGGGCTGGGACCAGACGACCGGAGCGTGGATCGTTGCCGCGTTGGTGCTTTCCTATTCGATCGCGGGTGGTATTCGCGCCTCCATCTGGACCGATGTCGCGCAGAGCGTCGTCATGATCGTGGCGATGAGCATTCTTGTCTTTGCCGGGGTGGCGGCGCTGGGCGGAGTCGGCGCAACTATCGCCGCATGGAAGGCCATTCCCGGATTTTTCGACCTGATGCCGCCGGATCTTGTATTGCCCGGCCTTCCCGGACTGGCGCTCTTCATTATCGGCTGGCTGTTCGCGGGATTGAGTGTGATCGGACAGCCTCATGTCATGGTCCGTTTCATGGCGCTGGACAGCCCGCGCAGCATGACCGCCGCGCGAGCCTATTATTATGGCTTTTTCACCCTTTTTTACGCGCTGGCCACCATTGCCGGAATGCTGGCGCGGTTGCTGGTGCCGCAGTTGGGTGAACTGGACCCGGAAATGGCGCTTCCGACCATGGCGGTGCAGCTGCTCTCGCCGTTGATGGTGGGGGTGATCCTCGCCGGTATCTTCGCGGCGACCATGTCGACGGCGGATTCGCTGGTGCTCAGTTGCTCGGCGGCGGTGACGCATGACCTGATGCCGGGCGGGGCCGAGCGTCCGTTGATGTTGAAATTCGCCACCGCGGCGGTGACGGCGCTGGCCCTCTGGATCGCGCTTCATGGCACCAGTTCGGTGTTCGATCTGGTGATTCTTTCCTGGTCGACGCTCGCTGTCGCTTTCGGGCCGTTGCTTATCCTGCTGGCGCTGGGGCGGTCCGTCACGCAATGGCGGGCTATCCTGATGATGGCGGGAGCTATTGCCGTTGCCTTGCTGTGGCGCGAGGCAGGATTGCAGAATGCCGTTTATGAAGGCCTGCCGGGGATAGTCGTGGGGCTGCTGATCGGAACCATCGGCGCCCGCCGCCGGAAAATTCTGCCGCTTAGCTGACCGAAAAGGTGCATGCTTCCAGGAAAAGAGACAGGTGACGGTGCCGCCAAGAGAGAGGGCTGATCCCGGCATTCATTCCTGATCATGATAGGGCGCAGGCGAGTCTTTCTGGTCGCAATTCGCCGGCCACCGATACATTTCCATGCTCTTCCATCCGTGGCCAGAAGCGGTGGAGAGGAAATGCTGCGGTTGAACGGAGTGAAGGCGAGCCCCGGCAATGGTGGGCAGATGGCATCGCGCCAATAAAATGGTGCCGCAGAAGGGACTCGAACCCCCGACCCCAACATTACGAAATCATGTCTATGATTCAGGAAATTCTATTTAATTCAGTATGATAATGCCAATAGTAAGTGGTAATTTCTGATTTACCCAGCGACGACCAAAGCGCATGCAAGAAGCTGCTTTCACCGTTTCCTATCGAAAGCACTTTGGTAGGATGCGAGTTCGAAAAGTGACCTCACGCGGACCTACTCACGCGCGATTTACAACATGGCGATCGAATGATTACTCATCAGGTCCAGCAGGCTTCAAAATTTCGCCAATCCGGTCCACCCCCTCCTGATACCAGAACCATTGCCCACCGAGTTGAATAGCCAGGCCTTTGGCGGGTGCCTTTAGATCTTCCGACTTCCAAGCCTGCGTAAACGTGTGAGAAGTCACATTAGGTATGCCTTGGTCGAGCAGCATTTGGATGGCTTCAGTCATGCGAAATTTGGGACGTTCGACATGCTTGATGGCCACTTCCACATTGGAGCCTACGGGGCTGAAAGAAACAGCTTGATCAGCCTTTTTTGAATTGTTGCTCACTTTGGGCACGACATAAACACGATAGGCGTAATCTGGATCGTTGAAATCCGCCGTTGACATGGGCGCTTCGAGTAGTGCGTTCACCGCCGCCACCGACTTCGCAACCGGTGCTTCACCCTTGATCATGTTCGGGGACTGAAGCGTGAGAGCCTGCAATTGGATTGTGAAAGCGAGGTCGTGAGAGAAGTCAAATTTTGCTCCAAATTTGTCTTTTGCATATTTGAGGAAGTTTAACGCCGTAGCTTGAAGCTTCGCCTGTACGTCATCATTTATGTCCTCATTCGATCTGTGTTCAACCTCGTTGCGAATTGCGATTATATATCGAAGATTATTTACCTGGCCCTTCGTCAAATTACATTCTGGCCGTTCAAGGCTGTAGCTTAAATCCCAATGCTTCTCTTTGCCATCGATGAGAATGGGCGTTCCGTCCGGATTTAAGTAAACTGGCTTGATCTTGCTTTGGGCAAAACGTGCATGAAGTAGATGGGTCCAAGCGATCACTGCCAAGACGATGAATGTTTCTGACCTCGTGACGATCATGTTATTGTTATAAACCATGATGGCGGTTTTCATGATTTCAACCGCTTTGTGGACCTGCGCCGAAATAGGGTCCGTGTCACAAAATCCGAGCTTGTCGGCCAACGCAGCTATTTTTGCGTAATCATAAAGAAGTCTATCTATTTCCTTTTCCGACGCGGGTTCCGTATCGACGTACCTCTGCTTGAGGTTTTTACGAATCGATCCGATTTCTCGATGATTTATGTTGCGATCAAGATAACTGAAAATCGACAAAATCTGCTGATCATTAAATTGTCTATGAACGATCAAACCTTTGATCAGAGAAATTTCCCTGTCCGACAGGACCAACTTCGCCATAACCCTGCCCCCTCATCACGACATTTATACATGCGGTGTTCTGATGGATATTCCCGAAATGATGAAATAGGCGATAATCTGCGCCTCTCTGCTCTCTTGTTAGGATAATTGATGGTCATTATACCAGATTTGAAACCTACCCAACGTCTCCATGTTTTCGATCTGGTTGAGGAGGCCGGGTTCGATGTGACGGACTGGGTAGAAAGCTCGAATGATCCGCGCGGCCCTAAGGCAAATCCGAAATATTGTTATGAGTGGTCATTTATCCAGTCGGGCAAGCTGGTGATCCTGAACCTGTGGTATTCGGCCATGCGCGAGGAAGGCGGCCTTATCGTGCAGCGCGGCAATTTTCGCGAAGACGCCGAATATCATCGGACAATGACGCGGAAATCGTCTTGGGCCAAGCGTGCACTGCGCTCGGATGATGCGCTTCAGATCGCGTTGCGCGACAACCTACCTGTTCGCGTAATTATCAACGACGGCAAGCAGCGGAGCCGCGATGACCCTGAGCTGCGTCCGTCAAAGGTTACTGCCCGCGAACTTGATCCTGTGCCGTGGACCATCACCGGTTACGATTGGAAAACCGGCCAGCATGAACTGACGCGCGGTATCTTTGCACAACCATGCGTCGATCAATTCGACCTGGACCTTGCAGACAAAGCCGAACCGCAGCGCACGGAAGTCACTTCGACCCCGTTCATTCGTGATCCAGCCGTGCGGCGGCGCGTACTGCTACGATCGAAAGGCAAGTGCGAATTGTGCGGGCGTCAAGGCTTCGAGATGGCCAGTGGGGCGCTCTATCTGGAAACCCACCATGTCATTCCGTTGGCGTTGGGCGGCCCGGACAAGGACAGCAACGTGGTGGCCCTGTGCGCCGACGATCATCGCAGGGCACACTTCGCGTTGGCTCGCGACGAAATCGCCGAACGTCTGAAGACAATTGCCCGCACGTAACACCGTACTGCCATCCCCTCCGATGACAAAAAATAATGGAAGACTCCGGACCCGAGCCCCTGTCCTCCTGAAATCAAGAGAGCAGAGACCCGAGCCCGGAGCTCATTAGTCGTCGATGGCGGTGGCCTGACCGTAGTCGCGCACCGACTCCCGGTTATACATGACGGTGTGGCACCTCTGACAGTGAACCGTCGATCTGTCCCTGACCGGCAGGCGCGACCACTTCACCCTATGACGCTGCCCGCACTTGGGACAGGTCATCTCGTGTACGCCTTCCTCAAACGCCATTGCCCGCGCCTCCCCAATCGACGTTCAGGTTGGCGGCGCTTTTCTCAACTGCTTTAAGTAATGTATCATTCGCAAGATGAGAATACCGCTGAGACGACTTATAATCCTTGTGGCCGACGAGCTTACCTACGGTATATAGATCAACACCGGCCGAAACAGCAGAAGAACAGAACGAGTGCCTTAGATCATGTATTCTTAGATCGGGCATTCCTGCTGCTTTTCGTGCCGTATCCCAAGCGCGCTTTATGGTGTTGTAGGGCTTCTTCGTCTTGGGATTGGGTATCAGCCATTCGCATTTCTCCCAACGAGGCAGCTTGTCGATGACCGTCATCGCCTGGCTCGATAGCGGTACATAGCGGGGCTCCCCGTTCTTCGTCTCGGGGATCAGCCACATGCCGCGTTCGAGATCGATATCCGCCCATTTCGCCTTGAGTAGTTCCATCTTTCTCGCTCCGGTAAGCAGCAGGAGGGCGACGATGCTGGCAAGCTGGGTGTTGTCGGATTGTGCTGCCTTTTCATGCAGACGAGCCGCTTCCTTGGGGGTGAGGAACCGTTCACGCGCATTATTGAATTTCTTGCGCGTCACATGCTTGACCGGATTCACCTCGGTACCGGGAACGCCCCAGCGATTGCCGAGCTCGAACGATCGGTTGAAGGTCATGCGGATGCGTTCGACGGTAGCAGGAGCAAGTCCCCCGGCCATCTTCTCGGCAAGCCATTTCGAGATATCCTGGGTCTTGATTTCGTCGAGACGCATCTTGCCCCAGCGCGGCAGGATATGCAGGCGCAGGATCATTTCAGTCGATGCGTGCGACTTGATATAGGCCTCGGCATGTTCGAGGTGCTGCTTGGCAAGGTCGGAGTAGAGGCCAATGGCTTTCTTCTCCTTCTTCTCCGCCTGCGGGTTGCCGCCCAGGACGACTTCCGCTCTCAGTTTCGCCGCCGCCTTTCGAGCCTGTTCAACGGTGATATCTCCAAAGCGCCCTATCTTGTATTGGCGTTGGCGGCCGTTTGCATCGGTGAAGCGCAGGGCGAAGGTGCCGCCATTGGTCCTCTTTTCATATACGAAGCCGGGTATGTGAATGTCCCAGTGGTCGGTCTTGCGTTTTCCGGGCTCGCATTGAGCCGTCAAACAATATGCATGGTCGAGCTTTGCCTTTGGCATGGCTCTTTCTCCTTTCTAAAGTGATGTTGAGTGTGTGCCGCCAGAGCCGGGTTTGGGCACGCAAGGGGTGGGTCCGGCCGCTCGCGGTTTGGTGCGAGACGGGGCTCCAGCGGCTAAGTTTGGATGTGTCGGGCGAGGGAGCGGGAGGTGCCCCCAAGCGCCCAGTTCGCCAGTTTTGAGTTTGCCCGGCTTCCGGCCCGAACGAGTGGTGATGGCCCGGCGCGGGACGAAAACTGGGTGGGAGACAAAAATCCCGAAAACTGAAAACTAGCCGTCAGTCAGCAGGCGATAAACCTGTGCATTGTGGGCCTCGCGCGTGAATGACCAACGATGTTGGGTGGGGTCATCGCCGGTATAGCGTTCGATCACCTTCATCACCGCGTTTCGACTGACATTGGCCTGTTCCGCCGTGGCGTTACGCAGGGCCATTTTTGTGTTCACGCCCTTGGTGATCTGCTCGGCAATGACGGCGATGATCTCCGCGTCGGACCGCGTCCGTTCAGCGCGTTTGATGCCATCCACTTCCTCGGGATCGACCTTGCGCACCGAGGATAGGCGTTGGACGTACGAGATTTTCTCCTCCACTGAATAGGCATAGACGACCGACCGAACGCCGCCGCCTCGGGACTTGTCCTGGGTAAACTCGATCAACTTCTCTCCGGGATTTTCGGTCGAGGGTAGTTCATCGATGATATAGCCCGCATCGAAGTCATCGAGGATATCGCTCGTACCCGTAGGGATGGACTTGCCATTGTCGCCCTTGCGCTTGTTGACGTGGGCGAGCGCAAGCACTGTACCACCGGCGGAAACGAACTGGCGAACGACATTGGCGAATGCACTGGCCTGCTGCTTGTTCATCAGATCGGTGAATTTCTTGAGGGTGTCGATCACGATAAAGAGCCCGCGCGCCGTTCCGCCATGGACCGCTTCGAGCATCAATGTTTCCAGTTTACCGATGCTGAAGCCGCTATGCCCCGGCACCAGCATATGGACCCCGAATTCATCCAGTAGCCCTAACTTTGTGGCAATTCCCGCGCTATTGTCATCGGCATTGATGATATTCACCTTGTCTGGATCGATGCGGCCTTCCTCTATTGCCTGAAACAGCAGATGGAGAACGAGCAGCGTCTTTCCGACATTGTATCTGGCGTACCAGACGGTGGCCTCACCCTTGAGGCAGACATCACCAAGAAGGGGTGTGGTCGCCTGCGCCATGGCCTCATATTTTGCCGCTTGACCCGAGATACTGAATTTTCTGAACGGGTCGGCCTTGGCTTTGGGCTCAGGTGCGGGAACGGGAACAAATTCCGTCTCGCAGGGCTGGAATTTTTCCTCCATGATTGATGCGGTATCGGCCCCGCCATCACGTGCCATGGCAATCAGAGTGCCGACCGTTATCGGCTTGTCGACCGAACCTCGGAAGGATTTCCACTTGGCTTCGACATCGGCGCGGTCCTTGTAGCTTTTGCCATTTCGGCTCCAGGCTACCGCGAGTTCCAGTCCCTCATCGCTGCCGCCGGTTTCGTGGTAGACCGCCATCAGGACATGCAGCCAGTCCTCATAGCCGCAATCGGGATCGATATGCTCCAGCAATTGCGAGAGCTTGGTAATGTCCGTTGTGGTCTCCGAGGGATCGAATTCCACATCATCGGGGACGGGGCGTGGGACTGGCCTGCCGTTATGTTGAAATATGGCATCGACAAAGTCCTGCCCAACGGCGTTGAGCTCCTCCAAATTCTTGACGTCCAGGCGATAGAGCGACTTGTCCTTGCTTGGCACGAGGCAGATCGAGTTTCTCTCCGCCTTGACATCGATACGCTCCGGATGCTTTTCCGTATCGTGAGAGTCAGGCTTGGCAAATGTGCCATCTTTCAGCCAATAGTGGTGATGATAGCCACGTCGCGTTTTGACGATGAACGATGCCTTTACGCCGAACCGCTTTTCGATCTCCGCCAGCGCCCCTTGAGCCTCCGGCGTATCGGTATCGAGCACAAGCTGATTTTCACCAAGTATGGCTCCGACCTCATGCTCGGGATGTGCCTCCCAGTGTTGCCGGATGGCTTCCTTTGACACGCCGCCCATCCAGGGTTCGTATTTTGCGGCCGGTCGTTTCTGGCCCGGAACCATGGGTAGGACGACAGATCCGAAGTCTTGCCACCAGAGCGCGCCTTCAAGGTTCGATTTAAACTCAGGCACATTACGCGGCCGGATGTCATCGATATCCAGATCGCGCAGGCTTATTGGCGCTTTGGGTGGTGGTGCGGGATTTCCACCCGCATTTGTAACATTATGCATAATTTCCTCTTGCCGATCGTGGGACCGGACTGAATCGGGTGTAAGAAAAATGGGGACGCCGATTCTCTCAGCGCCCCCACGGATGGTCTGCGATTGCGGCTCAGGATCTGGGCCGCTCATCGCGTGAAGACGGCGACTCAGTTTCCGCCTTCGATAGTTTTTCAAGATGTTCGATCAGCGCACGCCAACCAGCAGCGATACGCGAACCGAACGAATTTTCGTTCATCATGGTTGCTTTCAATCAAGGCCGGTCGCCTCCAGCATGTCAAAGAAGTCCTGGTAGCTGGCGAAGCATGGAAGGCGCTGCCAGCCTGAAAGCCGTTACGATGGAAGAGGAATATGGCCTCGACGCAAGTGTGGCGTGTTCAGGTGAACAGCGCCCCCAATGCACTTGCTGAGGACTACCCGGCGGTGGTCGTAAACGCCGATTGCCGGATGCAGCTTATCTGGGTTTAGGGTCGATGGCTTTCAAGCTTTGGTAACAGGCTCACCCGAATTTTTTGCCCGTGGGCAACCTAGACGCACCGGAATGGGTGTAACTTTACTCGGTATTGGATGTTGTCCCTTTTCGATCGGGCCGGTTTGCCAGCGTGATCGCGCCTCCGATCAAAAGGGAAATGATCGAAATGACAGGATATCTTTCCAAAAATTGCACCGCAATGGCGAGAGCGATGAAACCGAAGGTCTCGCGCGGTCTGTTCAGCATTCCCAGGAAGGCAAGGAAGACAAGCATGACCAGCAGCCCCTTCACTGCCATGCCGATGATCCCGAGCCATAGGAGTAGCCATAGGCATCGATCGAAGAGTTTCATGTGAGGAGATTCCTTTCGGGCAATAAAAAAGCGCCCCGAAGGACACAAATTTAAATAAAATATCCAATTTAACTTGGACAGATTTCATTTTCTATGTCTATTATTGCGAATACATTTGACAGATACTGAGAAATGAAATATAGAGTGGGTCGAGTTTCGGGGCTTGCGAGAGCTCCGTAGCTGCTGTTGTAGGTTCGATTCCAGCCGTCTTTCTGGCTCCTATCGCCATTTTTCTAGCAGTTGTCGTTGTGGCAGCGGAAAGGATAAAAGGTGATTTTATGGATGAAAAGAAAGCTAAGAACGCGAAGAATTCTTTGCGTAAAAAGTCGGTAACAAGTAAGTGGTGGAAATTTTGTCGTAGATTATTTTGTGAAGTTTTACTGATATTCGTAGCGATAGGTTCCAGCATGACGGCAACGGTCGCCGGGCAGTATGCATAGAAAGGGAGGCAGTAACGTTGCCTCCTTTTTCATTTCTTCTGGCGCAATTGTGGCTGCGAAGCATGACTTCATCCATAACGCCGGCAGAGTGCAATTAGGTCTGCATCGATACGGTCATCATCGGGAATGAAGATCATGACGCCCGAACCGTCATTACAGGTGACATAAACCTGTTCGAACCAGCCGTCAGTGAGCGCGATCCATTCCCAGTTCGGTGTGAACTCGGATGATGGGAAGCGTTCCCCGTCCACCATGTTCACCAGCGGCGAGAAACCGATTTCGTTGATAATATCCTGCTCAGTATCGCCCGGCGCGATGACGAGAATGGGGCCGAGATATAATAGGTCCAGCCGCGCATTGGCAGGGTGGTCGGACGGAAGCGCATATGCATCCTCCGGGTTGCGTATGATAAGCATGGGTGTTCTCCAAAAAGAAAAACCCCCGGCGGTTGGGCCGAGGGCTTTGGGATGGTGAGATGTAGTGGGATTAGAGGTGGATCATTCGGGGTTCTCTGCCGCACAGATGCCTTTGGCTGCGCCCGCCTTGATGGACGCTATTGTTCTGCGATCGTCCGCAATCAGCCGCTTCTCGTCATCGGTGACGCCCTCGCTTTCGGCCTTGCGTTCAAGGTCAACGACCTCCTCGACCAAGCGACCAAAGGTCTCCCGTGTCTTGCGGCAACTTCTGATATTGAAATCATTCGGAGCCTTACGCGCAATACGGAACAGTTCATCCCATTCCCTGCGCCTAGCGGTAACGATCTTCTCCTTCTCGATATCCCAGGCGGCCGATAGCTCCAGCGAGTTGGCGTCATCGCACGGGGATTCCATGTTGACCACGGTCCAACCGTCTCTACCGCACTTGAGTTCGGCTCGGGCGGGCTCGCCATAGCCACCAAACGAGTTTTTGGCGTTGTAGGCCACGCACGCCCTGTCTCTTGCCTTGCTGTAGATGATGTCGTTGAACACCGCCGACGCGGGGTCCTTGAGTCTCTCCTTGATGGCCCGTTCGATGTCTCCTGTGTCGTCACAGGACGTTGACAAAGCCTCTAGCCGTTCCTGGGCTTCCGCTTGTCGATCCTCTTCGGCGCGAAGTCTCTCGGAGTCAGCACGTTCTCTGGCTTCTTCAGCTTTTCGTTGCGCACGATCCGTCGCTTCCCGTGCTCCTTGCGGTGTTCGTTCATACCAAGCCTGCACATAGCTGCTCGTATCTGTGGCGTAGACCAGCGAAACCAGCAGGAGGACATATGCGATTGACCGCAAAATCTTCGGCATTGTCCAGAACAGTGGCGGCAGCAGTAAAAGGGCAGCCACTATGCTCACACCGATCGAACCAACGATCGGCCCGTAGGTAACACCCGGAACATCAAGGTGTTTAAGTGCGGCAAATGCGCCTACCGCTATCAGCAGTGCGACCGCAAAGCCTATCCAATGCAAAATCCGATAGAGTATGAACGGCTTTCTCTTATTGGCCTCCGTGGGAGCGGCGGTTTCTATCTTTTCCATGATTATTCCTTTGTGATGTCGGGTTTCTGCCATTTCGCCTCGGCAAAAGCGCGGCAGGCGGTACGGCCGTTGATGATGTTGCGGCCGGTGGAAACACGGATTTGCTGTTCGTTGATCGGTTCGATTTCGCGACCGCGCAGCTTGGCCTCTTCATAGGCACGGGCGGTCAGGATCGATCGGCACGCAAACAACAGGGCGTCGGCTTCGGGCATGAACTGGTAACGGGAATAGCGGACATCGACGGTGAAGCCGGTTGCGGTGTCCTGTATGTCGATCTTGGCATTCTTGTCGCTACCAGCCGAAAGGGGACGCGAAACGTCAGCGGGAGTGGTGCAGGCGCAAAGCGACGCGACCGCCAACAGGGGCAGAAGATATTTCATAATGCTTCCTTTGATGTGATGCAGGCGCACGTGATTGGGCCGATTAAAGCCGAGACGCAGTTGTCCTGTCTGGTGAATGGAATATGTCGCCCCCTGTTGCGGAGCGACGTGTTGGCTTTGACCCTCAGCCGCCCCTATGTACCTCTCGGGGCAGCGGCCGAAGCCGGATGTTCAGAACCTGACCGTAGGCACAGGCGCATGCACCTTTACCGGCGAACCGGCTGGACATACGTGCATGCCACCCGGCCTCCGAATTTCGGCGACCGAGTTCCTACGAGTTTGAGGTTCTGACGCCCCACCCTGCTCTCACAGGGCACGGCGGTTTTGGCTTGTTACGGAAGGGTTCGCAAGTGGGGTTTGCGGACCTTCATATAAGATGGCAGATTTCACGCGCTGTCATCAGGCGAAAATTCTATCCAATCGAAGCAAATGCTACAGAGAGTGCGTGTTCGGGGGTGTTAATGACTTTCATTGTAGCCAAGAAATTCAATGAACGAATTATCATGCTCGGTGATACCACGATTTCTGATGACGATGGTATTCGTCGGGCCGCTTAGGCAGCGGTAATTAAGAAGGGCGTTGCGCAATGATCGAAGTCGTCCAAACTATCCAGACCTCTATCGAGATTGTTGGCAAGTTACTCGCATTATCGAAGAAGATTGGAGACGCAGATTTTAAAATGCTTATAGCTGACCTGTCCAACGAATTGGGTGATGCCAAGTTGGAAGCCGCTAATCTGAAAAATGAGCTGGCATCGCTCCGTCAAGAAAACACCGATTTGAAGCAGCGGCTGGAACGACGTGAAAACGACAGGCCGATCTATGCGGATGGCGTATACAATTTTGAGGGTGAAGACGGACAATTTTGCACATCTTGCTTCGATACTGGGCAGCGCAAAATTCGTGTACGGCGATTGGCAAACGGTTTCGAGGTATTCGGCAAATGGGAGTGCCCCTCGTGCAACGCGACTTTCGGTTAGTGAATCAAACCCATTATTTCAGCGTAGGCATGCAAAGCTTGTTCTTTGGGACCAGCCGCTTACACCCACAATTATGAGGTATAGCGCGGGTCGCGCCTGATTTCCCTATGGATGGGCCATAACCATTGACCCACGCCAGACCCAAAGGCGAACGCGCTTTCGCCCGTGTCCCGCGCTTTTCCCTGCCAAAAGGTCTTCAGGAAAGTGGTGCCGCAGAAGGGACTCGAACCCCCGACCCCAACATTACGAATGTCGTGCTCTACCAGCTGAGCTACTGCGGCAAAACGGCCGGTTCCCCGGCCGCTACGGCGCTGCGCATAACAGCACTGGCCGGGGCTGGCAAGCCGGATCATTACCCCGGAGAGAGAAGGGGGCATCCTCTTTCCCGCCCCGCAGGAATAAAACAGCATGCAGGTCTATACTGTCCGATATTTTTAGCTAGTGTTAACCATAGCTGTGCCAGATTGGGAAGCTGAAGCAGAATATCGCTCGGCATCATGAACAGGTGGGCAGATGGACAGTTTACGCGGTCAGGAAGAAATTGAGGGCAATGACGCCGGGGATTCCGGTGCGATCGAGGCACCTCCCGCGATCTCTGCGCAGGAACGCCGCATGCATGTGCGGGCGTATAATTACTGGGTGTCGCTGCTCGGCAACCGCAGCCTGCCTTCGATCGAGGATCTTAACCCCGAGGATATGGAGGATTTCGCGGCGAACAGTGTGCTGCTCGATTTTTCCATGGGGCTCGAAAATCCGGCGATCATCTATCTGGGTTCGGCGCTGCGCGAGGAATGCGGTATTGAAGGCAAGATTGAACGCGCCGAGCAGGTTCCGCCCCGTTCCCTGCTGTCCCGCCTGACCGACCATTATCTGCAGATTATCGCCAATGCCGCTCCGGTCGGGTTCGAAGCTGAATTCACTAATCAGCGCGGCGCCGAAATCATGTATCGCGGCATATTAATGCCTTTTTCGTCGAACGACGAGACGATCGATTTCATTTACGGCGTGATCAACTGGAAGGAAGTGGCGGACAAGGGCCTGACCGAAGGCCTTGATGAAGAGATTCGGGCCGCGATGAACCTGTCCCCGGTCGCATCCCGAACCGCGCCGATCTGGGCGGATGGGCCTTCGGCCACAGCCGATTATGAAGATGAAGAGGGGGATGCTGGCCATATCGGCATGGGCGCGTCGGAAAAGTCCGCTTTTGAAGAAAGCGATTTTGGTTTCGGGGATGCCGATGAGGATTATGGCCTTGCGCCGGAAAGCGGCGAAGGCGAGCTTGATCTGTCTGCTTTTCTCGACATGGTCGATACGGATCAGCCGCTGGAACTGGAGCTGGACCAGCGCGTGCCGGACGCGGGGGAGGCCGTTTCCGACGAACTGGTCGGCGATCTGACCGCTGAAGATGTGCTGGAGGTCGAGGACGGTGTCGGCCCGCAGGACAATATCGTGCAGGATGGAGATGACGTCCGGGCTCCTGCCATGGAGTTGACGGAACCCGAGGCTGAGCCGGAGCTCGAGCCGATGGAGGCAGGCGTTGCCGCCTTTTCTTCCGGTCCGGAATTCGATCCTGACGAGATGGGGTCATTCGGACCGCCGGTGATCAAGATTGGCCTTCCGGCGATGCTGGATATGGCCCGGCGCAGCGCGGCGGAAGCGCGGGATTGCGATGTGCGCGGTCGTTCCGCGCTTTATAGCGCGATCAGCGACGCCTATGATTTCACACTGTCGGCTTCCGAGGCGCCCGAAGATTATGAAATGATGCTGGAGGCGGCTGGAATCACGGTGCAGGAACGCAGCCCGATGACTGCCGTCATCAAGCTGGTTTTCGGCGTGGACCATGACAAGACCCGCGTCGCCGAATATGCGCTCGCGCTTGATTATGCGGTTGCGCGCAGATTGCCGCGCGGCGGTCTGGCGGATGAGCTGGCCGCGCATGAAGGCGGGCTGAAGGGGCTGGTGCGCGACATGCGTGCGGCGCGCAAGGCCGGGGGTACGGCTCGTCCTGAGCGCCGGATCGAGCGGGCGGTGAAAAAACTGGGCAAGGCCCGCGCGCTCGACACCAATGCGCTGCCCTTTGACGAACATGGTCTCGCTGTCGTTGTCGCGCGGCGCGAGGCGGATGGCAGTGTCACGCTGATTGCCGGTGTCGATCTTTCGGACAAGGCGGCGCAGAAGGTCGCGATCACGGCCAGCGAACTGATCTGAATCCTGCCGGAACGGCGGGCGTTTTTTGCCCGTCGTCCTTTCTCCCTGCCATTTATCGCAAAGCCGATATTCGCGATGGTTCCCGCAGCGGTGCGTGGCTATAAGAGACCGTAAGAACAGGAAAGCACGGCAAAACGCAGGAGATTATATGGCAAGGGAAGACGCGGGAGAGGCGTATCCTGTTTCCGTCGCATTAAAAGAAGCGCTCGCGCGGGGCAACCTGCCGGGAGAAGGAAACGGGTTCACCGATGAAGAAGCCGCCGCTGCGGCGGAATTTGTCGGTCAGGCCGCCGCGGTTCGCCTGCCGGGAACACCGGCGATAGCGATTGAGAGTGAGGCGCCGCTTCACCGCAAAAATGGCGGGTGCGGGCGCAGGACCATTCCCGCCGTCAGCGCTCACCCGTTGCGCGTGGCCATTGTCAATGACGACATGCCGTTCCTGGTGGACAGCATCGCCAATTGTCTGGCCCAGCAGGGGCTGGTGATCCAGCGGCTGATGCATCCGGTGCTGAGCGTCGATCGCGATGCAACGGGCCGGTTGCTGGCGATATTGCCGCCCGATAGCCCCGGCGCCCGCCGGGAATCGATCATCTATATAGAGGTGGACCGGGCCACGGCCCGGCAGCGTGACGGGCTGGAGGCGGAAATCGTCGAGACCCTGCTGCATATCCGCTCGGCGGTGGCCGATTGGGGCCGGATGCAGGAGGCGCTGACCGTCGATGCCGACCGGCTGGCGGACGATGAGGGTGCGGCATTGCTGCGCTGGCTGCTCGCCCGCAATTTTACCCAGACCGGGTATGAAATGGTCCAGCGTGACGGTAGCCGGGAATCGGCTCTCGGTATCTGTGCGATAGAAGGCGATCCACCCCTGCTTGCGCCGGCGAGCGTTGATGCGGCCTTCAGCTGGTTCGAGGAAGGAGGGCGCGCTCCGCTCATCATCAAGAGCAATCAGGCTTCGCGCGTCCATCGGTTCAGCCTGATCGACCTGTTCATCGTGCCGGTACGCGAGGGCAAGACGATCCGGGCGCTTTCCATTCATGCGGGTATGTGGACCAGCGCGGCGCTGTCGACTGCGCCCGATAGGGTGCCGGTGCTTCGTTCCGCCCTCTCGGCGCTGATGGAGAAACATGCCTTCGATCCGTCCGGGCATGCCGGCAAGGCGTTGTTCCATGCGCTGACCCTGTTGCCGCACGACATCGTTATAGGGTTTGACCGCAAGACGCTGGAAAGGCTGGCGCTCACCGTCATGTCGCTTTCCGACCGGCCCCGGCCCAAGCTGGTGCTGGCGACGTCTGCGCTCGCGCGGCATCTTTATGTCTTTGTCTGGATCTCGCGCGACGATGTTTCGACCGCGCGGCGCATTGCGATACAGGACATGCTGACGGAAGCGGCCGATGCGCCGCTGCTGGCCTGGTCAACCGCGCTGGAGGAAGGAGGGCTGGCGCTGATGCGCTTTACCCTCGATCTGCGCGCGAGCAGCACGACCCCGGACGAGACCCTGCTCGACGCGCAGGTCAAGCATATGGTGCGCGGCTGGGCGCCCGCGGTCGAGGCCGGGTTGGCGGATAGCCTCGACGGCCCGCAGGCCGAGGCGCTGACCGACCTCTATGCCGAGAGCTTCCCGCCCAGCTATCGCCTCGGCGCGGGGCCGGAAGAAGCGGCGGTCGATATCATCGAAATGACGAAGCTTTCCGGCAAGGGCGATCGCGGCGTTCGCTTCTATCGCAATGAGGGCGACAGGCCGGACGAGTTGCGGCTGAAGCTCTATAGCCAGACGGCCATTGCGCTTTCCGATGCCGTGCCCGCCTTCGAGAATTTCGGTTTCAAGGCGATGGAGGAGATCAGCACGCCGCTCAACCGGGGCAAGCTGGGGCATATTCACCGTTTCCTGATGGCGCGTCATGACGGCGGAGACGCGGCGGACCTGATCGAGCGGGCCGATATATTGCAGGGCAGCCTTGCCCGCGTGCTGACCGGTGAGGCGGAGGATGACCGCTTCAACGAACTGATCGTGTCAGTCGGGATCGACCCGGCTTCGGTGGTGCTGCTGCGGGCGATTTTCCGCTATTTGCGGCAGACGGGCATGCCTTATGCAATGGCAACCTTTGTCGAGACGCTGCGTCGGGAACAGCCGGTGACGCGTGCGCTGATCGATCTGTTCCATGCATTGCACGATCCGGCATTCGCGGGAGACCGTACAGCGGCGGTCAAAGCGGCGGATGATGCGATCGCCTCGGGTCTGGTGCAGGTGTCGGCGATCGATGAGGATCGCATTCTGCGCCTGATCCATGCGGTGATCCATGCCTGCCTGCGGACTAATTTCTTCCTTGAAAGCGGCCGGCTTGCTCTGGCTTTCAAGATCGATAGCGCGAAGGTGCCGGGGCTTCCCGCGCCGCTGCCCTGGCGCGAAATCTGGGTCTACAGCCCGCGTGTGGAAGGTATCCATCTGCGGTCCGGTCCGGTTGCGCGTGGCGGCCTGCGCTGGTCCGACCGGCGTGACGATTTTCGGACCGAAATCCTTGGCCTGATGAAGGCGCAGCGGGTCAAGAATGCGGTGATCGTGCCGACCGGCGCCAAGGGCGGCTTCTATCCCAAGCAGCTTCCCAGCGCCGCGACCGATCGCGATGCCTGGCTGGCCGAAGGGACGGAAAGCTATCGCATCTTCATCCGTTCGCTGCTGTCGGTTACCGACAATATCGTTGCGGACAGGGTGGTCCATCCCGAGGGGATGGTGATCCGCGATGGGGACGATCCTTATTTCGTCGTCGCCGCCGACAAGGGCACCGCGACCTTTTCCGATGTCGCCAACGGCATCGCGCTGGAGCGCGAATTCTGGCTGGGCGATGCCTTCGCCAGCGGCGGTTCCAACGGCTATGACCATAAGGCGATGGGTATCACCGCGCGCGGGGCGTGGGTTTCGGTTCAGCGTCACTTTGCCGAAATGGGCATTGATGTGCAGAAGGACGCGGTGCGCGTCGTCGGTGTCGGCGACATGTCGGGCGATGTGTTCGGCAACGGGATGCTGCTCAGCAAGGCGATCCGGCTGGTTGCGGCCTTCGATCATCGTCACATCTTCATCGACCCGAACCCGGCCGACCCGGAAAAGAGCTGGGCCGAGCGCGAGCGGTTGTTCAAACTGCCGCGATCGAGCTGGGATGAGTATGACCGGAACCTGATTTCGCAGGGCGGCGGCATATTCCCCCGCTCGATGAAGAGCATCCCGCTCAGCCCGGAGATGAAGGACTTGCTTGGCCTGGCCGATGATGCGCTGGACCCGCTTTCGCTCATTTCCGCGATATTGAAGGCACCGGCGGACCTGTTGTGGTTCGGCGGCATCGGCACCTATGTAAAGGCGGCGGGGCAGAGCAACAGCGCTGTCGGCGATACCACCAATGATGCGCTGCGCGTCAATGCCGAGGATCTGCGCGTCAGGGTGGTGGGCGAGGGGGCCAATCTGGGCGTGACCCAGGCAGGGCGCATCGCCTTTGCCCTGAACGGCGGACGGATCAATACCGACTTCATCGACAACAGCGCGGGCGTCGATTGCTCCGACAATGAGGTCAATATCAAGATCGCGCTCAATCGCGAAATGCGGGAGGGGCGGCTCAGCCTGGAAGATCGCAATGCCTTGCTGGTCGAGATGACCGATGCGGTCGCCGATCTGGTGCTGGAGGACAACCGGCTGCAGGCGCTCGGCCTGTCGATCGCGGAACGGGGTGGGGTGGGCGCCTTGCCCAGCTATGTACGTCTGATCGAAACATTCGAGGACAGCGGTACGCTCGACCGGCGGGTCGAGGGGCTGGCGCCCAATGACCAGTTGCTGCGCCGTGCGCAGGATGAACAGGGGTTGACCCGGCCCGAACTCGCGGTGCTGCTTTCCACCGCGAAGCTGACGTTGCAGGATGCGATCGAGCATGGGCCGCTGGTTGCCGATCCGGGCATGGAAGGGGACCTGCTGTCCTCTTTCCCGCCGCAAATGCAGGAGCGGGAGGCCGATGCGATCCAGCAACATCAGTTGCGTGGAGAGATTATCGCAACCGAGCTTGCCAACCGGATCATCAACCGGCTGGGCCTCATTCATCCGTTCGAACTGGCGGAAGAAGAGGGCTGTTCGCTGGCCGATATGGCGAGTGCCTTCGTGATCGCCGATCGCATCTATGATGTGCGGGCGCTATGGACGCAGATCGACGACAGCGACATGCCGGAGGCGGGTCGTCTGGAACTGCTCGGTCTGATCGCGACCGCGATGCGGGCTCAGATGGCATCGATCATCCGTGTCCTGCCATCCGGTTTCACGCCGTCCGCAGGGATCGAGAAACTGCTTCCTGGCGTCGCGACGCTCGCCGCGACCGTGGATAGCCTGTTGACCGAATCCATGTTGAGCCGCGCTGCCGGTCTGGAGGATGAACTCGAGCAACTGGGCGTACCGGGGCATCTGGCGCAGCGCGTATCGCAACTGTTCAAGATGGACGGCGCGATCGGCATTTCCAGCCTTGGCGGTCGGAATGGCGGCGATATGGTGCGGATTGCGCGGGCCTTTGTCCGTCTGGGCGAGGCATTCGGTATTGACTGGATTCAGGCCTCGGCGGCGAGGTTGCAGCCCAGCGATCCGTGGGAACGGCAATTGCTGTCCGGTGTTACCCGCGATGTTCAGCAAATCCGGTTCGAATTACTGGCGCGCATGGGAATGGACGATCCTGTCGGCGAGGTCGAGGCCTGGCTGGAGAAGCAGGCGGCACGTCTGGTGCGGTTCCGGCATCAGCTCGACCATGCCCGTGCGGCCCCCGCGCCGCATGTCGCGATGATGGCGGAGCTGGCGGCGCAGGTCAGGACGATGATGTTGCGTTGAGCATTTGGGGGCGGGGGCATGTGCCTCCGCCAGCCCCTTGGTCGCTGAAGCTGTGGGGGATAGCCGCGGGTTTCAGCTTATTGTCATATCAGGGTAATATTTGGGGCCGATCGCGCGTTGGCCTACCGGCGTTGGCGCCGGTGCATTCCGAACCAGCGAGAAGATTTCGATGTCCCCTTCCCTTTTTGCCCTGATTTCCACCGCCCTGCTGACGGGTGTGGCTGTCGTAACGCCCGTTCAGGGTCAGACGGAGCCTGACCTCTCCCGCGCCGCCCATGGCGATCTGAGCGCCCCCGGTGGCGCCCGGCGCATTTCCGGCGATATGACCGCCGCCTATCGTGCGCTGATGCAGGATGGTGAGGTGCGTAATGTCATTTTGTTGATCGGCGACGGCATGGGTGATTCGGAAATCACCATCGCGCGCAACTATGCCGAGGGCGCAGGTGGTTATTTCAAAGGGATCGATGCGCTGCCGGTGACGGGGCAATATACCCATTATTCCCTCCACAAGGAGACCGGGAAGCCTGATTATGTGACCGATTCCGCCGCTTCCGCCACGGCCTGGTCGACCGGCGTCAAAAGCTATAACGGGGCGATCGGCGTCGATCTGTGGGGCAAGCCGCATGACAGCCTGCTCATGCTGGCAAAGCGCGCCGGGCTTGGTACCGGCGATGTGTCCACTGCGGAAATACAGGATGCGACCCCGGCGGCGCAGATCGCTCATGTCGTCAATCGGGGATGCAAGGGGCCGGAGGAAACCAGCGCCGAATGCCCCGCAAATGCGCTGGAAAATGGCGGCGCCGGATCGATTGCCGAGCAGTTGCTCGATACTCGCCCCGATGTTGCGTTGGGCGGCGGCGCGGTCTTTTTCGATCAGAAGGCGAAGGCCGGAAAGTGGAAGAACAGGCCACTGACGGCACAGGCGAAGGCGCGTGGTTTTGCCATCGTGCGTAATCTGGCCGAACTGGAGGCGGTGACCGGCGCGGATCAGCAGACGCCGTTGCTCGGCCTGTTCGCCCCCAATAACATGCCGGTTCGCTGGAACGGACCGA
Organism: Sphingomonadales bacterium; assembly: GCA_006226685.1. GTDB lineage: Bacteria > Pseudomonadota > Alphaproteobacteria > Sphingomonadales > Sphingomonadaceae > Sphingobium. Next base: position 60,160 of record SBGG01000025.1, read on the forward strand.
GGGCGAGCTATCACGGCAATATCGATCAGCCACCGGTGACCTGCACGCCCAATGCGGCCCGGACCGCGGATATACCGAAGCTCGCCGATATGACCCGCAAGGCGATTGCGCTGCTGAAGGACAAGCCGAAGGGCTTTTTCCTTCAGGTTGAGGGCGCGTCGATCGACAAGATGGATCATGCCGCCAATCCCTGCGGTCAGATCGGGGAAACGGTGGACCTGGACGAGGCGGTACAGGTGGCGCTGGAGTTTGCCCGAGCCGACGGACATACGCTGGTGATCGTTACCGCCGACCATGCTCATGCCAGCCAGATCATCTATCCGAACGCAAAGGCGCCGGGCCTGACCGAAGCGCTGATGACCAGGGATGGCGCGGTGATGACGGTCAGCTACGGCACCGCCGAGGAAGGGTCGCAGGGGCATAGCGGCACGCAGCTTCGTGTTGCCGCTTATGGTCCTCGCGCGTTCAACTTCGCCGGTCTGACCGATCAGACGGACATGTTTTATACCATCGCCGATGCGCTGAAGCTGCATTGAACCGCATGACGCGCGTCGGTCCGGCGCGCGTCAGCCAGACGACCGGTGCGAATGCAGGGGCCGGAACGGCAGGAGTGATCCCGGCCCATCCAGCCCGTGATGCATCGGCATATCTTCAGGGCGTCGGATTTGATCCCACGCTGAGAAGCAGGAGGTGCTATTTCACCCGATATGGCTGTAGCGGGCCCAAAGCCAGCTGCGGATGGCGCTTGCCAGATTGGCGGGCGGATGGGGCGCCGCATCGTCGCGTGCGGGGGCGGACAGGGAACTGATACGCAATTCATCGATATGGGCGACAAGCCGGTTGAGCGGAATGTCCTCTTCCTGTGCTGCCCGGCGTAATGCGTCCCAGAATAGCGGCTCAAGGCTGATCGAAGTCTGATGGCCTTCTATGGTGATGCTATGTTTGACCGGGCCTGCAAAATGAAGGCTGGCGGGCGCCGCAAGGATATCCGGGCGCTCCGCCATACTCATTCGTCCTTTCGTTCCGGGTCCGGTCCGGTGGATCAATACATATGCTGGCCACCATTGATCGACAGGGTCGATCCGGTGACGAAGCCAGCATCCTCGCCGCACAGGAAGGCGACGCCGCGTGCGATTTCCTCGGCATGGCCCAGGCGGCCGACCGGAATCTTGGCGACGATCTTTTCCAGCACAGGCGCGGGCACAGCGGCGACCATGTCCGTATCGATATAGCCGGGGGCCAGCGCGTTCACGGTCACGCCATATTTCGCGCCTTCCTGCGCCAGCGCCTTGGTGAAGCCGTGAATGCCGGACTTGGCGGCGGCATAGTTGACCTGACCATATTGGCCTGCCTGACCGTTGATCGACCCGATATTGACGATGCGGCCCCATTTGCGTTCCCGCATGCCGGGGAAGACAGCCTTGGCCATGTTGAAGCACCCACCCAGATTGACGCGAATTACCTCGTTCCAGTCATCGAAGCTCATCTTCTGAAGTATGCCGTCACGGGTGATGCCGGCATTGTTGACCAGTACGTCGACCGGGCCAAATTTCGCTTCGACTTCGGCGCATCCGTCGAGGCAGGCCTGATGATCGCCAACATCCCATTTATAGGATGCGATCCCGGTGCGGTCGGTAAACTCCTTGGCTCTCTGTTCGTTTCCGGCATAGTTGGCGACGACCGTCATGCCGAGTTCCTTGAGGGCCAGGCTGATGGCCTCTCCAATACCGCGGGTTCCGCCGGTGACGATGGCAACTCTGCTCATAATCCCTCTCCTCTTAGAAAAGACAATCGATTCAAACCCAGCCGGACAATTCCCGCCGAAGCATCTGCTCATAGAAAGGGATAGCCTCGGCATCCGCATTCAAACAAGGAAAATAGTACAGCGTTTCCCCCTTTTTGGAGCGAAAATATTCTGTGCCGCGCAGTGCGATTTCCTCCAGTGTTTCAAGGCAGTCCGCCGAAAATCCCGGAGCCATTACGGCGACGTGACTAAGCCCGCGCCCGGCCAGTTCGGACAATTTGTCCTCGGTTGACGGCTCCAGCCATTTGGCCCGTCCAAAGCGGGACTGGAAGCTGATTTCGACAGGCCCGGCGAAGTCATCGCGCAGCGCTTCGCCGAGCAGTCGCGCGGTCTTCACGCAGTGGCAATGATAGGGGTCGCCAAGGCGCAGCGTGCGCTCCGGCATGCCGTGAAAGCTGAGCAGAAGGGCTTCGGGCGCCTGCTCCAGTCGGGCGAGGTGACGACGAGCGCTGGCGGCGAGCGCGGCGATATAGGAGGAGTCGTCATGATAGGAGGGCAGGGTGCGAACCGCCGGTTGCCAGCGCATCGCGCCCAACGCCGCGAACAGCGCGTCATTGGCGGTCGCTGTCGTCGCGCCGCTATATTGCGGGTAGAGGGGGGCAAAGAGCAGGCGCTCGCAGCCTGCGGCCTTCATCGCCGTCACCCTGTCCGCGATCGAGCGTGTGCCATAGCGCATCGCCCAGTCGACGAGCACGCCATTTCCACTCAGCCTGTCCGATAGTGCCGCTGCTATGGCTGCGGTGTGGACGGCCAGAGGGGACCCCTCATCCATCCATATCTGGCGATAGGCATGGGCGGATTTCTTCGGACGAACATTGAGGATGATGCCGCGCAATATCGGCTGCCACAGCAGCGGGGGAAGTTCCACGACGCGGCGATCCGACAGAAATTCCTTCAGATAGCGTTTTACCGCTGCCGGTTCGGGTGCATCGGGTGTGCCCAGATTGGTGATCAGGACACCGGTTCTCGCTGAAGGAAGGGAGGGATGGTCGTCAGGGCGGGCAGGAAGCGAAGCGGTCATCTGAGGAAAGGACTATCACGCTGATGTGACAAGGGGAAGGCTGCGGTGGCGTTTTCCTGTCAGCGTGTGCAGGGCCCCCGCCAGAGCGGGCGCAAGAGCGGGTACGCCGATCTGGCCGACGCCCGCCGGATCATTCTGGCTCTCGACCAGCTCCACCTTCACTTCACCGATATGGGCGAGCAAGGGCAGGCCCATGCGTCCCAATATGGCTCGCGTCGGCAGCCCGCTTTCATAATCGATCGAGGCTCCCATCGCCGCTGCAAGGCCGAAGATGAGACCGCCCTCTATCTGCTGACGGGCAATGTCGGGATGGGGTTGCGCGCCGACATCGGCAACCGCGAATATCGATCGGGCGCGAATCTCGCCGCTATCCAGCGTCGCCTCGATCAGTACGGCGATATAGCCGTCATCCATCGCATGACAGGCAAGGCCCTGACCGCTGCCGGGCAGCCCGCCCTGCCATCCGCCCATGGCCGCGGCCATGGTCAGGCACTGGGCGAGGCGGGGCTGGCGGCTGAGATGCTGCATGCGGAAGGACAACGGTTCGATCCCCGCTTGTCCGGCCAGTTCGTCCATGAAGCATTCGGTGAAGAAGCAGGTGTAGCTATCCGCATTGCCGCGCCAGCGTCCGGTCGGCAGGCCGATGTCCGCCGGATAATGATCGATCGCGACATGCGGGATCGCATAGAGCGCGGGCATGCCGGAAACGGCCCGCGCATCGGCATGGCCGGCGGCGGTGCGCGCGGCCTCCATCGGGTCCGCTCCATGGGCGATGCGGTCCCATGTCTCGGCATCGGCGACCGGCGCGGCGATTTTCGCCGACAGTCCTTCGATCATGCCGCCGGCGTTGAGCTTTGCGCTCATGCGGGCATGGGCAGGCGGGCGGGGCCGGTCGGTGATGATGTCCTCCGCGCGCGACCAGAGCAACTGTACCGGCCGCTTTACCTCCCGCGAGATCAGGGCTGCCTGCACGGCTGCGTCATGGTCCATCCTCCGGTCGAAAGATCCCCCGGCCGAGAGCGGATAGAGGATCACCGCTTCTTCCCCGATACCGAGCGCTTTTGCCACGGCCCGGCGGCAGAAAGCGGGGGCCTGAGTAGCGACCCAGATTTCGGCCCTACTATCCGCCACGCGCGCGGTAGCACAGGGCGGTTCCATCGCCAGATGCGGGGCGGGGGCGACCGCATAATCGCCACGCCACAGCTTCGCGCCGGAGAAGCTGGCAGCCAGATCGCCTTCTTCATGAATACGGCGGCCCTGTTCGCGATGAAAAGCCTCCTCCAGCGCCTGTTCCATGCCGAAGCTGTCGAGCGGAGGACCGGCTACCTCGAACACCGGATCGAGCGTATCGAGCGCCTTGTTCGCGGCCCACCAGTTGGTCGCAGTGGCCGCAACCCAATGATCCTGTTTCACGATCCTGAGGAAGCCGGTTACCTTGCCCGCTTCGCTCTCATTGACCGACTTGAGCCGAACTGCGCCCACCGGGCCCTGCCGGATCGCGGCATAGACCATGTCGGGCAGGCGGATGTCGGCGGCATAATTATGCGATCCGTCCACCTTTGAGGGCAGGTCGAGCCGAGGCACATCCTGCCCCAGCAGCCGGTCTTCATCGGTGCCACGCGACCGCAGCGGCACGATATCGGGCAGGGCAAAGTCCGCTGCCTCGGTGGCCAGCTCGCCGAGCTTCAGCCTGCGCTGCCCGTCGGTGACGATACCTTCGACAATGTCGCAGCGTTCCCACTCGACATCCCAGCGCGCCGCCGCCGCCTTGCAGAGCAGCACCCGCGCCGCCGCGCCCGCCTCGCGATAGGCGGGGCCGAACTGACGGACAGAGGTTGCGCCGCCGGTCAACATCATCGCCTCGCGCGTTGCGACCTGCTCCAGCGTCCAGTTGCCCGCGCCGCCCGCCAGCCGCGACCAGTCGCTGGCGAGAAACTGTTTTGCCAGCAGCGTGTTGGCATAGAGCGGGCTGATCGGTGCGCCCTGAACCGCGACCGTGCGCCAGTCTGCGCCCAGCTCGTCGGCAAGAATTTGCGGCAGGACCGTCGTGACGCCCTGACCCATTTCGAGTTGCGGCACGACGACGATGACCTGCCCCGCCGTGTCGATCTTCAGAAAGGCGTTAATCAGGGTTTCATTGGATGCCACCGCCAGATTGGGGCGATAGCTGCGCGGCCAGGCTCCCCAGGCGATCAGCAGCCCGGTGGCTGCCCCGCCACCGATCAGGAAGGTCCGGCGGTTGATCGCCATGGATGCCCCCTCATGCTGCTTCGTTCTTCATTCTGCTGCGATTGTCATCCGACATGCGCCGACTGATAGCCATGGGCCGGGCAGAAGGCAAAGGTGAAAGCAGCGGTCAGGCGATGGGGGAAAGGCCCAGTCGCGGAATGTCGATGGCCGGGCAGCGGTTCATCACCACCCGAAGGCCAGCGGCCTCGGCGCGGGCGGCTGCTTCCTCATTGATGACGCCGATCTGCATCCATATGGATTTCGCGCCTGCCGCAATGGCTTCGTCCACCGTCTCGCCCGCCGCCGCGCTGTTGCGGAAGATGTCCACCATGTCGATCGGTTCGTCGATGTCGGACAGATGGGCAACGACCGTTTGTCCCATCAGGCTTTGTCCGGCGAGACCCGGATTGACCGGGGTGACATTATAACCCTGCATCAGCAGAAAGCGCATCACGCCGTTGCTGGGGCGTTCTGGTTTCGGGGATGCGCCGACGAGCGCGATCGTCCGAGTCGACGACAGCAGGTCTGCGATGTCCCTGTCGGTGGTAAGCGGCATTCCGGTCCCTCCCTGTGTTGGCATTTTACCTCATATCTCGTCGGAGCGGAAGTAGAGGGGCCCCGGATGGGAGGAAGGAGTGATCCGTCTAAGAACCCGTTTGAAATTAGCGCAACGCGAATTCGACGGCATTGGCCCACTTCTTCGCCCGACCGCTCACACTATTCTGCCGATGGGCGGTCGGGTAGGGTAAGGGGCTGGTTCGAAAATGCCCGCAGTGGGATTTCTCAAACGGTCTCTCGGGACACAGGCGCGCCGGACGGGGTTTCATGCTGGAGAAAGAGAGAGTTAATGATATGGGTCAATTTGTGCTGACCGGTCTTGTTTAATAGTCGGTTGGCAAGATGGTTTTAAATGAAGTGAACAGGAGACTGAGAGTGAGCGAAGCAGGGCATGATCTTCACAGCCTTTTCCCCGATGCCGGAGAGGTGTTGCACCGGCTGAAGCTGGACAACCCGGTCTTCCAGTCGGTTTCGGACCGGTATCACGAACTGACTCGTGAAATCGTCCGGATCGAAGAAGGGGTGGATGTGGCCGGTGATGCACGGCTTGAGGATATGAAGAAGGAGCGCATTGGTCTGCTCGACCAGATTTCGGGGATGATTGCAGCCGGTTCTGCCGTATCGGCATAATTCTCGCAACATCCAGACAATCGGAAAACGGCTCTGGTGGTGTCCGGGGCCGTTTTTATTTTGAGGCGTTTGCATCCGGTGCGGTCGGTTGGGGCCGTGTCAGTAATGGGGCCTGACCAAGAGTTCTGGCCCTAACTCATGTGGGATGTTTGGTGTCTGGAGCGTGCCAAATTCTTTCTTACAATGTTTTTTCTGAATTTTTCCAATGGTATATCGAGAATGATATAGGCGATAACGGTAACTATTATGATTATGGAAAGTGATATCAATTTTCCAAAAGTACCGGAATCTATAATTTTGGTCATGTATTTTATGATTGGTTCATGCACTAGGTAAAGTGGGTATGATATATTTCCTATATGCCTGTCCCAAATGGATGATTTTATTTTCAATGACGCCGAAATCCACGGTATAAGAAACGATGCCCAGATCATCGCGAATATGTCTTCATCAATAAATGTTGGTTTTCCTTTGACGATTAAACATTTTAGTGGATCTATGGCTAGAAGTATTAATGGAATGGCGCAAAATATAAAAAGAGATATTTTGTAATTAATTTTATAATCGAATTCATTATATTCGTGCATGAACATGCCGAAAGCGAATGCAGGAAGATACATAAGTGTATTCCTGAATCCGGTGTAATGAAAAAGGATCCATCCGGTCACTGATGCGATCAATATAGGGAGTAGGAAAAGGATGTGGGAGGATTTTTTATTTATCTCCCCATTTATCCATAAAATGAATGGCAATATAAAATAGAATTGAAGTTCAATGTCTAAGGACCACTCAACCCCTAGGATCATACCGTTTTTTACTGATGAAACCCCAAATAATAATATATTATATATGGAAATCGCATAACCAAAACATATAGATGTTAGTAATATACATATGAAATATAGTGGCCATATCCTCAGTATTCGGTTTATCCAAAAATCATAGAGATTTTTGTCATTTTCCCATAGTGCTTTCACCCAATATCCGGACAGGGTGAAAAACAGAATTACGGCTACTCTTCCGACGTTGAATGAAGACAGGTGGGATATAATTACAAGGAATGCCAGAATTAAACGGAATGCCCCGGGGGCCACTATAGATTTCATTCCCTGTCTCCCTGTCCCTACCATTCGGCGGGAGGCGTCTTATTGGCAAGTATATGGTCAGGTTCGGCGTACCTGAACGGGTTGCTGAGCCGGAATTCTGTCATATGTGCCGGATTTCTTGTGCATGTGCGTTTCAGTTCTGCGTCGTAAGCCAGTCCCTGACCGTCGCGGCGAGGGCCAGAAAAGGTGCGGCATCGGCATCACTTCCTGCGGCAGGCGGGGTTCCGGCATCCGATGCGGTGCGGATGCCGATAGAAAGCGGGATACGCGCAAGGAAGGGCAGGCCCATCACCCTGGCGGCCGATTCGGCGCCTCCGGCCCCGAACGGGTCGGACATTTCTCCGCAATGCGGGCAGACATAGCCTGCCATATTCTCGATAAGGCCGATCATCGGCACGCCCGCCTGTTCGAACAGATTGACTGCGCGGGTGGCGTCGATCAGCGCGAGATCCTGCGGCGTCGAAACGATGACTGCGCCTGCGGGTTTATGCTTCTGCACCATCGAAAGCTGTACGTCGCCGGTGCCGGGCGGCATGTCGACGACCAGCACGTCGATGTCATCCCACTTCGCATCGATCATCTGGCCAAGAGCATTGGCCGCCATCGGGCCACGCCAGGCGATGGCCTGTCCCGGCTGGGCGAGGTGCCCCATAGAAAGCATCGGAACGCCGCCCGCGCCGCGGATCGGGATCAGCTTCTTGTCCTCGGCCTGAGGGCGCTCGCCTTCGCTGGCGAGCAGGCGCGGCTGGGACGGGCCGTAAATATCGGCATCGACCAGACCGACCCGCACGCCAAGCCGGGCGAGGGCGACGGCCAGATTGGCCGAAACGGTCGATTTGCCGACCCCGCCCTTGCCGGATGCGACGGCGATGATCGTGACTGCGTGCCGCTCGGCGGTCTGGGCGATGCGGACCGTTTCGACGCCGGGATGTTTGCGAGCTTCCTTCTCGATCGCCGCGACCATTGCGCTGCGCTCTTCAGCCGACAGGCCGCCTACATCCAGCGCCAGCGTCATTGCGCCTTCACGCAATCGCGGGGTGCTGACCCTGTTGTCGGAAAGGGCGGCCAGGCGTTCGGAAAGAGTGTCAATGTCGGTCATGTCCGGCCCTTTATGCGAATAATCATGGCAAAGACACTGTTTTTCCCGGGCGCGGCTACCTATAGGAAGGGGCATGATGAAGAAAAGACGTTCGTTTCGCGAGATCGCCGCTGCGCCGATACATGCCATGGCGCAGGGCCCCTGGGGCGGCAAGGGAGAGGGAAATCGCCCGGATGACGGCGCCGGTGAAGCCGGTGGTGGCGCAACGGGCGGCGGCGAAGGGCCGCGCAATCCCTGGACCCAGCCGCCAAGGGGCAACCGCCCGGATATGGGCGGCGGGCAGGGAGGCAGACCTTCCTTGCTGGAAGATCTGTTGCGGCGCGGACGCGAAGGATTTGGCGGTGGCCGGGGTGGCGGCACCGGCGGCGGCGGCAGTTTCCCGGGGGGCGCCGAGGTGCGCTCGCTCTGGCCGATCGCCCTGGCGATCATCGTGATCCTGTGGATCGGCCTGACCAGCTTTCACCGCATCGGACCGCAGGAGCGCGGCGTGGTGATGATGCTCGGCAAATATAGTCGGACCATGACGCCCGGTATCGGTCTTACTCTGCCGGCCCCGCTGGAAACGGTGGAGACGGTTGATGTCGAGGAAATCCGTACCATCGATGTCGGTTCGGTTGCGGGCGATGCCGAAAATCTGGTGCTGACCGGAGATCAGAACATCATCGATCTCGCTTATTCGGTGCGCTGGAATATCCGCGACGCCGAACTCTATATGTTCCAGCTTGCCGATCCGGATGCGACGATCAGGGAAGTGGCCGAATCGGCGATGCGGTCGGTAGTGGCGACCGTGTCGCTGACCGATGCGCTGGGGGCCGGACGGACCGCTATCGAACAGCAGGTCGAACAGCGGATGCAGCAGATTCTCGACAGCTATAAGGCCGGGATCAGGGTGCAGGGCGTCGCGATCAAGCAGGCCGATCCGCCGGCGGCCGTCAATGATGCGTTCAAGGAGGTGTCGGCCTCGCAACAGGCCGCGCAGACCTATATCAACGAGGCGCGCGCTTATGCGCAGCAGCTGAATGCCCGTGCGCAGGGCGAGTCGGCGGCCTTCGACAAGGTTTATGAGCAATATCGCCTCGCGCCTGAAGTGACGCGCCGCCGCATGTATTATGAAACGATGGAAGCGATCCTTGCCGATACCGACAAGACAGTGGTCGAGGCAGGCAATGTTACGCCTTACCTGCCGCTGCCCGAGGTCCGGCGGCGCGCCCAGGAAGGGGCTTCTTCCGCTTCCTCGCCGACGGTAACGGCGTCTCCGGCCAAGCAGGGAGGCCAGTAATGAACAATAATTTGCGCAACCCTGTCACATTGGTCCTGATTCTGCTGGGGCTGCTCATCATTGTGGGCAGCACGGTCGCGATCGTGCCCGAAACCCGGCAGGCGGTGATCGTGCGCTTTGGCGAGCCGGTCCGGATCATCAATCGCTATAAGCCGGATGAAAGCTTCGGCAAGACGGGTGCGGGGCTTGCCCTGCGCATTCCCTTTGCCGAGCAGATCGTCTGGATCGACAAGCGTATCCAGTCGGTCGAGATGGAACGGCAGCAGGTGCTTTCGACCGATCAGCTTCGCCTGCAGGTCGACGCCTTCGCCCGCTATCGCATCACCAATCCGCTGCGCATGTACATCTCCGCAGGGAGCGAGGAGCGCGTGTCCGATGCGTTGCGCCCGATCCTCGGTTCGGCCTTGAGGAACGAACTGGGCAAGCGGCCGTTTGCCGCATTGCTCAGCCCCGAGCGCGGGCAGGTCATGAGCAATATCGAAGCGGGCCTCAATCGCGTCGCCCGCCAATATGGTGCCGAGGTGATCGACGTGCGGATCAAGCGTGCCGATCTGCCCGATGGTACGCCGCTGCAGAGCGCGTTCCAGCGGATGCGGACCGCGCGTCAGCAGGAAGCGCTCACCATCCGCGCGCAGGGCGAGAAGCAGGCGCAGATCATCCGTGCCGAGGCCGATGCCGCCGCGGCGAAGGTCTATGCCGCCAGCTTCGGCAAGGATGCACGTTTCTATGATTTCTACCGCGCGATGCAGGCCTACCGCCGTACCTTCAACAGCCAGAATGGCGGTGATACCAGCATCATCCTGTCGCCCGACAATGATTTCCTGAGGGAGTTCAGGGGACGATGAAGGGGCGCCATGCCCGCCGCCCATTCAATTTGCGTTAAGGCGGTCTTGGGCATGGAATCGGTGCTTTCGTCAGGGGGACCATATCTGTCGTTAGGGACATGAGAGGAACTAGAAACGTGCGTTACGCTTATGCCATTACCGCTGCTCTCCTGGCCAGTGGCACCGTTGCGGCCGTTACCACCCACCAGCCGGTCGGTGCGCAGACAGCCCAGAATGAAGGGATGCAGGCCGTGGCCCCGATGGGCAGGCCGGTCAGCCTTGCCGACATGGTGGAGCGGTTGCAGCCTGCCGTCGTCAACATCTCGACCAAGCAGCGCGTTCAGGTGCAGAACCCGTTCGCGGGCACCCCGTTCAGCGATTTTTTCGGCGGCGGTCGTCCGCAGACGCGTCAGGCGCAGTCGCTGGGGTCGGGCTTTCTGATTTCATCCGACGGCTATATCGTCACCAATAATCATGTCGTTTCGCCCGGCGCGCGCGGCGCCAGCGTTGACAGCATCACGGTCACGCTGACCAATCGCGAGGAATATGAGGCGAAGCTGATCGGGCGCGACCCCGCGACCGACCTGGCCGTTCTCAAGATTACCGGCAAGAAACCGTTCCCGTTCGTCAAATTCGGGGACAGCACCAAGGCGCGCGTCGGTGATTGGGTGGTCGCGATCGGCAACCCCTATGCGCTGTCGGGCACGGTGACGGCGGGTATCATCTCTGCCGTTCATCGCAACACAGGCGGCACCTATGACCGCTTCATCCAGACCGATGCGTCGATCAACCAGGGCAATTCCGGTGGCCCGATGTTCGATATGAACGGCAATGTGATCGGCATCAACAGCCAGATTCTTTCGCCTTCCGGCGGCAATGTCGGCATTGGTTTCGCCATCCCGTCCGAACAGGCGGTGCCGGTGATCGAGACGCTGCGCAAGGGCGAGAAGGTGCAGCGTGGTTATCTCGGCGTGCAGATCAGTCCGCTTGGCGATGATATGGCCGATTCACTGGGGCTGGCCAAGAATCGCGGTGAGTTCGTGCAGTCGGTCGAGCCGGGGCAGGGCGCGGAGAAGGCCGGGATCAAGGCAGGCGACGTCATCGTTCGCGTCAGCGGGCGTGAGGTGACGCCGGACGAGACCTTGTCTTTCCTCGTCAGCAATCTGCCGATCGGGTCGAAGGTGCCGATCGACATCATCCGCAACGGCAAGGCGATGACCCTGACCGCCGTTGTCGGGGAGCGGCCTTCCGAGGATAAGCTTCAGCAGTTCGGCGGCGATCCGGATGAGGATTTCTCGCAGCCGGACGAGCAGCAGAGCGCGCAGGCCGCCGAACAGGCGCTGGGCCTGTCGGTGCAGGAACTGACGCCCGCCATCCTGCGTCAACTTGGTCTCGATGCCTCGACCCGTGGCGTCGTGATCGCGGCGGTCGATCAGGAAAGCGACGCGGGGGCCAAGGGGCTCCGCCGTGGCGATGTGATTCTCTCCGCCAACAACAAGCCGACCGCGACCGAGGCGCAGCTTAGCGCCATTGTCGGTGAAGTGCGCCGGTCCGGGCGTGGCGCCATCCTGTTGCAGGTGCTCCGCCGGGGGCAGTCGCCGGCCTTCATCGCCATCCGTTTGCGCGGCGACGAGTGATAAAAGCGTGCCGGGATGTTCATGCATCCCGGCTTTACACTGCCAGTGTGCCGCGCGGGTCTGAAGGAAATCTGGTGGGCCTGTCTCACCATTTTGCTGTGTAAACTCTCTTCTTCTCCCCGCTTCGGGGTTTTCAGTGCGGTGCCGCGCCGTTATCGAAAGAACGGCAGCGGGGGAGAACAGACCATATGACAGACGGCATTTTCCTGGGCGCGGCGAATGGGCAGCCGCAATATCTCAATTTGCGCCGGGCGAACCGTCATGGCCTGATCGCCGGGGCGACCGGCACGGGCAAGACGGTAACGCTTCAGGGGGTTGCCGAAAATTTCTCACGCGAAGGCGTGCCGGTCTTCGTATCGGATGTGAAGGGAGACCTGTCGGGCATTGCCATGGCCGGGTCGCCGACCTTCAAAAATGCCGAAAAGCTGGAAAGTCGCGCGAAAGAAATCGGCCTCGACCCCTATGTCTATGCCGATAATCCGGCGGTGTTCTGGGATCTTTACGGTCAGCAGGGGCACCCCATCCGCACGACGGTAAGCGAGATGGGCCCGCTGCTGCTCGCTCGCCTGATGGACCTTAACGACACGCAGGAAGGGGTTCTCCAGATTGCGTTTCGTTATGCCGATGAAGAAGGGCTGTTGCTGCTCGATCTCGGCGATCTTCAGGCGATGCTCGCTTATTGTGCGGAAAATGCCGACATGCTCTCGGCCCGTTACGGCAATGTGACCAAGGCCAGCGTTGGTGCGATCCAGCGGCAATTGCTCAGCCTCGATGCGCAGGGAGGAAGCCTGTTCTTCGGCGAACCGGCGCTCGACATTCATGATTTTCTGAAGGTCGATGACAAGGGGCGCGGTTATGTGAACATATTGGCCGCCGATCGCCTGATGCAGAGCCCCAAGCTCTATTCGACCTTTCTGCTCTGGTTGCTGTCCGAATTGTTCGAGACGCTGCCCGAGGTGGGCGACCCGGAAAAGCCGAAGCTCGTCTTCTTCTTCGACGAGGCGCATCTGTTGTTCGACGATGCGCCCAAGGCGCTGATCGACAAGATCGAGCAGGTGGTACGCCTGATCCGGTCAAAGGGTGTGGGTATTTATTTCGTGACCCAGAACCCGATCGACATTCCCGAAGCGGTGGCGGGGCAACTCGGCAATCGCATCCAGCATGCGCTGCGCGCTTTCACACCGCGCGATCAGAAAGCGGTAAAGGCGGCGGCCGAGACATTCCGGTCGAACCCGGACCTTGATATCGCGACGGTCATCACCGAACTGAAGGTGGGTGAGGCGCTGGTGTCCGTGTTGCAGGAAGACGGATCTCCATCGATGGTTCAGCGCACGCTGATCGCGCCGCCGAGGTCCCGTTTCGGCCCGGTCGATGCGAAGGAGCGGGCGATCATTCGTTCGATATCGCCGGTGGATGAGAAATATGACACCGTCGTCGATCGTGAGAGCGCCGAGGAAATATTGGCGGCACGGGGGCAGGCTGCCGCCGCTGCGGCTCAGGCCGCGCAGGCGAAGGATGAAGCCGACAAGGCCGCCGCGCAACAGGCCAAGCAAGAGGCAAAGCGTCGTGCCGAAGAACTGCGCGAGCAGAAAAAGGCGGAGGCAGCCGCTGCCCGTGAGGCGGAAAAGCCCAGCGCCCTGGACAAGGCGGTGCAATCGGCGACCCGTTCGGCGGCCTCGTCCCTCGGTCGTCAGGTGGCCAATGAACTGGGCAAGGCGATATTGGGCGGGGGCAGCAGCAAGTCGAAGAGCGGGGGCCTTGTCGGCGGACTGGTGCGCGGCATATTGGGCGGACTGTTCAAATGAGGGCGCCCGCCGGAACCTCCTGATCGGCTCTACAGCAGGATGTTACGGGTATAGACCTCGCTGACCACGCATAGCGGCACCCCACTTGCATCGCGTACAATGGCATCATGGCGCAAAAGTCTGGCGGGAAGGCGTTGCTTTTCGTCGGGCGCCTCGTCCGTGGGCCAGTATCGTTCGACCCGCAACGTATCCCGCCTTGGCGACAGCGGCGCGATGATGGTGCCGAACGGGATGTCGCTATCCGTCAGCAAGGCCTGCATCCTTTCCGTCAGCCGCGAAGGAACATAGAAATTATGGGCATCGGACAATATCCGGCGACCATCCATCAGGCGCACCCGGCGACAGATAATGGCCTCCGGGCCGTTCACCTCAAGGTGCGCGATCGTGGCGGGCGATGGAGTCATAACGGCCCCGCGACGGGTGGCGCGCGCCATTAATGAAACCGAGTCGCGCCCGCTCCTCTCTTCCACCCATGCGATGAGCGTTGCCGTGGCGCTGGGGCTGGTGCTCAACAGGGCATTGAAACGGGCAAGATCGGTGGCTTGGCGAGAGTGATCAGTGGAGGTGGAGGTCGGGTGCATGGCCCCGTCCTAAAGCGTTTTCAGGCCAGAGGAAAACATTGGTGAGTTCTTGGAAGGGGGGATGGCCTGTTGCCGGGCTGGATTGCCCGTGAGGTGGGTTGGAAATATTGCATTTCCGTTGACCTGTTTCCCGAATGGATGGCGATGGGCCCCGATCCCAGTCTCAGACCCCATTGATTTGCGGCTTCAGGCTCACGGTGAGAAGCCTGGATAATATGTGATTTATTCTGGCTGACGGACGAGCAGATGGCGCGTCTTCAGCCCTATTTTCCGAAGAACCATGGCCGGGAGCGCGCTGAAGACCGGCGTGTTCTGAGCGGGATCATCTTCGTCAATCGCAATGGGCTGAGGCGGCGCGATGGGTTGGGAGAATATGGCCCGGCGAAGGCGCTCTAATTCGCTGGAGGCGGTGGAGCACCAATATACGCTCATGCCGGTCAAGCATCTCCAGCCCTTTGCCGACCAGCTGATTTTTGAGCCAGAAAGCAGCGATGCCGGTAAGGTTCTGGAATCACTGGACGGTTATGGCACAAAATCACCCACATCGGCTCCCAAGCAGGGACTGAGGGTGGTTGCTCGCGATGGCGTAAGGTGTTGAAGATAAAGGGATAAGTGATGGTGCCGGCTGCAGGATTCGAACCCGCGGCCCCCTGATTACAAATCAGGTGCTCTACCAACTGAGCTAAGCCGGCGCCGCTGCTTCCATGCATAAAGCATGGGGCGAGGTCCAGTCAAAATTGCGGATTAGTGCCGTGTGTGTGGGAGAAAGATGAGGAAGGGGGAGGGCTTGTGCCGCCGCCCCTTCCTTTCTGGGCATCCGTTAGCGGCAGCGGCGGCCGGAATCGATGCTCTTGCCGAGCAGGGCGCCTGCGGCTGCGCCCACGATCGTGCCGGTGGCGCGATCACCCTCGCTGTCGATCGCGCGACCGAGCAGGGCGCCGCCCGCCGCGCCGATGACGAGGCCGGTGGTGCCGTCCGACTTGCGGCAATAGGTGCGGCCGTCGCGTCCGCGCCATTCCTTATAAGGATAGGAGCGTTTGTACCGGCGGTCGTCGTGCCGGGCCTCGGCCGTTGCCGGTGTCAGCATCGGCATCAGGAGCGCGGCAGCGAGGGCGGCCGGGACGATCTTGGGCATTTCTTGTCCTTTCTGGTGTTTGCATAATCGTGGTCGAAGAACGCCGCAGAGCCTAACAAGGTTGCATGAACCTGATACAACGACGGCATCTGCAGGGAGTTGGCCGTTACGTCGGGGGCTTTGGCCTGATTTGCTGGCGTGTGATCGATTTTTTCAATCTATGTGGCATGAAAAAGTAATTTTGCGATTGAATAAGGCGCTGCTAACAGAAGCGCACAAGTTTTCATCAAGCCAGAAACGGAGTCGAAAATGGCTGTCATCAATACCGAGATCAAACCCTTTACCGCCCAGGCGTATAAGGATGGCAAGTTCATCACCGTGACCGATGCCGATGTGAAGGCGGCCGGCTGGTCGGTGTTCGTTTTCTACCCGGCGGACTTCACCTTCGTGTGCCCGACCGAACTGGAAGATCTGGCCGACCTTTATGGTGAGTTCCAGAAGCTGGGCGTCGAAATCTATTCGGTGTCGACCGACACGCATTTCAGCCACAAGGCATGGCACGACACCTCGCCCGCGATCGGCAAGATCAAGTACACCATGATCGGCGATCCCTCGGGCACGCTGACCAATAATTTCGATTGCATGCGTCCGGGCGTCGGCTTGGCTGATCGCGGCACTTTCGTCGTCGACCCGCAGGGCGTGATCCAGGTCATGGAAATCACCAGCGAAGGTGTTGGCCGCAACGCTTCGGAACTGCTCCGCAAGGTGAAGGCCGCGCAATATGTCGCGTCGCACCCCGGTGAAGTTTGCCCGGCGAAGTGGGAAGAGGGTGAGAAGACCCTGGCCCCGTCGCTGGACCTCGTCGGCAAGATCTGACGCTTCACGTTTCGATCGCGGCGGCGCCTGCCGGTGCCGCCGCACCATAACCGCCCGTTTGCCATAGGAGCGAACCTGGCTTTCGGGTCGGGATGCGGGCGGTTTTTCGCGTCTGTGTGACAGGCGCTCAGGAGGACTTCATGCTTGAACCCGCTTTGAAGGATCAGCTGAAAAGCTATCTGACCAATATCACCCAGCCGATCGAACTGGTCGCGTCGCTTGACGACGGGGCGAAGTCGGCGGAACTGGCCGAACTGCTCGATGAGATCGCGTCGCTTTCCGACAAGGTCAGCTTCGTGCGCACCGGTACGGCCGCTCGCAAGCCGTCCTTCCTGATCCGTCGCGTCGGCACGGATATCGGCGTGACCTTCGCCGGTATTCCGATGGGGCATGAGTTCACGTCGCTCGTCCTCGCCCTGTTGCAGGTTGGCGGCCACCCCTCCAAGGCGGCGCCCGAACTGCTCCAGCAGGTCAGGGATCTGGACGGCGATTATGCGTTCGAAACCTATTTCTCGCTATCCTGCCAGAACTGCCCTGACGTGGTGCAGGCGCTGAACCTGATGGCGGTGCTCAATCCGCGCATTTCCAATGTTTCGATCGACGGTTCCCTGTTCAAGGATGAGGTCGATGCGCGCAAGGTGATGGCGGTGCCGACCGTCTACCTCAACGGTGAGCCTTTCGCCTCGGGCCGGATGGATCTGGAGCAGATTGTCGCGAAGCTCGACACCGGTGCGGCCGCGAAGGCGGCGGAGAAGATCGCCGCGAAGTCACCGTTCGATGTGCTGGTCGTCGGTGGTGGTCCTGCCGGGGCGGCTGCGGCGGTCTATGCGGCGCGCAAGGGGATAAGCACCGGCATTGCGGCCGAACGGTTTGGCGGGCAGGTGCTCGACACCATGGCGATCGAGAATCTGATCTCCGTCCCGCACACCGAAGGGCCGAAGCTGGCCGCGGCGCTCGAAACCCATGTGAAGGAATATGATGTCGATATCATGAACCTTCAGAAGGCGAAGAAGCTGGTGCCTGCGTCCACGGTTGGTGGCCTGATCGGCGTCGAGCTGGAGAATGGCGCGAGCCTGAAGGCGAAGACGGTCATCCTGACCACCGGCGCCCGCTGGCGGCAAATGGGTGTGCCCGGCGAGGATGAGTATCGCAACAAGGGGGTCGCCTATTGTCCGCATTGCGATGGTCCGCTGTTCAAGGGCAAGCGTGTTGCGGTGATCGGTGGCGGCAATAGCGGCGTCGAAGCCGCGATCGACCTGGCCGGTATCGTCGCCCATGTGACGCTGATCGAGTTCGACAGCCAGTTGCGCGCCGATGCGGTGCTTCAGCGCAAGCTGAACAGCCTGCCCAATGTGACCACCATCGTTTCGGCGATGACCACCGAGGTGCTCGGCAATGGCGAGAAGGTGACGGGGCTCAGCTACAAGGATCGCGTCAGTGGCGATGTGCATCATCTGGAGCTGGAAGGCATTTTCGTCCAGATCGGTCTTGTCCCGAATACCGAGTGGCTCAACGGGGCTGTCGCCCTGTCGCCGCGCGGCGAAATCGAGATCGATGCGCGTGGCGCAACTTCGGTCCCCGGCGTATTCGCGGCAGGGGATGCGACCACCACCCCCTATAAGCAGATCGTGATTGCGATGGGTGAGGGGGCGAAGGCCGCGCTTTCGGCCTTCGACTATCTGATCCGTCAGGTCCCGGTCGAAGACAGCACCGGAGTCGAGGGAGCCTCGGTCGCTGCCGCCTGACGCAATAAGATCCGGCCCATGTCCAGTGCGATCGGGACGTGGGCCGGATGATTGAACAGGCGGTCCAGCGTCGATTCGATAAGGGTCGCGATCGCCGACTGGCTCGCAATGCCGCCCGGCACCAGGCAGCGGGCGTGAAGTACCTGCCGGAACGCGTCATATTTGCGCATGTCGGGTGGTTCCGGGGCCTTCCAGAAATCGTCAAGGCGCCCCTGATGGGTGATGCCGGGAATGTCATAAATCGCGCTGCCCAGCACGAAGACGGGGGTTCCCGCTGCCAGGCCCAGCGTGCCGGAGGTGCTGTTGACCGTTACGATGCCGAGGCTTTCCCGGGTCATGCGATTGAGATCTCCGCCGGCAATGTGGACGACGCGGCCTTCGATCCGCAGACGTTTGGCATGTTTGCGCACAAATCCGGCCCAGCTTCGATATTCGCAGTCGAGCGGATGTTCCTTTATCACCAGCATCGTGTTGAACGGAGCATGGAGGGCGAAGCTTTCCAGCACATAGAGGGTCGCCTCGCGCATGCTGGTGAACGGTGAATGGGTGCGGATCTGATAATCGGAATTGAGCTGAAGCGGGAACAGGAAATAGGGGGCTTCACCGATCCGTGTCAGCGCTTTTTTCGTGCGGCCTTTATATAGTTTCTGCCGGACGAATTTGAGCAGCCACCCAAGCCCTTCTGCGATCAGGGACCCGGGACGATGGGATTTGTAGAAGGGGTATTGCCAGCGCGTCAGGCAATCGGTCGCATAATAGCGCAGGGAGTCGCGCGCGCGCCGCCTGAAGCTTGCGGTAATCGGAATCGGTGGCGGCACCGGCGGCAGGGTCGCGGCCTGCTGCATCAGCCATTCCGGGTCGCGCGACATGGTCGAATGGCCGTTTACTCCATCCGGTTCCATCGTGATCCAGTGCGGGCGGATATAGCCTTCCTCGAACACATGGATATCGATGCCGCGCAATTTCGCCATGCCGTGCGCCGCGCGATGCAGCGGTCGGCAATCGCCGAACAGGAATATGTCGGTGATTTTGTTGTCGCGCACATAATGATCGAAAAAGCGGTTCCAGCCCGAACTGCCTCCGCGATAGCTGGTTGCCTCGCCGGGCCAGTCGACCCGGTCTCCACCATTGAAATTGATACGGTGGACCGGGTAGCCGCGCTTTACCAGTTCCTGCCCGAGCAGCCAGAAAAAGGGGCCGGGCGGACCCTGAAGAAACAGAAAGCGGCGCCTTACGGGGGGGAAAGCCTTCATGCGCGTGATCCTAGGCCCAAAAGATCGGGGCGACAATCTATTTTTGTGCGATGCAACAATTGGTGTCCATCGTCACAAATGCCATGGCGAAGCCGCAGAGCTTCTGTGCCGTCCAGACAAGGATGGACGTGAATATATAGGCCGGATGTCTTAAAGATCATTCCGTCCGTTCCCCTTTTTTTGTTCTGCGGTTGCGATACCTATCTTGCATTGTCGCTATATTGCAACTGCTGAACCGAAGCCGAACCGCTATGGACGTAGTTACGGTTGTCGTCATCCTGATTTCGACTGGTCGTTGGAATCGGGGGTTATTCTGCCCTTATATTTCCATGGCTGACCGAGCCATCGGTGGAAGCGGTCACGTGTCGCCCACAGCATCGGAATACGTCGTTCCGCGATGCCGGGCAGGCTGAGAGGGTCGAGGCCGAGCCACGGCACGAAAGGGTTGCGACGGCTATAGGCCCAGATTTCGATCCGCATCGATGGTCGGCTGGATGGGCCGCGCGCATGAAAACCGCAGGTGTCGACCACCACCAGAGTGTTGGCCGGAACGGCGAAGGCAACCGGTTCGGGCAGGCCGAGCCGGGGCAATTCGTCCCGGGTGATCCGCATCGATCCACGCGCCGACAACCGGTCCACCCGCTCCGGGGCCATCAACGCCTTTTCATGTTCCCATTGCAGCCGTTCCGGCGTCAGTCGATGGGAACCGGGCACATAGGTGAGGGGGCCGTCTTCCGGCTCCACGTCAGAGAGAAAGAACCACGCCTTCATCGTCGGGTGGAAAGTGTCTGCGTGCAGATGCGTCTGAGGATCTGCTTTTTTCCCCGAGCGATGGGTGAGGATGGTTTGAATATAATAGAGCGGTTCGATGTCGAAGCCCGAAACATAGCGCATCAGGCCCGCCCAGCGCGGTGCCCGCAGCAGTGTGCGCAACGCGGGAATGTCGCGCAGCATATCGGCGTCGATCGCGATACGGCGGGTGATGGTGTCGCCCTGCACCATTTCTCGTGCGGGTGATACGCGCTTCAGTATCGCCTCGCGCAGCGCTGCGAACTGGTCGGCGGGCAGAAAGTCAGGCACCAATATATAGCCTTGCCGGGCAAACTGATCGAGGTCCTCTGTGCCCAGCCGCGCCGCGAGGCGCGCGCGCCGTGTCGTGGCGAGCCGGTGTGTGAGCCGCACGCGCATCCGGTGCAGGCCCTGCCGGTTCAGCCGTTTCGAACCGATCAGTGGATTGTCGCGAAAGGACTTGGCCCCGCTCAGCAATTGCGCCACCCACCATGGGAAAGCGAGCCAGCGCAGCGGGGAATGTTTCGACGCGCTTGTCATTCATCCCCTTTGAGACGCTGTGTTCCTTGTGTAAAGGGGGCGCGTCGGGATTGCCCGACGGCTGTTGCATTGAGGCCATGCTGTCATCTTCGCTTCCTTTCTCCGAAACGCGCCCCTCTGAAACGCGTCCGACCATGCCGGGTTCCCGGTGTGCCCCGGCGAATGGAAAGGCGCGGCGGTCATGACCCCCTCCTTCCGGCCGCCGGTTAGCAAGGAAAGCGCCCGCCTGCGTCTCTACATGCTCGGGCTGGTGCTCGATATGTGGGCGATGCTGATCAGTTTCGTGCTGGCGAACTGGCTGGTACTGGGATCGCCCTGGGGCGAACCGGGCAAGCCGCACGGTATTGCCTTCTTCACGATATTGGCCCCCGTTTATGCTCTGCTGGCCGTCAATAGCGGTGCCTATGGCATCAGGATGCTCGGCCGCATCCGGACCAGTTCGGCCCATGCGTTGCTGGCGCTGGCGCAGGCGGTGCTGGTGACGTTGCTGTTCGTGTTTTTCGCGAAGATCGCCGAGCAGCTCTCTCGTCTGACGTTCGTCGCGGGGTGCCTGTTTTCGGCGGTGGGGTTGATCGGAACCCGCTATATCGTCACGGCTCTGTCGCGCCGGATGCTGGGCGCGGTGCCGATGATGGAGCTCATCATCATGGACGGGGTATCCGTGCCAGGCTTGCCTGCGCACATGGCGGTGGTCGATGCGCGGGTGGCGGGGATCGATCCATCGAGCCATGATGCGGAGATGGCGGAGCGACTCGCCAATGCGGTGGGTGGGGCCGAGCATGTCATAGTCGCCTGTTCCGGCGACAGGATCGAAGACTGGAGCATCGCGCTTAAGTCGCTTTCTGCCCGCGGAGAGATATTGATCCCGGAAATGGCACGGTTCGCACCGGTGCGGGGGGGCACGTTCCAGCATCGGCCGACGCTGATCGTCGCGGGCGGGCCGCTGGATTTCCGGGATCGGATCATCAAGCGCATTTTCGATGTCGTGGCATCGTCCGTGGCGTTGCTGCTGCTCTCGCCGGTCCTGATCGCGGCCGCGATCGCGGTGAAGCTTTCCAGTCCGGGGCCGGTCTTCTTCCGTCAGGCGCGGCTGGGCCGCGATGCGCGCCCGTTTAAAATTTACAAATTCCGTTCGATGCGCGTCGAAGACAGCGATCAGCGCGCGGACAAGCTGACGCAGCGGGACGATCCGCGCGTTACCCGTGTCGGGGCGTTCATCCGCCGGACGAGTGTCGATGAATTGCCGCAGCTCTTCAACGTGTTGACCGGGGACATGAGCATGGTCGGACCGCGACCCCATGCGCCGGGCGCAAGGGCCGCCGACGCGCTCTACTGGGAGGTGGATCAGCGTTACTGGGCACGCCATTGCATCAAGCCGGGCATTACCGGCCTGGCCCAGATACGCGGCTATCGCGGCAGCACCGATGCGCATGAGGATCTGATCCTGCGATTGCAGTCGGATCTGGAATATGTGACCGGCTGGTCGGTGTTACGGGATATTCGTATCCTCGCTTCGACCGTGCGGGTGTTGATCCACGACAAGGCCTATTGACGGATGGGCCTGTTTGATGTTGGCGCATTGCCGTGCAAAGGCACGGCAGAGGCATGAACGCTATGTCGCCATGGAGGACAGTGCAATGATAACCGCGCACCGCGCACTGAAGGCGGCGGGCAAATATGTTTCGCGCGGCATATTGGCGGCGAAGGCGGCGCTGGGGGTACGTGCCGGCCGGCATTGTACGGCCTGCGGGCGGGATGTGGTCGGCTTCTTCCGTTATGGCGATTGCGCGGACTGGGGATGCCCCGCCTGTCAGGCATCGCCCCGCGAACGGCTGGTCAACTATCTGATCGACGGTGCGATCCTTACCCTGCCGGCCGAGGACGGTGCGATCCTGCACATGGCGCCCGGCGAGGCCAGCCTTGTTACCCGTTTCCGCACGGCTGTGTGCGATTATGTGCCTGCCGATCTCGATCCGTCCCGCTATGCGGTGGCGGGAATGCACCGTATCGACCTTATGGATATAGACGAAAGGGGCCGGTTCGACCTGTTCTATGCCAGTCATGTGATGGAACATGTGCCTGACGACGCCCATGTGCTGCGCGAGATTTTTGCCGCGCTGAACCCGGGCGGGGAGGCATGGCTGATCGTGCCCCTATGGGATAAACCCACCGAGGACGGCAGGCCGGGCATGAGCGCGCGGGAGCGGGAAAAGCGCTTCGGCCAGTGGGACCATGTGCGCCAATATGGCCCCGATTTTGCCGATCGGATCCGTGCGGCGGGTTTCGATGTGGAGGTGCTGCGCGCTTCGGATCAGCCCGCCAGCGAGGTTATACGCCTCGGGCTGGGGGAAATGGTCTTCCGCGCTCGCAAGCCGCTGGCGCGCGGGTGAAAGCGGGTCGGTGCGACGCCTGATCGCCGCCGGAGAAGGGTCGGCCCATGTGCTGACACTGGCGAAGCTCGCCAATGTCGCGCTGTCGATGCTGTGGGGCTTTGCCGTCACCTTCGTGTTCGTGCGTATGTTGCCGGGCGCGGAGTTCAAGGCGTTTCTGCTGCTGGTTGCATTCAACAACTTCACCCAGTCGGCCGAGCTGGGCCTTACCAATGTCGTTTATGCGCGGTTGCGCCGCTGGTGGCTGGCGCACCGCGGGGCGGATGGAGCGGGGAACGAAGGCGGCGATTTCCGGCTGGAGGAAATCGGTGTGCTGTTCCTGTTTCTGGGCGCGCTGATCCTGTGCGGCGGAATCATGGTGGCAGGCGCCATTCTGGCAGGATGGATCAGGACGGACCTGCCCGCTCTGTTCCTGATATTTTTTCTGGCTTCTGCGCTCAACATGCTGTTGTTGCTGGCAAAGCGGGCGCTGGCCGCGGTCGATCGCAATCTGGTCTGGGAAACGGTGGACTTTGCCCGGCGTCTGCTGGGCCTCGCACTATTGCTCTCGGTGCTGGCGGGGTTCGGCCTGATGACGTCGGTTGCGCTGCAACTGATCCTCAACAGTGCCGGGGTGCTGACAGGGCTTGCCCTGATCCAGCAGCGGACCGGCATGCACGGGCGCCAGTGGGTCGCCTGGCGGGTGGGCGGCGGCCATGTGCGCCGCACCTATTTGCGCGACATCGGCGCCTCGGCGGCGCTGACGCTGAGCGAGGTGGCCGCCTATAACAGCCCTTATTTCCTGATCGCGGCAGTCAGCCATGATCCGGCGCTGATCCTGCTGTTCGATTTCGTGTTCAAGATGATCCGGGCGGTGGCGACGGCGACCCGTGCGACGATAGAGGGGGCATTGCCGCGCCTGACGCGCCTGTGGTTCGCGGGGGATATGGCGGCGTTCGCGCACGGGCTGGCGCGCGCGGTGGGAATCGCGGTTGGGGTCGCGCTGTGCGCCGACTTGTTGCTAGTGGCGATTGGCGGGCGGCTGTTTGCGATCCTGTTCGACGGCCGGGCGGTGCTGACCATGACGGAGCTGGCGATGCTGTGCGTCCTGCTGCTCGCGCTCGTGGTCATGTGCGTTTCGGTTTATGTGCAGGGTGCGCTCGGCCGGTTCGGGCCGTTGCTGCGCCAGTCGCTCCCCTTTCTTGCCGCTTCGCTCATCAGCCCGCCGCTGGCCGTCTGGCTTGCGGGCAAGGGCAGTGCGGCCAATGACGGCCCGATCTTCATGGCGCTGTATCTGGCGACATTCGCGGGCGCCGCGATGCTGCACATTGCCGCGATGCGGCGCATGGCTCGGGGGCTTTAGATGCATATTGCGATGGTCGATCCCTCGCTCTTCACCGGGCGTTATGATGACAGCCTGTGCGCGGCGCTGGTCCATGCCGGGGCCCCTGCCGGAGGATGCGCGCAGGTGGTGCTGCATGGTCGTCCGATGCGCGATACCGACGCGATCCAGCCGGAGGGCTATCGGTATAGTCCCTCTTTTTTTGGCCTGTCGGAACGGTTGCGTGGGGCCTTGGGCGATGGCGTTGCCTTTCGCGCGGTGAAAGCTGCCGAGTATCTGGCGCAGGCGCGGCTGGGGGGGCTGGCGGACTTGCGCGCTGCCGATGTCGTACATGTTCAGTGGCTGCCCTTTCCTTCCGCCGATCGGATGCTGATCGCGCGGCTCGCGCGAGGCCGGGGCGCAAATGGGCGTCGTCCGGCGCTGATCCATACCGTCCATAACGCCTCAGCCTTTCATGGCGACAGCGGGGCGCAGGGGGCGGGCTATCGCGCGTTGCTCGACCGGTTCGATACGTTGGTCGTCCATGGCGAGGAAACGCGCGCGGCGCTGATCGCGCAGGGTGTGGGCGGGGAGCGGCTGCATATTGTGCCGCATCCACCGATGGAACTGGCCGCCGCGACGCCCGCCGATCTGACCGCCGTGCCGGATCCCGCGGTTCCGCGCATTCTCTTTTTCGGGACGATCCGGCCCTATAAGGGGTTCGATCTGCTGATTGAGGCCTGTCTGGCGCTCTGGAACGAAGGACTGGTGTTCGAGCTGGCGGTTGCGGGTAAGCCTTTTTTCGATATCGCCCCGCTGATCGAACGGGTGAAAGCCGCCGGATATGGCGACAGGCTGGTCGTGGAACTGGGGTTCCTCACCGAATCGCGGCTCGATGCCCATATGCGCAAGGCCGATATCATCGCCTTTCCCTATCGCCATATCGACAGCAGCGGTGCGTTTCTCTCTGCCCTGCATCATGGCAAGGCGATGGTGGCGACGCGGGTTGGCATGTTCGCCACGCTGGACGACGATGCGGTGGCGCTGTGCCCGCCCGATGACGCGGCGGCTCTGGCCGGGGCGCTGCGGGGCGTGATCGGCGATGCGACGGTGCGGGCGCGACTGGGCGAGGCGGCGCTGGCCATGCGCGCGGCCATGGGGCAATGGAGCGATGCGGCGGCGCTGACGCTGCAGGTTTATGAACGGGTGCTGGAAAGGGCGGACAGGGCATGAGCGGAGGACGGATCGCGCGGGAATTGTCGCGGCGCTGGCTGGCGATGCGGCTGGCGGCGGCGGGGCGGGTCCATCAATATCCCGAAATCCTCGCGCTGCGTCGTTTTTTCGAGGGCTTTGCGATCGACGCACTGATCGATGTCGGCGCCAATGAAGGGCAATATGCGGCGACCGCGCGCAGGGATGCCGGGTTTCGCGGTCATATCTTCTCGTTCGAACCGAACCCGGATATATTCGCCATTCTGTCCGCCAGGGCCGCGCGCGACCCGAACTGGCATGTGTTCAACATCGCTCTGTCCGATTTCAATGGCGAGAGCGAATTTCACATCATGGCCGCGCATCAGTTCAGCTCGCTGGTGAAGCCGGCCGACCGGCTCGACCCGATTTTCGTTGAGCGCAACCGGGTGGAGCGGACGGTGACGATGCAGTGCCGCCGCCTCGACGACATGCTGGACGAATTGTTGAAGCCCCATGGCCTGTCGCGGCCTTTCCTCAAAATGGATACGCAGGGGCATGACCGGTCGGTCTGCGAAGGCGCGGGCGCGCGGCTTTCGGAGATGATCGGCTTGCAGAGCGAACTGGCGGTGCGTCCGCAATATGAAGGGGCGAGCGAGTATCGCGCGATGATCGGCTGGCTGGAACAGCATGGTTTCGTGCCCAACGCGATGTTCGCCAATAACAAGGGGCATTTCCCGCTGCTGGTCGAGATGGACGGCATTTTCCTGCGCGCTGATCTGGCGGGAGAGGGAGCGGTAAGCGCGTGATGCGCGGCCGCGTTTCCTGGCTGGCGGTACTGAGCGGCCTTGCGGTGCTGCTCTGGCTTGCTCTGGCCTGGAGCGTGGAGATAGAGGCGTTTGCGTCCCGCTCGCTCGGCGCCTTTCTGTTCTGGGGGCAGGACATGCCCGCGCTGGCGCTGGGCGGCGGGGCGCTGATGCTGGTCGGACTGTTCGCCGGCAAGGCGCGGCCATCGTCATGGCGCTGGGCCGGGGACGCGCGCATCATGCTGCCGCTGATCCTGATCTTCGCGGCAGCGGCGTGGGTCGGGCGATATTGGTTGTTCGGGGATTATGCGCTGTCCCGTGACGAGCAGGTGGCCGAATTCGCGGCTGCCGCATTGCGCCATGGCTGGCTGGGCTGGCCCATTCCGCCCGAATGGATCGATTATCGCCGCGCGATCATGCCGGAATTCTTCTCGCCCTTCGGCGCGGATCATGTGTGGACGGCGGCCTATCTGCCGCTCAATGCCGCGTTCCGGGCCTTTTGGGGGATGGTGGGCGATCCCAATCTGGCGGGGCCGGTTTTTCTGCTGATCGGCCTTGTCTCGCTGTGGCGGATCGCTTTGCACCTGTTCCCCGACCGGCCCGATGCGGTCGCGGTGACGATGCTGATGGCGCTCAGTTCCACCCAGCTGCTCGTGACCGGGATGACGCCCTATGCGATGACCGGCCATTTCGCGCTCAATATGCTGTGGCTGGCGCTGGTGTTGCGCGGCGGAGCGTGGGGGCATGGCGGTGCGGGGCTGGTGGCGCTGTTGCTCGCGGGCCTGCACCAATATCATTATCCCTTGCCTTTTCTGGCGCCCTTTCTGCTGTGGTTCGCGTTGGGGCGGCGCTGGGGCGCGTTGTTCTTCCATGGCCTGGTGCTGGCGGTGGCGGTCGCGCTCTGGGCGAAGCTGTGGCCGCATCTGCTGATCGATCTTTATGGTCCGGCGGCGGATGTGCGCCCTTCCGCCGGGGTTGCGGACAAGATGGACAGCCTCGTCGATCGTGTGCTCGAAAAATGGCATCCGCTGCTGCACCTCTCGCGCTTTCTTGCATGGAATAACCTGTTGCTGGTGCCGCTGGCGCTGGTCGGATTGTGGCGGATGGACTGGCGTAGGGCGTTGCGCGGAGAGGTGGTGGCCTTGCCGCTCGCTCTTGGCGCGTTCGGCATGGCGATATTGTCGATCGATCAGGGCTATGGCTGGGGCTATCGCTATCTTCATGCCTATATTGGCGGGCTTGCGCTGATCGCGGGCTATGGCTGGACGCGGTTACGCAGACCCGGCGGAGAGGCGCGGGGCGGGCTGGCCGGCGCGTCAGTGCTGGTCGCGCTGCTGACCGGCAGTTTCCTGATGGCGCGCGCCCATGATTATGTCGCGCCCTATGCGGCCGCGCATCGCCTGATCCTGTCCAGCGCCGCCGATGTGGTGCTGGTCGATCCCAGGGGCGGGCGCTATGTCACCGATCTCGTGCGCGGGCGCGATGGGGCGCCGGTGGGGAAGCCGGTGGTGATGAATATCGGGATGCTGGATCGGGAGAGAATCGACCGGCTCTGCGACCGGGGGACGATCGCGATTTTCGACCGCAGCGCATTCCTGCCGCTCGGGGTCGGCGCGGTGCACTGGGGCAATGCACATGTCGCCGCGCTGCGTGCGTATATGGTGGAGCGGGGGTGCGGGGAAGTGATCGCGCCGCAGCGGAAAGAATAGCGGTTTCCGCTTTCATCGACTATCAACCATGGGCTGATACTGTCAGCCGACATCACAGGAAAGCATCGCCATTGAAGCCGAGAGAACCTCTGCCGATCTACCATAGCTGGCCGTTGTTCGAGCGGGAACGGCATCTGGCTCTCGATCACCTGCCGTCTCATTCCGCGCCGGTGCGGATGGCCTCCGGCCTGTCCGCCGAGGAAGGGCATGTTCTGGCGGGACAGGGGATCGGCCTGTGGGAATGCAATCTGACCGACAACAGCCTTGTCTGGTCGGCGGGCGTCTATGACATTTTCGGTTTACCCCGTGGCGCAGCCATTGCCCGTGAGGAGGCGCTTGCCCTTTATTCCGACGAATCGCGGGTCGTGATGGAGCGCCTGCGCGCCTATGCAATCCGGCATCGGCGGGGCTTCACCGTCGATGTGGAAATTCGCCCGTCGCTGACCGGGCACCGCTGGATGCGCCTGACCGCAGCGCCGATGCGCGAGGGGCGGTGCGTCACCCGGATCTACGGGATGAAGCAGCTTATCTGACGGGGGCTGCGGTGGTGTCCGGTGCTTCCGGCGCTTTCCATACCCGCTTGCCCGCAACCCAATGTTCGAGCAACCGGGCCTGCGCGACGTCGGTGGGCAAGGCCGTACTGATGTCGCGGTCGATCAGCAGGAAATCGGCCCATTGCCCGCTGGCCAGCGAACCGATGCGCTGTTCGGCGAAGAGCGCGCGCGCGCCGTTTCCGGTTGCGGCGGCAAAGGCCTGTTCGAAGGTCAGGCGCTGAACGGGGGCGTCCGGACCGGCGGTATCGTCGCCTCCCGAGCCCATCGTCGCAGCCCCCATCGCCGCGGCCATTGCGGCAAAGGGGGAAGGAACATGTCCTGCCGCCCAGTCTCCGAAGGACAGGCGGGCGCCGAGGATCGGCCCGAGGGTCGACCATGCCGGGGCAGCCCGTTCTTGTCCCAGGCGGCGGAGCGTGAGCGCTTGCGCACGCCCGGCACTATCCGGTTTCACCGTGACGATGCTGTCGTGAAAGATCGCGCTGTCGATGCCGGTCAGGCTTCCCGTTACATCCGCGCCCTCGATCCGCCAGCGCCGGCCGCCCTCATAGGTGGCGGCCAGTTCGTCGATCGCGGCCAGCGCCTCGTCGATCGCGGCATCGCCATGGGCGGACAGCGCGACCTGAAAACCGTCCATCGCGGCCCGGCTCATCTGGTTGCGCAGGACGGTCGAGGGAATTCTGGGTGCGCCCTTTTCGCCGGGGGCATCGGTATAGGGGGCCTTCAGCCAGGCAGTGCGCGCGCCGATGCTGCCGTCGATGGCGAAATGCACGCCGACAAGGCGCAGGCGATCGTCATAGAGCCAGGGCGAAGGGGCGGGACCGGCGATTGTCACCATGTCGTCCAGCCCGTCGGCATAAGCGGCGATGCGCAGGCGTAGCGCGCCTCTGTCCCCGGCGCGGCGATAGGCCTGCCAGTCATATATGCTGGTGCCCATATCGGCGACGGTGCTGATCCCGGCGGCAAGAAACAGCGGTTGCGCCTTGTCGAGCGCAATGTCGCGATCCTTGGGGGCGGGGGGCGGAATGATCGCGCCGACCAGCGCCATGGCGGCGCCGATGAAGACGCCGCCGGGTCGGTTGCCTGTCAGGACGATATGGCCGCCGGGCGGGGTTTTTGTTGCGGGGGTGACCCCGGCCTGCTTCATCGCCAGACTATTGGCCCAGCCCATTTCGCCATCTGCGCTGACCAGCCAGACCGGAATATCGGCGACCGCCGCATCGAGATCGGCCGCCGTCGGCAGGGTTTCGGCGGTGCCTTCCGCCTCCGCCCAGCGCGCCGCGTCCCAGCCGCGGCCCAATATCCATTTGCGGCCTTCATTGGCGCGGGCATAGGCGGCGATCTTCGCCTGCGCCTCGGCCAGCGAGCGCGTGGCCGAGAGGTCGAGCGTCATGCTCGTTATGCCGGTGGCGATCAGATGCGCATGGCCATCGACAAAGGACGGAATCAGCGTCCGTCCCTGACCGTCGAGCCGATAGGCGGGACGATCCGGCCGCTTGTCATCGCGACCCAGCCGCTGCTCGACCCGGCCGTCCTTACCGATCAGGAGCCCGGTGAAATGTGCGACATGGCCGTCCGCGCCGATGGCGAGGCCGTTCACATTGTCGATCAGACCGGTTTCGGACGGAGGAGGCGGAGGGGCCTGTTTCTTGCGGGCCGATGCCGGAACCGCCGTCATCACTGCCGCGCACAGCATCAGGGCAAGGGTGAGGTGGCCTGCCGGGGCCAGCACTGGTAAATTCACCGGCGGGTAATCCTCCGCACCAGCGCGCTGGTATCCTGCCGCGATCCGCCCATCGCCTGTACATCGGCATAAAACTGGTCGATCAGGGCGGTCACCGGTAAGGTCGCACCGTTCACCCGCGCTTCTTCCAGCGCGAGGCCGAGATCCTTGCGCATCCAGTCGATCGCGAAACCGAAATCAAACTCGTCCTTCGCCATGGTGGCCCAGCGATTATTCATCTGCCAGCTCTGCGCCGCGCCGCCCGAAATTGCTTCGAACACCTTGTCGAGATCGAGATCGGCGGCCTGCGCGAAGCGCAGCGCCTCGGAAACACCCTGAAGAACCCCGGCAATGCAGATCTGGTTGACCATCTTCGTTGTCTGCCCCGCGCCCGCCGGGCCGACATGCACGACCCGCGCCGCATAGGCCTGCATTGCGAGGCGGGCGGCGGCGACCGCCGGTTCGGTGCCGCCGCACATCACCGATAGCGTGCCGTTTTCGGCGCCTGCCTGACCGCCCGAAACCGGGGCGTCGACGCAGTGCAGGCCGAGGCTTTCGCCCTCAACGAAAAGCTGGCGCGCGATCCGCGCCGAAACGGTCGTATGATCAATGAACAGGCTGCCCGGCGCCATGGTGCGAAAAGCACCTTCCTTGCCGAGCGTGACGGAGGCCAGATCGTCATCATTGCCGACGCAGGTGATGACGATCTCCGCCCCCTGTGCGGCCTGTGCCGGGGTCTGTGCGACCTTGCCGCCATGCTGTTCCGCCCATGCATTCGCCTTGGCGACGGTGCGGTTGTAAACCGTGACCAGGTGCCCGGCTTTCGCCAGATGCCCTGCCATGGGGGCGCCCATGACGCCCAGCCCGATAAACGCTATATTTGCCATGCGCGATGCATAGACATTCCCGGCCGCTGCGCCTAGGGCATCTTTGCACTTAAATATCGCTCATAAAGAAAGGAAATCGACTCCAATGGACCATGGGACCAGCCTTCGCAATATCGACACACCGGCAGCGATGCCCGTGTCGATTGACGATGTGCGCGCGGCCCATGAGCGAATTAGGGGGGCGATTGTCCGTACGCCGACGCTGCTCAGCCGCACCTTGTCGCAAGTGATCGGCGCAGAAGTATATCTGAAGTTCGAAAATCTTCAGTTCACCGCCGCCTATAAGGAACGCGGCGCGCTCAACCGCCTGCTGCAACTGGATGCGGAAGCGCGGGCGCGGGGCGTGATCGCGGCATCGGCGGGCAATCATGCGCAGGGTCTTGCCTATCATGGCGCGCGTCTGGGTGTGCCGGTCACTATCGTCATGCCCAAGCCCACGCCGACGGTGAAGGTGATGCAGACGGAAGGCCATGGCGCGACCGTCGTGCTGCATGGCGAGAAGTTCGAGGAAGCCTATGAACATGCCCGCTATCTGGAGGCGCAGCAGGGGCTGACCTTCGTCCATCCGTTCGACGAACCGGAGATCATGGCCGGTCAGGGGACGGTGGCGCTCGAAATGCTGGAGGATGCGCCCGACATCGACACGCTGGTCGTGCCGATCGGCGGGGGTGGCCTGTTTTCCGGTATGGGCATCGCCGCGCGTGCGCTGAAACCCGATATCCGGCTGGTCGGAGTGCAGGCCGAGCTGTATCCGTCCATGTATGATTATGTGAAGAAGGCGAACCGTCCCTGCGACGGTGATACGCTGGCCGAAGGCATTGCCGTCAAGGAGCCGGGGTCGCTGACGCGCTATCTGGTCGAGGATCTCGCTGATGATATCCTGCTGGTGAGCGAACGGATGCTGGAGGAGGCGGTGAGCCTACTCGTCCAGATCGAGAAGACGGTGGTCGAAGGCGCGGGCGCCGCGGGGCTTGCCGCGCTGTTGTCCAACCGGGAACAGTTTATCGGGCGCAAGATCGGGCTGGTGCTGACCGGCGGCAATATCGACACGCGCCTGCTGGCCAATGTCCTGTTGCGTGACCTGGCGCGTTCGGGTCGCCTTGCGCGCCTTCGCATCCAGCTACAGGACCGGCCGGGGACGCTGTTCCAGGTGTCGCGTATCTTCGATGAGCAGGGCGTCAACATATTGGAGTTGTCGCACCAGCGCATTTTCACCAATCTTCCGGCGAAGGGGCTGTCGCTCGACGTCGAATGCGAAACGCGCGACGCGCGACATCTCGACCGGCTGATCGCGGCGCTGCGCGATGCCGGCTATCAGGTGTCGCCGGTCGAGCTCGCCTGATCGCGACGGTGCGGTCGGGGGCGGGTGCTCCTCGTTGATCTTTTTGTGGTAAACGCTCTTTTAATGAAGATTGATGCCCGGCATAGTAAGGGCTGAAGACGCATTAAGGGTTGCGCCGCAAAACGATCAAGAGGGTTGCCAGAGTTGACCGCGCCGTTTCGCTTTCCTCGCTTTTTCGTCACCAGTCCGTCACCTTGTCCCTATCTGCCGGGCAAGAACGAGCGGAAGGTGTTCACGGAACTGTCCGGCGCCAATGCCGGAGAAATGAACGACGCGCTGGGCCGTATCGGTTTCCGTCGCAGCCAGAATGTCGCCTATCGGCCGAGCTGCGCCGATTGCACCGCCTGCGTTTCGGTGCGCGTGGTGGCCGATGCATTCACCCCCAATGCGACGCAGCGTAAATTGATGCGGCGGCACAGCGATCTTGTCGTCAGCGTGTGTAAGCCCTGGTCGACCGAGGAGCAATATGCGCTGCTCCGGCGCTATCTCCAGGCTCGCCATCCCGGTGGCGGGATGACCGAGATGGACGAGATGGATTATGCCGACATGGTCGAGCATTCGCCGGTCGAAAGCTATGTGATCGAATATCGCGAGCCGTCGGTCGACGGTACGCCGGGCAGGCTGGTCGGTGCCTGCCTTACCGATAAGCAGGGTGACGGCCTGTCGATGATCTACAGCTTTTTCGAAACCGAGGATGAGAACCGTCCGGGGCTCGGCAACTATATCATCATGGACCATATAGCGCGCGCGCGTAAAACCGGCCTGCCCTATGTCTATCTCGGCTATTGGGTCGAGGGATCGAAGCGCATGCAGTATAAGGTCAAATATCAGCCGCTCGAACGGCTGGGACCCGGCGGTTGGGTGCGGTTCGATGGCGAAGCCAGCGGTGCTTGCGGCGGGGCCGAACCGAAAGAGGCCGCTTCCAAGGCGGCGATGCCGACCGGTGGACACCCCGCCCGGATCGACGCCCGCGAACTGGCGGATCTGTTCCGGAAGTGATGTTCGCCCGCCGACCATAGGGAGGGCAAGGCGAAGACCGGGACGATCATGATTGCGGGGGTGTGCGGATCGGGGATTGTTTCTCCCCGCTGCATCTTTCCGGGCCGGCTATAGAAAAGGGCGCCGGCGTGCGGCCGAGCCCGGCCTGCTGATCGCACGGATGAAGGAGAGCTTCGCCCCTGTCCCCGCATCGTCATGATGGAGGACGGGTGGCAGGCAGGGGCAGTCCGATGGGCGGTCGGGAATGAGGCGCGTCCAGAGACGCGCCCTCCGATCAGGCGGCGATGTCGTAAGGGACGATCTCGCCTTCCAGATAGAGCTTGCGTGCCTTGGAGCGGCTGAGCTTGCCGGAGCTGGTACGGGGCAGGGTGCGCGGCGGGACCAGCTCGACCACGCAGTTCATGCCGGTGATCGCGCGAACCCGGTCGCGGATCTGGTCGCGCAGCTTCGTGCGTTCCGTGGTGTCGGACGTACGGCAATGGACCAGCACGGCCGGGGCTTCCTCACCGCCCGCAGTGGTGATCGAGAAGGCGGCGATATCGCCCTGCTTGAAGCCGGGGAGTTGTTCCACCGCCCATTCGATATCCTGCGGCCAGTGGTTCTTGCCGTTGATGATGATCATGTCTTTGGCGCGGCCGACAATATAGAGATAGCCATCCGACATATAGCCCATGTCGCCGGTATCGAGCCAGCCGTCCTTCATGCACTCGGCGGTCGCCTCGTCGTCGCGGAAATAGCCGACCATCAGGGAAGGGCCGGTGGTCCATACCTTGCCGATCTGCCGCTCCGCCATCGGCGCGCCTTCATCGTCGCGGATTTCGACGACCATGTCTTTAACCGGTTTGCCGCAATTGACGATCGCGCGGAAACGCTGGGGGCGATCTTCGGCGGCATGGCCGCCGGACAGCTCGGTTTCTTCGACCAGTTCGACGATAATGCCTTCGCCCGGCGGCATGATGGTGACGGCAAGCGTCGATTCCGCGAGGCCATAGCTCGGCAGGAAGGCGGTCGGGCTGAACCCTGCGTCGGCGAACGCATCGACGAAGCTCTGCATCACGTCGGGGCGGATCATGTCCGCGCCATTGCCAGCAAGCCGCCAGCGCGACAGGTCGAAGCGATCGGCGGCCTTGGTCTGGCTCGACATGCGGCGGGCGCAAATGTCATAGCCGAAGGTCGGGGAATAGCTGATCGACGTGCCTTCGTTGCGGCTGATGAGATCGAGCCACGCGAGCGGGCGCCGGGCGAAATCCTCTGTCTTCAGATAATCGACCGTCACCTGATTGGCGACCGGCGAGAGGAAGCAGCCGACAAGGCCCATGTCATGATACCAGGGCAGCCAGCTGATGCAGCGGTCGCTGGCGATCAGCTGCATGCCATAGGCATGGGCGGCAAGGTTGGAGAGCAGCGCCCGGTGGGTGACGGCTACGCCATGAGGGAAGCGGGTGGAGCCGCTGCTATATTGAAGATAGGCGATGTCTTCGCTGTTCGCCTGCGGCAGGCGGCAGGGGGCGGCGTCGCGGGCGATGAAGCTGTCATAGTCCATCGGTTCGACATGGTTCAGCCGCGCGGCCTCCCCGGCCATTTCAGACAGTTCGGCGGGAAAGAACAGCATTTTCGGGTCGCAGCTCGAAAGCTGGACCGAAAGCTGGTCGATATAGCTTTCCTTGCCGCCGAAGCTGGTCGGCAGCGGCAGCGGCACAGGCCATGCCCCGGCATAGATGACGCCGAAGAAAATCTGCGCGAACTCGGGGCCGGTTTCGGCAACCAGCGCGATGCGGTCACCCGGTGCAATGCCATGCGCGATCAGGCGATAGGCGCAGGCCATCGCGTCGGAGCGCAACTCGCGATAGGAGTAGGGGCGCGTCAACTGGCCGCGGGGATTGTGGAAATTGAAGCCGCGTGTGCCTTCCGCCGCATAATCGAGCGCTTCGCCCATGGTGGCGAAATCGGAAAAGCGGCGCGGGAGCGCGTCCTCGGTGGGCAGGGGGCTAAGCCCCGGCGCGCCGTCCGCGCCCTGATGGACAGGCGCGGAAGCCGGCTTCGCCAGAACCTGCATGTCTGTCATATCCATCTCAGCCAATTATGTGTTCCTTCGTCCGACCCGGAGCGGGGTTTTGCCCGATCTCCCTCCAAATTGCATCCCCAACCTGTACCACGGATGACCGGGTTTTCGATGGGTGGGGCGGGATTGGCGTATCTAGCCGATAACACAAGTTCAAAATCAGACCCGACTGTGGCACAAAAAAGGCGCATGGCACGATATGACAAAGAAAAGAAACGGTCCGCCCTCAATGAACAGGCGTTGCGCGATCTGGCGCTGACCTATGTCGGGCGGTTCGCGACCAGCCGGGCGCGGCTTGCACGCTATCTGGAGCGCAAGCTTGCCGAACGTGGCTGGGATGGAGAGAAAAGTGCCGATATAGAAGCACTTGTCTTGCATTTTTCAGAACTTGGCTATGTCGATGATGCTGGTTTTGCGCGAATGAAAGCCGGGTCGATGGAACGGCGCGGGCTGGGTGTGCGGCGGATCGGTGCTGCGTTGCGCGCGGATGGGATCGGCGAGCAGGACCGGGCAGAGGCGGAAGAAAAGGCGCGGGCAGGCGAATGGGATGCGGCCGATATTTTTGCCCGGCGTAAGCGTGTCGGCCCCTATGCGCAGGCGGTTGCGGACCCGAAGCAGCGCGAGCGGCAGCTCGGTGCCTTCCTGCGGGCCGGGCACAGGATTGAGGTCGCCCGCGCCTGGGTGGAGGCGCATCCCGGCGAATTCCCCGAACGGAGTGATGGATAATGAGGCAGGAAGGCGGGATCGGCAAAAGGTCGTGGATTGCCGGAGCGGCGGCTATCGCCCTGACACTGGTGTCGGGTGGCTGCACGGACGGCGGGCAGGGCAATGGTGTCGCGGGTGATACTGATGCCGTTGCCGGGGGAGTGGAGGGTGCGCCGCAATATTTACCGAAAATTCCGGTTCTGATCCGTCATGGCGAGGGCACGCCCGACACTCGTCTGTCGATCGAACTGGCGGCCGAACCCCATCAGCAGGAAAAGGGGCTGATGCACCGCACTGACCTCAGCCAGGGGGAGGGGATGTTGTTTCCGATGTTGCCGCCTCGCATGCCCAGCTTCTGGATGAAGGATACGCCGACATCGCTCGACCTTGTCTTCATCCGGCCGGATGGAGGTGTGGCCAAAATCGTCGCGCGGGCAAAGCCTAATGATCCGACGCCGCTTTTTGCCGATGTCCCGGTCGCAGCCGTGCTGGAATTGCGCGGTGGCGATGCGGCGTCTCTTGGTCTGGACGAAGGGGATAGGGTGAGCTGGGGCGCTTGCACGCAGGGCGGGCAGAAATTGGCGATCGCCGTCGATAATTTCTGCCCTTAGGGCTCTGATTCTAGGGCGGATCGACATTGCCCTCCGGTCGCCTTCGGCCCCAGCCCTGGCGGCCTGCAAATGGCGCTTTCGCGCGCTTCCGGGTGCTCATGCACCTTGAGTACGCTCCGCTCCGGATCACGCAAAATTACCATTTTCGGCTCGTCATCTTCTGAATGTCGATCCGCCCTAGGGTCAGGACCCTGGGGTGCGGTCGGCTTCGATGGAATCGCGCCGGGTGGCTGGAGTGCGGGTCGATCCCATGTGTCGAATCGTCGGATGATTCCATGCGAGCCGAAACCGTTCCGACGGTGAAGGACGGCGGCTTTTCGCCCGGCCGCCGGTCATCGCCGGAAAAACATCCGATTAATATGATGTCGCGCTTATATCGGCTTGCCAATCACCCCTTTCTGGCGCTAAGCGCGGCTCCATGGGAATAGTCAAGAACATCTTCACCTGGTGGGAAGGCTCGACCTTCGGAACCTGGCTTTTCACCCGGAGCAAGGGCCATAAGGTCGGCGAAGACCATATGGGCAATGTCTATTATGAGGGTGGCAAGGATGTTCACGGCCACCCGCGCCGCTGGGTGATCTACAAGGGCTCCAATGATGCGAGCCGTGTGCCGGCCGAATGGCATGGCTGGTTGCATCACAGCATCGAAGGCGCACCGGAAAGCCTGTTGCCGCCGCCGCGTATCTGGGAAAAGGATTATGTCCCGAACCAGACCGGTACCGCCAATGCCTATCGCCCGTTGGGGGCGATAGAATCCGGCGGCCGTCGTGCGATGGCTACCGGAGACTATGAGGCATGGACGCCCGACGCCTGATGATGCGGCGTGCGCTGGCTGTGGTCCTGTTGCCGTTCGCGGTGCAGGGATGTGGTGACGGCGCGAATCAGTTGCCCCAGACCAATGCCGCCAATGCGGTGGAGCAGGCCGGTGACGCGAAGCCGCTGGCGACCGCCAATGATCTGGCCGGTGCGACCCCGATGCGGGATCGCGTCGCGGTGATCGGCCTTCTCAACAAGCGCAATGGTCTTACCCGTGACCTGACGATGAAGCCAGGCGATGCCTTGCGGGTCGGCGATGCGATCGTGCGCCTGCGTGCCTGCGAAGTGACCGCGCCCTGGGAAGAGCAGAAGGAGGTGGGCGCTTTCGTTCAGCTCGATGTGCGGGCGCCGCGCGCCGATAAATGGCGGCGCGTCTTTTCTGGCTGGCTTTTCCACGAACGGCCTGACCGCAACGTGGTTGAGCATCCGATCTACGATGTCTGGGTCAAGAGTTGCGCGATGAGCTGGCCCGAGACCGGTTCCGATACGCTCAAGGTTTCCGACAGATCAGGAGCGAAGGCGAGCAGCGATGGCGAGCCCGGCCCCGCCGACAATAGCGCGGCCCCATCGGTCAGCGAGACATCCGAAAGCGCCGCCAGCAATAACGAGTGATAGGCGCGCTGATCGATCTCGATCGCGCCGAGCGAGCGCAGATGGTCGGTCATGAACTGGCAGTCGAGTAGCGAGAAGCCGCCGATTCGCATCCGTGCCACCAGCCAGGCCAGTGCGACCTTCGAAGCATCGGTACGGCGGGACACCATGCTTTCGCCGAAAAAGGCGCGCCCCAGCGATACGCCGTAAAGACCGCCGACCAGTTCGTCGCCCTCCCGGCATTCGACGGAATGGGCGAAACCCAACTCGTGCAGCCGCAAATAGCTTTGTTCTATTTCATGGTTGATCCATGTCGTAGGGCGATCCGGGGCGCTTTGCGCGCACAGGCGCACGACCGCGCGGAAATCCTCGTTCACGCTGACGCGAAAGCGGCCGGATCGAATGGTGCGGGCGAGCGAGCGAGACAGGTGAAACTGGTGCAGGGGC
Source organism: Sphingomonadales bacterium (assembly GCA_006226685.1). Lineage (GTDB taxonomy): Bacteria > Pseudomonadota > Alphaproteobacteria > Sphingomonadales > Sphingomonadaceae > Sphingobium. The sequence goes on from SBGG01000025.1 coordinate 99,138, forward strand.
AGAATGGCGCGTTTTTTCGGTTCTACCCAGTAAACATCATCGGCGTTCCGGTCATCGGACATCGGGAAGACGCCGATGGCATAGGCGCGCAACAGGAGGAACGGCTCGATCGGCATGGGGCCTCTATGTGGCAGAGGTGGGCGCTGTGGCCAAGCCGGAAGATTGCCCATTCCTATCGCCCCGAATATTAACCCGAATTCGGCGTTATGGTGGCGAAGGCGCACTCACCGCTTGCACTGGGGCGAAGGGGAGGGTAAGGACGCGCCTTCGCTAGCCACAGGAGTGTAGCTCAGCTGGTAGAGCGTCGGTCTCCAAAACCGAATGCCGGGGGTTCGAATCCCTCCACTCCTGCCAAAGCTTGCGCCCTTCGGGGGGTAGGCCTATGGACGGTAGCGATATTCGCGGAGCAACCGCTCCCATCCGGTGGAAAGCGCCGGATGGAGGTGTGTTGCTCCGCGGTTTGTGCTGTTTTGCAATATGGGTTGAAAAGCGTGGCCAAAACATCTCCCGGCGAATTTGTTCGGCAGGTCCGCCAGGAAGCATCGAAGATCGTCTGGCCCTCGGGCCGCGAAACGATGGTGACGGCGGTGATGGTGATTATCATGACCACGCTCCTTGGCCTGTTCTTTTTCGGGACCGACACCTTCTTCGGATGGGTGGTCAGCATGTTGCTCTCGCTTGCCACCGGCAAGTGAAGCGCGGCACGCAGTTGGGGATTTTGGAACGATAGCTATGGCGCGCTGGTACATCATTCACGCCTATTCGGGTTTTGAGAACAAGGTTCGTGATTCGATCCTGGCTGAGGCCGAGCGTATGGGCCTGTCGCAACTGGTCGAAGAGGTCGAGGTGCCGACCGAGACCGTGACCGAGGTGCGTCGCGGCAAGAAGGTGCAGTCGGAACGGAAATTCTTCCCCGGCTATGTGCTGGCCAAGCTGGCGATGAACGACGATGTCTATCACCTTGTGAAGAACACGCCGAAAGTGACGGGCTTCCTTGGTTCCAGCGGCAAGCCGCAGGCGATTACCGAGGCGGAGGCTGCGCGCATCCTCAACACGAAGGAAGAGGCCGCCGCCGCACCCAAGCACAAGATCAGCGTCAATTACGAGATTGGCGATACCGTCAAGGTGACCAGCGGCAACTTCGCCAGCTTCACCGGCACGGTCGAGGAACTGGATTTCGACAAGAACCGGGTCAAGGTTTCCATTTCCATCTTCGGTCGCGCCACTCCGCTGGAACTGGGCTTCGAGGACGTCGAACTGGTGAAGTGATCGCTGCCCGCGCCCCGACCGTTCAGGCGGGGCGGCGGCTCAGCAGGGAAATGACCATTTCCCGACGTATACGGAAACCGAGCTTCTCATAAAGCGCGATCGCGCCGTCATTATGCGCATAGCTTGTGAGGAAGGGCGTTTCTCCGCGCTTTTCTATCTGGTGCATGACCTTTGCGATCAGCGCGCGTGCATGGCCCCTTCCGCGATGATCGGGGTGAACGCAAACGGCGCTGATCTCGCAATAGCTGGGCAGGCGCAGGCGTTCGCCGGCCATGGCGACAAGCTTTCCATCTTCTTCCATTCCCCAAAATTGTCCCAGTTCATGGGTGCGAAGCGCGAACGGGCCGGGTTCCGTCAGGGTCGCGAGGGCGAGCATGGCCGGGGCGTCGATGGCGGATAGGGGGCGCATTGCGGCTGATCGAGGCGCGGCATGTGCCTCGGCCACCATTTGCAAGGCAGCGCGTCGTTCGATGCTCACGCCTTCTGGTGCCGGATGTTCCTCTGCCTGCATGGTATAAAGCGTGCCGCCCTGCGGTATGAGTGCGGCAAGATCGTCCATGCCCTGTTTGTCGTCCCGTGCCGAAGCCGCCAATGGACCGATTTCAGGAAGAAATCGCCGCGCTGTACCGTGGGCAAGTGCGAAGCGGGCATGGGGGCCGCTGAGGGCATGCCAGACCGGGCGGTCGAGCAGTTCGCGGGACATGGCTTCAGTCATTGGCTGCCCCCGCAAATGCGCTGTTGATCCTGTCGTCGAGCGATGTCTGGTTCAGGCGTGCCTCGATTTCCCCGATCGCGTCGAGAATGTCTCCCGATGCGTGTCGGCATACTGCACGGACGGCCTGTTCGACGGCGGGAAACAAATTTATGCGCAGGTCGCGGATCAGCGTCGCTCCGGCCGGGGTGAGCATGACTAGGCGCCGACGCCGGTCGGGATGATCGGAGGAAGCCGGGGCGACAAGGCCCAGCGTTTCCAGCCGGGCGAGAGCGCGGGTGATTCCGGGCTGGCTGATCCCGACCCGTGTGCCAAGGGAGCCGATGGTAAGCGGACCATTTTCTTCCAGCGCAACCAGCAGCGGCAATTGCGCCGGTTGCACGTCCAGCCCCTGTCGTTCGAGAATGGTGGCGACCCCTGACTGCATCTGCTCGCCCAGACGTTTCAGGCGGCTGCCCATGCAAAGATAGCCCAAGGCGGTTATGAGGTCATTGGTTCCGGGGGTCGGTCTTTTTTCCATATCGCGATATATATCGTGATATGTTTATGGCGTCCATCGCCTCTTTCCTTTTTTCCGCGGAGCGGCTATAGGCGCGCCTTCGTCTTGGGTGTCCATAGCCCATGGGCGGCTTCCGATCCGTCGGATGAGCGCGGGAGAAAGGGCGTGCCCTTCCGTCAATACCGCTAAACTTGAACCGGGAAGGGGCCTTGCGGTTTCCCGACCCAACTACAGAGTGAGAGAAAAATGGCCAAGAAGATTACGGGCTATATCAAGCTCCAGGTGCCTGCGGGCGCCGCCAATCCTTCGCCGCCGATCGGCCCTGCCCTGGGTCAGCGCGGCGTCAACATCATGGAATTCTGCAAGGCGTTCAACGCGGCGACCGATAAGATGGACAAGGGCACTCCGCTGCCGACCATCATCACCGTCTATGCCGATCGCAGCTTCTCCTTCGTCACCAAGATGCCGCCGGCAACCTACCTCATCAAGAAGGCGATCAACCTGAAGTCCGGTTCCAAGGAACCCGGCAAGGCATCGGCCGGGACCATCAAGCGGTCTCAGCTTGCCGAGATCGCTCAGGTGAAGATGCCTGACCTCAATGCCAATGACATTGAAGCGGCGACGAAGATCATCGAAGGCTCCGCTATCGCGATGGGCCTCACCGTGGTGGAGGGCTGAGACCATGGCAAAGCTGACCAAGAAGGCAAAGGCGCTCGCCGCAGCGATCGACAAGGACAAGCTGCACGGCATTGACGAGGCGATTTCCCTCATCAAGAGCAATGCGACCGCCAAGTTCGACGAAACCGTCGAAATCGCGATGAATCTCGGTGTCGATCCGCGTCACGCCGACCAGATGGTGCGCGGCGTTGTCACCCTGCCGGCCGGCACGGGCAAGACCGTTCGTGTTGCCGTGTTCGCGCGCGCCGACAAGGCGGAGGCCGCCAAGGCCGCCGGTGCTGAGGTTGTCGGTGCCGAGGACCTGCTGGAAAGCATTCAGGCGGGCAATATCGATTTCGAACGCGTGATCGCGACCCCGGACATGATGGGTCTGGTCGGCCGTCTCGGTAAGGTGCTGGGCCCCAAGGGCCTGATGCCGAACCCGAAGCTCGGCACCGTCACCCCGAATGTTGCCGAAGCCGTCAAGGCGGCCAAGGGCGGTCAGATCGAATTCCGCGTCGAGAAGGCGGGCATCATCCATGCCGGTCTTGGCAAGGCGAGCTTCTCCGAAGCCGATCTGCGCAAGAATTTCGACGCATTCGTCGATGCAATCGTCAAGGCGAAGCCCTCGGGCTCCAAGGGCAAATATGTCCGCAAGATCGCGCTCAGCTCCTCGATGGGCCCGGGCGTGAAGGTGGACGTGGCCGCCGTTTCCGGCGTGGTCTGATCTGCCTGTGGGGCCGGAGCCTTCCTCCGGCTGTGCGCTGAAATAGAAATCCCCCTCGGGCCGGTGCCGGAGGGGGATTTTTCTTGTCTATGCCCTGCCTGGATCGGAGGAGCTTTCGGGATGAGGGTGGCCGGTCATGAGGGGGCCTGTGCTCAGCTCGATGCAGCGCTGCGGGGACCTGTTCGCGCGTGATAGGGTGTGATCGGCCATGTGCGAGGGCTTCCATGAAGGTTGCGGCCGGTGCCACGCCTTGCTCTCGGGACGAATTCCTTTTGTGGGGAGCTGGCGGTTGCATCTGGCGCGGGATTGTGGCTGCGGACTGATCGACCGGAGCTGGAATAGGAAGCCCTCCGGGGCGAAACCTCGGAGGGCAGATAAGTTATGCGGTCCGCCCCGATGAAGAGCGGACCGGATATTCGGATATAAGGTTCAGGCGCCGACTGGCTTTCCATCATTCTGGGTGATGACGATGGTCGAGGAACGGGGGGCCTCGCCGTCGATCGGCCAGTTGCCTTCCGGGTGCTGGATGTTGATGAAGAAATTTTTGAGATCCGGCGTATAGGCGATGCCGGTGATCTCGCATCCGACCGGCCCGACGAGGAAACGCTTCGATTCCTTGGTGGTCTGATCGATGTAGAACAGTGCGTTGTGACCGAAAATCTTCTCGATCGAGCGCGAAGAATCGCCGGAGTTGCCCGGGATGCTGTGGTCGGTCTGGACCCAAAGGCGGCCCTGCGGATCGAGGCGGATGCCGTCCGGGCTGGAGAAGGTGTCGCCGTTGATATTGCCTTCCAGATGATCGCCGAAGTCCTTCAGTGAAGGGTCGCCGGCGAGCAGGAAGATTTCCCAGCTGAATTCGTTCGCCAGCGGGGAATTGCCCTTCTCGCTGAACCGGATGATGTGACCGTGGCGATTGCCGGTGCGCGGGTTGGCGGCATCGGTGACTTTGCGGCTGCTGTTATTGGTCAGTGTGACGAAGACTGCGCTGTTGTCCGGCGCGACCGTTATCCATTCCGGGCGATCCATCACTGTGCCACCCGCGACCCGTGCCGCCGACTTGCAGTTGATGAGCACGCTTGCCTGATTGGGGAAGTCGACGGTTGTCGGGGTCGGCGGAGTCGTGCTCTGGCTGACATTGCCGGGGTCCGAAGCTCCGGTCGTCAGGCCATTCTGGCCCTGGACCAGTGCGATCCAGTTGCCCGAGCCATCGGCGTTGAAGCGGGCGACATAGAGGGTGCCATAATCGAGCAAGTCGATATTGGCGGCGCGATTGTCCGGGTTGAACGCGCGGTCGGGCACGAATTTATAGATGCAGCCCGGCGTCGAATCGTCGCCCATATAGAAGGCGGTGCGCTTGTTGCTGTCGACCATATGGGCGACATTTTCATGGCTGAAACGCCCCATGGCGGTGCGCTTGGTCGGTTGCGCCAGTTGCCCATAGGGGTCGATTTCGACCACCCAGCCGTAATTTTCGGCGGGTTGAGTAAGGTCGAGATAGTTGTTGGTGGTTTCTTCGCAGGTGAGATAGGTGCCCCACGGGGTGCGGCCGCTGGAACAATTATTCAACATGCCCTTGATTGAGCCGGAAAGCAGACCGGAAGCCTGTCCGCCCGCGCGATAGCTGCTGTTGCCGGTATAGCGCTTGTTATAGGTCGAATCGGCCTTGACCGCCCATTTGCCGTCCGTGCCCTTGGTAATTTCAATAACGCTGATGCCGACGGCGGAAAGGGCCAGAGCCTTCTGATCGGCGGTAGCGCTGGCTGCGTCATAGTCGCCCGGCATCAGGATGTGGAAATCCGGCAATTCATGGTTGATCGCCAGCAGGCCGCCGGTGTTCGGATCGACGCCGCTGATTTCGAAATATTCCATGCCGTCATGATTGCCGCCGGCCCAGCCTTCGGCCTGCGCTGGGGTCGGATAGCTGCCGGCATAGGCCGTAGTGCCCGGAACGACCGTGTCACCAGCCTTGAACACGACATCGACCGAATAGCCATTGGGCACGGTGACAGTGTCATCCTCATTCGCTTCAACCGCGGTGAAGCTGATATCATAGCTCGGGGTCGGAGTGGGCGTCGGGGTTGGAGTCGGGGTCGGAGTGGGCGTGGGGCTGTCGTCGTCGCCACAGGC
>SBGG01000033.1 GCA_006226685.1 Sphingomonadales bacterium
GCGCAGTTCCAGCGTCGCCTCGTCGGAGCGGTTGACGGTGGATTCTCCGAATACGCTGATTTCGCCTGCGTCCGGCTTTTGCAGGCCGATGATCGCGCGCATCAGCACCGATTTGCCGGTGCCCGATCCGCCGACCACGCCCAATATCTCGCCGTCGCGCACGTCGAGATCGAGATTCTCATGCACGACCTGCTCACCGAAACTGGTACGCAGCCCGCGTACGCGGATCGCGATGCCGTCTTCCGGCTGAGGACTGAGAGGCTTTTCGTTCATGTCCGGCGCGCCCTCACGTCCAGCCGACCCAGGTGAAGAAGACCGCGAAAAAAGCGTCGAGCACGATCACCATGAAGATCGCCTGCACCACGGCGGCGGTGGTGCGCAGGCCGACCTCTTCCGCATTGGCCTTGACCTGAAGCCCCTGGAAACATCCTGTCATGCCGATGATGAGGCCGAACACCGGCGCCTTGATGAGGCCGACCCACAAGTCGGTGAGGGGGACCACCTCGCGCAGCCGCTGAACGAAGGTGATGGGCGGAATTTCGAGAGAAACGGCGCACAGAAAACCGCCGCCGATGATCGCGATGATCGAGGAATAGAAACCGAGCAGCGGCATCATCACGATCGAGGCGAGAATGCGCGGCATGATGAGCGCTTCCATCGGCGATACGCCGATGGTGCGCATCGCGTCGATTTCCTCGGTCAGCTTCATCGTGCCGATCTGCGCCGCAAAGGCAGAGCCGGATCTCCCGGCCACCATGATCGCGGTCATCAATACGCCGAGTTCGCGGAAGGTCAGGCGCCCGACAAGGTTGACGGTCAGCACTTCCATGCCGAACTGGCGCAACTGCACCGCGCCCTGCTGGGCGATGACGATGCCGATCAGGAAACTCATCAGGCCGATAATGCCGAGCGCGGAGACGCCGACGATTTCGAACCGCTGAATCACCGCGTTCCAGCGCATGCGCGAAGGGTGGCGCATCAGCGTCCAGCCGGCCATGAGGGTCGCGCCGAGAAAGCCGATCAGGCCGATCGTCGTCTGGCCCGCCATGATCGTCGCTTCGCCGATCTGCGCGAGGACACGTTTTACCGGCGGAACTGTGACGGCATGGATATGGGATTCGGTACCGTCCAGCTCGCCCGCCTGCACCGCGTTGATCAGGCGGGTGGCATCCGCATCCGCCCCCCTGATCGGGCAGTTCCAGCGTTGCGCATGGCTATGTACGACCCATGCGCCGATCGTGTCGATATGATCGATGGCGCCGAGGTCGATTGCGGCGACGGGGCCCTCCAGCGCGTCGAGATCGGTGGGCAAGGACCCGAGCGTACTGATCGCGAGCGAACCGGAAAAGTGCAGAACCCGCCCTTCATTCCCTTCGTCGGTAATGGAAAATTGCGCCATTTCGGTCATCGGGAGAGAGTAGTGGTCCAATATCGGTTGCACGGCAAGCCGAAACGGCCCATCCGCGGGACGAAATGAGGAGGAGGCGATCGGACGGCGATGATAGGGACGGATGACAAACGGGTAAAGCTCGCCATTTACGATATGGACCGTACGGTGACCGTGCGCGGCACCTATACCCCGTTCCTGTTGCATGTCGCGAAGGCCATGGCGCCCTGGCGGCTGGTGCTGGTGCCGTTCGTGTTGCTGGCGATGCTCGCCTATGTGCTGCGCCTTATATCACGCAAGCGGTTGAAGGAGATCAACCAGCATCTGATGATCGGCGGCAAGGTGCGCCGCGCGCGACTGGCCCCGTATATCGAAAGCTATGCCGATGCGGTGATGGCGCATAATGTCCATGCCGAAGCGCTGGACCGGATCGCCCGCGACCGGGCGGAAGGGTACAGGCTGGTGCTCGCGACCGCATCCTATCGCCTCTATGTCGAGGCGATTGCACGCCGGGCCGGGTTTGACGATGTGATCGCCACCGATCATCTGGGGCAGGACATGGATTATGTGCGCGCGAAAATCGCGGGCGAGAATTGCTATGATGTCGCCAAGCTCATGATGATCCGCGAATGGATGGCGCGAGAGGGGATAGAGCGTAGCCATGCCTATATTCGGGCCTATTCGGACCATGTTTCCGATGCGCCGATGCTCGTATTTGCTGACGAGGCCTATGCGACCAACCCGCATCCGCCGCTGGCCGAACTGGCGCGGGAAAAGGGCTGGACGCGCTTCGACTGGAAATGAGGGGCAGACCGAAAGTTGCGCGGCGCAACTTCTGCGCGCTGTCGCCCGGCAGGGGCTATGCGAGGCCGATCACCGAAATCTGGCGGCCATAGCCCGGCTCGCCCTTGTGGCATGATCGGCGATAGCTGAAGAACAGCTCCGGCTGGGCATAGGTGTCCTGCCCCAGCATCTCGATCCGGGTGACGCCCGCCGCCGCCAGCCGGGCGGCGACATAGGCTTCGATGTCGAACTGGGCATGGCCGGGGCGCGTGCCTTCGGCGAAGAAGCGTTCATTTTCGGGATCGTCGGCGAGGAAGCGGTCGACAAAACCCTGATCCACCTCATAGGAGGCGCGGGCGATGCACGGGCCGATTGCGCAGCCGATCCGGTCGCGCCGGGCGCCGAGTGCCTCCATCGCGTCGAGCGTCCGGTCCGTGACGCCCGCGATCGCGCCTTTCCACCCGGCATGGGCCGCGCCGACGACGTCTGCTTCCCGGTCGGCGAACAGCACCGGCACGCAGTCGGCGGTCACGATGCCGAGCAGCAGGCCCGGCGTCGCGGTCACCAGCGCATCGGCGTGCGGGCGCGCATCATCGGCAAAGGGGGCGGTGACGGGGACGACATCGGGGGAATGCACCTGATGGGGCGACGCCAAAGCCGCGCCGGGAAGCACCGTATCGATCACGCGCCGACGATTTTCGGCGATGGCGTCGCGGTCGTCGTCTGAGCCCAGCCCGACGTTCAGGCCTGCATAAAGGCCGGTCGAAACCCCGCCCTGCCGTCCGAAAAAGGCGTGGGGCATATCGCCCAGCGCCGCGCTGGTCCATTTCACGATCCCGGCGGCCATATCGTCTTTCCCGGTCATTCTATTCCCGTCATCCTGCAAATCCTTCGGGGCGCGGCCAGTCGGGGTGGGCGACGGCCAGCACCTTGAACAGCGCGCCCATCTCGCCGGCATCGACAAGGCGATGGCGGGCGGCCTCTATTTCCGCTGCCCGGTCCGGCGCGGTCCGGGCCAGCGATTGCGCGCGCGCGCCGATGCCCAGTCTTTCGAGAAAGGCGCCTTGTCCGGTGGGGCCGTAAACGGCCAGCCCCTCCTGCCGCGCGGCATTGCCGAGCAGGGTGAAATCGACATGGGCGGTCAGATCATTCTCGCCTGCATCGGCGAACGGATCGGCATAGCGGTGGCTGCGCACGGCTTGCAGCGTATCGCCCAGCGCGGGCCCCTCATAGCCATAGTCGATGAAGAGCGCGATCCCGCCCTGCCGCATCAGCCGCCGCGCCAGCGTCATCATGATCGCGGCGCCGACCGGCGCGGTTTCGTGGACCGATCCTTCGGGCGCATGGCGCAGTGCCTCGGGGATGCGGGTATCGACCGGTCGTTCGCCCGCCATCGGCGCGAATGTCCGGTCCTGTCCCAGCCCGACCATCAGTTCACGCCAGCCCTTCTCCGTCTTCACCGATTGCTGGATTGGCAGCGCATCGAAAAATTCATTGCCGACGATCAGCAGCGGCCGGTCGGTCGGCAGGCTCTCAACATCGTCATGTGGCGTCGCATGGGGAAGGAGCGCCAGCTGCCGTCCGCGCAACACCGGGCTGGTTTCGACCAGATGCACCGGCGGGGCGAACCTCGCCTGCTCCATCGCGCGCAGCGCATCGGCGGCGAGTGTGCCGCGCCCCGGCCCCAGTTCGACATAGCAGGGTGACTGGCGCGGTCCGGCGCGCAGCGCGACATCGGCCAGCGCCAGCCCGATCATTTCCCCGAACATCTGGCTGATTTCGGGCGCGGTGGTGAAATCGCCGTCGGCGCCCAGCGGATCGCGAGTCGCATAATAATGCGCATTCACCTGCGCCATATATTGGGCAAGGGTCATGGGCCCGCCCGCTTCGATGGTGCGGGCAAGGCGTTCGGCAAAGGAAAGTTCCTTGCGACCGAAGGAGGAGGGCGATGTCATGCCGGACGCCGGAGGAGGCGCCGTCGGAGCGAACGGCACGAACTCAGGTCGGGGCCTGCATCAGCTGACACTGGCGGTGCCCGCGGTCGGCTCCACCCGGATGCGGCGGCGCTTCGCGGTGGCGATCAGATACAGGCCGCCAACGATCATCGGCAGGGTCAGCCACTGGCCCATATGCAGCCCGGTACGGTCGGCGAACTCCATCAGCTGCGCGTCCGCCTCGCGGAAATATTCGACGCCGAAGCGGGACAGGCCGTAGCCCAGCAGGAAGATGCCGACCAGCTTGCCGGGTTCATAGCGCGCTTTCGTCTTCCAGAAGGCGAACCACAGGATGGCGAACAGCAGCACGCCTTCGAGCCCTGCTTCGTAAAGCTGGCTCGGGTGGCGCGGCACCGGCCCGCCGGTCGGGAATATAATCGCCCAGGGCACATCCGTCGCCTTGCCCCAGAGTTCGCCGTTCACGAAATTGGCGAGACGGCCGAAGAACAGGCCGAAGGGCACGCAGCAGGCGATATAATCATGCACGCGCAGCCAGTTGAGTCCTTCCTTGCGCGACATCCAGATGATCGCGGCGGTTACGCCGACCACCCCGCCATGGAAGGACATGCCGCCGTTCCACAGCTTCAATATGTCGAGCGGGTGGGCGAAAATTTCCGGCTGATAGAAGATCACATAGGCGAGCCGCCCGCCGATGATGATACCGAGCGTCGCGTAGAAGATCATGTCGTCGGCATGGCGGCGGGCCATGGGTGCACCGGGTTCGCGGATCAGCCGGGTCAGATACCAATAGCCGATCAAGATGCCGGACAGATAGGCGAGGCTGTACCATTTGATCCCGAAAAAGCCGAGATTGATGGCAACGGGATCCAGCCCCAGCTCCTCAAACCGGAGATAATGGGGGGCGGCGGCTAAGATGGTGTCGATCAAGGTCGGTCCTCGCAGATTTGCGCCTGCATATCCCAGCCTTGGCGGGATGGGAAGCCGGGCATTGGCCGTTCTGTCGCGTTTGTGAGGGCTTTTGCGCCCGCAGGTCGGCTCAATAGAGGGCCGAAAGGACGAAGGCCGAGGTCAGCACTACGATCACCACCAGCACGCCCCCCATGCGCGCATAGTCGGTGAAGCGATAGCCGCCCGGGCCCATCACCAGCAGGTTGTTCTGGTGTCCGATCGGCGTCAGGAAATCCGAGGATGCGCCGATCAGCACCGCAAGCAAGGCCGCGTCCGGCGCGATGTTCAGCATATGGGCGGCATCGATCGCGAGCGGACCCATGATGACCGCGGTTGCGACATTGTTGAGGAAGATCGACAGCATCAGCGTCGCGCCGCAGATCGCCGCGAGCGCCAGGAACAAAGGTTGCCCGGCGAGCGCATGGCTGAGCCATTGAGCCGCGATAGTGGCGGCGCCGCTATCCTCGAAACTCTGCCCGACCGGGATCATCGCGCCGAGCAGGACGATCACGCTCCAGTCGATGGAACGATATATGTCCTCGGTTGGGATCAGGCGGGTCGCAGCCAGAACTACCGCCGCCGCAACGAAGGCGATGGCGGGAGAGAGGCCCGCGGTCACGATGGCGACGATGGCCAGTGCAAACACCGCCAGAATGAAGACGGACCGGCTCTTGCGCACCGGCACCGGATCGAACCGGTCGATTTCCAGCAGCCGCGCGCCGGCGAGCAATTCGGCCAGCGCCTTCTGCGTGCCGCGCACAAACAACTGGTCGCCGGGCCGGATGCGCAGCCGGGCCAGCGGTATTTTTTCCCGCGCCGCGCGGGGGCCGACGGCAACCACGCGCAGCCGGTTGTCGCTGCGCGTTCGCATCGCATTATAGCCGTTGCCGGAGAGATAGGAGCCGTGGCCGACGGCGACATGGGCGGTGACGCTATCCGGCGCGTCTTCTTCCCGTTCGGTATCGACGAGACCGGTCTTGTCCGCCACCGTGCCGCTGTCGATGCGCGAGGCGATCAGCAGCCGGTCGCCCGCGCGAAACCGAAAATCCCCGCCCACGGCCAGCGGCTCGCCGAAGCGAAAGGCGGCGAGCATCCGCGCCCGGGTCGCCCGCAAGGCGGCTTTCAGCTTCGACAGGCGGGCATCATCCTGTGCTATCGCCAGTTCGAACACGCGCCAGGGCGGCCTTTCCTCGCGCTGCGGTTGCTCTCGCACGGGCAATAGCCGCCAGCCGACCGTCGAAAGATAGAGGAGACCGAGCAGCGCCACCGCCACGCCGACCGGCGTCATCGTGAAAAAGCCGAAGGGTGTTCCCAGCTCCGATTGCCGCACCGATGACAGGATCAGGTTCGCGGGCGTACCGATCAGCGTCGTCATTCCGCCCAAAATGCTCGCAAAGGCGAGCGGCATCAGGGTCGCGCCGACCGGCCGCCGCGCCTCGCGCGCAATCTCGATCGCGACCGGCATGGTGATGACCAGCGCGGCGATATTGTTCATGAAGGCGGAAAGCAGCATCGCCACCGCGAGCAGCGCGGTCAGACGCGTGCCGAATCCGGCGTGGGCCGGTATCGCCACCCGCGCAATGGCCGAGGCGACACCCGAAAGCTCGATCGCGCGGCCGACAACCAATATCGCCGCTACCGCCAGCACGGCGGGATCGGCAAAACCGGAAAATGCATCGGCGGGACGCACCAGCCCGACCGCGAGACAGGCAAGCAGCGCAAACAGGGCGACCAGATCATGGCGGACCCGCTCGCTGACGAACAGGATGAGGGAGCCGCCCAGAATGAGGGCGCTGAGCAACGCGTCGCTCATTGCGCTTCTTTCCTTCCGTCTATCGCGTGCCGAACCATCGCCGTCGGCCTATTGCGCGGTTTCGGGTGAGATGTCGCCGGCGCGGCCCAGCCGGAAGGAATCCCCCTGCGGTGCGGCGGCGAGCGGCTCTATTCCCTGCTGACGTAGCAGCGCGGCGATGGTGGCGGCCCGGCGCTGGGCCAGAGTGGGTTCCTCCGGCATCGGGCTGGTGAAGCCGGGCACGCTGAGCGCACGGAGGTTCCAGCGTTGCGCCGCCCATGCGGAGGTCAGCACCGCATTTTGCGCGGCGGCGGACAGGCTGTCGTCATCCTGGTTGAAAGCGATACGCGGAAGGCTTCCCGGCGGCGGGATGATGACGATCTCCCATCCCTCATTTTCCGTCGCGACCCGCTGTTCCAGCGCGCGATAAGTGCCGAGTGTCGCACCGGGCAGTGGTGCGGCATTGGCGGTGGCGCGGCGATGATCGCGGTCGATCGTCACCTGCTCGGGCTGGATGCCCGCGGCGAGACCGACGGTGTGGGAAAGGGCGTTGAGCGCCATATTCTGCCGGTTGGCGAGGTCGCTCGCCTGTCGCAGTTCCTCGCGCTGCGCCTCCAGCGCGCCCGCGCCTTCCTCCAGCGCGACCTGATCCATCTGCAGCTTGACCGGGCGATCGAGGCGGCGGCTCAGTTCGCCCTGAACATCGGACAGTTTCTGGATCTGATCGCGCGGGGTGATGACGACCGACCGGATCACGATCGGATCGGCGCTGAAATCGACATCGAGCTGGGTGACGCGGGCCGAGGTGCCGAACCGGTCGGACAGCACGGAGCGGACCTGATTGATCGTCACCGCTTCGGAGGCGATCTGCTTCAGCGAAATGCCGAGCGGTACCGCCATCACCATGAAGACGATCAGTAATATCCAGGTCTGAGTCCAGCTCTGCTGCGCGCTCAGCGTATAGCCGAAGCCATAAAAGCGCGCCATTACCGTGGCCGAGAGCGCAATGGTCACGAAGTTGGTGAAGAACAGCGCGAACGACCCGCCCAATACCGGCAGGTTCCACGTCGCCAGCCCATAGCCGACCACCGCGAGCGGCGGCATGAGGGCGGTGGCGATGGCGACGCCGACAATGGTTTCGCCGCGCCCGCGGATGATCGCGAAGGCGCCGGCCAGCGCGGCGAACATCGCAACGCCCAGATCGAACAGATTGGGCCGGGTGCGGGCGATGATTTCCGATGTCGGCGCCTGCAACGGCGACATCAGCACGATGAGGCAGGTGAACAGCACGGCCGCCGCGGTTCCGGCGGCCATGGTGATCAGCGATTTGCGCATTTCCTTGTAATCGAACAGGGCAAGGCTGAACCCCAGACCGATGATCGGGCTCATCAGCGGCGAAAGCAACATCGCGCCGATCACCACCGCCGGAGAAGAAAGCAGCAGGCCCAGCACGGCGATGCCCGCCGACATCAGGGTCATGAACGCGAAGCGCGGCGTCCATCCATTATCGGAAAAGACCTTCTGAATGACATGAGCGTGGTCGACGGTTTCGATCACATGCGCTTGCCACCACTGGTAAATGGGGCCGCGCATCCACTGATCGCGGCCGAAGGCGGCAGAGCTGGTGAAGGGGTTGGTCATTGGTTTCAGCCCGATTATTGCGTTCAATTGTTGCAGGTGCGAATGATTCAGGGGTTTACCCTTGCCTTCCGGGGTATAGCGAATAGGATGAAATGAGAAGGGGCACCACCGGCGCAACCGATAACCCCCTGCTTTCCGATGTGCCGGGTCCCCCTGTGTCACCAGTTCGCTGGCATGAGGAGCAGAACCATATCGGTCCCAGGAAAGACAGCTATCCGTCCCCTCCCGCTGCCCCCGTTGAAGCGGGACATCAGTCTTTTTCTGGATCTGGACGGAACGCTTGTCGATTTGATCGACCGGCCTGACGATGTGCGGGCCGATGCCGGGTTGCGCGATCTTCTCACGACAGTGGAGGGCAGGCTTGAAGGCAGGCTGGCGATCGTCAGCGGTCGGTCGCTGGCCCAGCTCGACAGAATATTGGGGCCGGTTGCGCGGTCACTGGCCCTGTCCGGCAGCCATGGCTGCGAATATCGGCTGGATGGCGGGGTCGAGCAACCGCCCCGGCCCGCCGCGCTCGATCTGGCGACGGAGGAGATGCGGCGCTTCGCCGAGCGATATGATGAAGTGCTGCTGGAGGAAAAGACTTTCGGGGTCGGCCTGCATTACCGGTTGAAGCCAGAGATGGAGGCGGATGCGCATGTCCTCGCCGGGGAACTGGCCGCCAGATATGGCCTCTTCCTTCAGCGGGGGAAGATGATGGTCGAACTGCGGCCCCATGGTCATGACAAGGGGGTGGCGATCCGCCACCTGATGACCACCCTGCCGCTTTCGACGGCGCCGCCGCTATTCGCCGGGGATGATGTGACCGATGAAAAGGGGTTCGAAGCCGTCGCCGCCATGGGTGGTCACGGCATATTGGTCGGTCCGGCCCGGCATTCCGCCGCCGGTTTCCGGCTCGACGATCCGCGCGCCGTGCGCAACTGGCTCAAGGAACTGATTTTATGACGGCAACGCTCGACCTCTGGCCCATCGGCAATTGTCAGGTGTCCGCGCTCGTGGACCGGGCGGGGCGTTTCGTCTGGGGGTGCGTGCCGCGTGTGGATGGAGAGCCGGTCTTTTCCTCGCTGCTCGATGCCGCGTCGCGCTCGGCCGAGGGCGCGCGCGGTTTCTGGGAGATCGACCTGGAACAATGTGTCGAGACGAAGCAATATTATCGCCGCAATACCCCGGTGCTGGTGACCGAGCATCGCGATGCCGAGGGCAATGTGATGGAGGTGATCGATTTCTGTCCGCGCTATCGCGGGGAAGGGCGCATGTATCGTCCGGTCGCCTTTGCGCGGATCGTTCGGCCGCTGGAGGGCAGCCCGCGCATCCGCGTGCGCCTGCGCCCGTCGCGGGCCTGGGGGGCGGAGGATGCGCCGAGGACGCGCGGGTCCAACCATATACGCTATATCACCAGCGAAATGGTGTTGCGCCTCACCACCACCGCCCCGGTGGGGTGGATTGAGGATGAGCATATGTTCCGGGTGGAAAAGCCGCTCTATTTCTTTCTCGGTCCCGATGAAAGTTTCGGCGACGATCCGCGGATCACGCTCGAAACCATGCTGGAAAAGACGATCAACGAATGGCGGCACTGGGTGCGGGGCCTCGCGACGCCGGTCGAATGGCAGGATGTGGTGATCCGCTCCGCGATCACGCTGAAACTGTGCCAGCATGAGGAAACCGGCGCGATCGTGGCGGCGTTGACCAGCTCCATTCCCGAACATGCGGATTCGGGCCGCAACTGGGATTATCGCTACTGCTGGATCCGCGACGCTTATTATACGGTGCAGGCGCTGAACCGGCTGGGGGCGCTCGATGTGCTGGAGGGCTATCTCGCCTATCTGCGCAATGTCGTCGACAGTGCGAAGGGCGGGCATATTCAGCCGCTCTATGGCGTGGGCGGGGAAACCAAGCTGCCCGAATGGATTGCCCATGGCCTGTCGGGCTATCGCGGCATGGGGCCGGTTCGGGTCGGCAATCAGGCCGCCGAGCAGATCCAGCATGACGCTTATGGCCAGATCATCCTTTCCAATGCGCAGGCTTTTTTCGACCAGCGCCTGTACCGGATGGGCGGAACAGAGGATTTCCACGCGCTGGAATCGATCGGCGAGCGGGCCTGGGCGGTGCATGACCGGCCCGATGCGGGCCTGTGGGAATTGCGCACGCGCAGCGCGGTCCACACCTATTCTGTGGCGATGTGCTGGGCGGCGTGCGACCGGCTGGCCAGCATTGCCGGCCGGCTGGGGCTGGAGGACCGGGGGCGTTTCTGGCAGGCGCGGGCGGACCGGATCCGTGCATTGATCGAGGAAAAGGCGTGGCGCCCGGAAACGCAACGCCTGTCCGCGACTTTCAGCGGCGACGATCTCGATGCCAGCCTGATTCAGCTTCTGGACCTGCGTTTCCTGCCGCCCGGCGATGATCGTTTTCTCAGCACACTGAAGGCGGTCGAGCAGGGGCTGCGCCGGGGCAGCCACATGCTGCGCTATGCGATCGAGGATGATTTCGGCCTGCCGGAAACGGCGTTCAACGTCTGCACCTTCTGGCTGATCGAGGCGTTGCACGCGATCGGCCGGATCGAGGATGCGCGCACCCTGTTCGAGGAAATGCTCAGCCGCCGTACCGCCGCGGGGCTGCTGTCCGAAGATATCGATCCGCATAATGGGGAGCTTTGGGGCAATTATCCGCAAACCTACTCATTGGTCGGGGCGATCAACTGTGCTGTGTTGCTCAGCAAACCATGGAGTACCGTACGATGAACCGACTGATCGTCGTCTCGAACCGGGTACAGCCGCCCATGGAGGAAGGGTCCGCCAATCAGGGCGGGCTGGCGGTTGCGCTGTCTGCCGCTCTGCGGGAAAGTAACGGCATCTGGTTCGGCTGGTCCGGGGACGAAGCCGGAAATTTCACCGGCCATATCGATTTCCAGCGTCATCATGGTGTCACCACGGCGACTATCGACTTGGAGGCGCAGGACATAGACGAATATTATAATGGCTATGCGAACCGGACGTTGTGGCCGCTCTTCCATGACCGGATCGACCTTGCCGAGTTTCAGCGCGAGTTCGAGGGCGGCTATGAACGCGCCAATCGCCGCTTTGCCGATACGCTGAGTCCGCTCCTTCAGCCTGACGACCTGATCTGGATTCATGATTATCACCTGATCCCGCTCGGGCGTGATTTGCGGCGCATGGGGGTCGGGAATCGGCTCGGCTTCTTCCTGCACATTCCTTGGCCGCCGACCCGGCTGCTGCTCTCCTTGCCGCATCACCGGGAACTGGTGGAGTCTCTGTTTTTCTATGATGTGGTCGGGTTCCAGACGCAGGACTGGCTCGATTCCTTCCTGCATTATGTCCAGACCAAGCTGAACGCGGAGGTCCGGGAGGATGGAACCATCCTCCATGAAGGGCGTGTGCTGCGCGCGATTGCCTGTCCGATCGGGATCGATCGCGCTGAATTTCAGGAGATGGTCGAAAGCGAGGAGGCGTTGGTTGCCTGTCGCGCGATGGAAAAAAGCGCCGACGGGCGGGCGATGATCCTGGGGGTCGACCGACTCGATTATTCGAAGGGCCTGCAGGACCGGTTTCTCGGCTATCAACGCTTTCTCGCCACCCATCCGGAAATGCTGGAAAGGGTCTTCCTGCTCCAGATCGCACCACCTTCACGGGAAAATGTCGGCAGCTATCAGGAAATCCGGGCCCAGCTCGATGCCTTGTCCGGCCATATCAACGGTGAGTTTGCGAGCGTCGAGTGGGTACCGATCCGCTATGTCAACAAGGGCTATCCGCGCGAAAAGCTTGCCGGCATCTATCGCGCCGCCCGGGTCGGGCTGGTCACGCCCTTGCGGGACGGTATGAATCTGGTCGCCAAGGAATATATCGCGGCCCAGAATCCGGAAGACCCCGGCGTGCTCATTTTATCCTCTTTCGCGGGTGCGGCGCGACAATTGACTCAGGCTCTTCTCGTCAATCCGCACAGTGCGGATGATGTGGCCGATGCGATCGCCCGGGCGCTGACCATGCCGAAGGAGGAGCGAATCGCGCGGTGGCGCGCGTCGATGGACGTGGTCGAGCGCGAGGATGTCACCTGGTGGCTTCGGCGCTTCGTCGGGGCGCTTGCAGCCACGGATGAGGCGTCGATCCCGGTCGAGACGACTGGATAGCCAGGTCCCCCGCGACCGGACCCGATTTTCATGCGGGCGCGGCGGAGTGGTTAACAGATTCAAAACCCTGCTTTGGTATCGGAATGTACCTGACCTTCGGTTCATACGGCGGAAATTGCCGGATGAACCGTAAAACGGGCGGATTGCGCGTGTCCATCGACTGGACGCCCGATAATCAGAGATTGCATATTATAAGCATAGTTATTATATGGGCAGTCATGGAACCAAATCTTGCCTTTGTGTGTAGCGATATTGCCCGTCTTTTCCGGAAGCGCTTTGCCGAGGCGGCCCGGAATGTGGGCAGCACCGGCCCGCAATGGCGGGCATTGCTCAGCGTGCAGAAATGTCCCGGCATCAATCAGGGTGCGCTGGCCGAACGTCTGGATGTCGAACCCATTTCCGCCTGTCGGATGATCGACCGGCTGGAACAGGCCGGGCTGGTCGAGCGGCGCCGCGACCCGTCCGATCGCCGCGTCTGGCAGATATTTCTGACCGATGCCGCCACCCCGGTGGTGGCGCAACTGCAGGAAATCGGCGTGGCGATGCTGGATCAGGCGACCTCGGCGCTCAGCGCCGAAGAGATTGAGCGGTTGTTCACTTATCTTTCCAGAGTTCGGGATACGTTGCTGATGATGGACGAGGCCGAACTGGTATCGGAGACCAGCAATGGCTGAGGCAGATCCAGCGTTGAAGATCGGGCAGGAAGAGATCATGGTCGATTCGATCGCCGCCGTGCCGGAAAAAGGCGGAGCGGGCGTTATGCGCCGCCGGCTGATGATGCTGTCGCTGCCATTGATGCTGGCATTGGGCGGCGCGGGCTACTGGTATTTTACGCATAATCAGGTTTCGACCGACAATGCTTATGTAAAGCAGGATATCGTCTCGGTCAGTTCCGACGTGTCGGGCCGTATCGTCGAGGTGGCGGTCCATGAAAATCAGCAGGTGAAGGCCGGCGACCTGTTGTTCCGCGTCGATCCTGAGCCCTATCGCGTTGCTCTGGCCCAGGCCGATGCCCAGATTGCCGAAGCCCAGGTCAATGTGGTCGAACTGCACACAAAATATAGCAGTACCGGCGTCGATATCGCCCGGGCGAAGAAGGATATCGCTTTCGCCCGTACCGAGTTTGACCGGCAGCAACAGCTCGCCGAGCGGGGATTCACGACCCGCGCGCGGCTTGACGAGGCGCGCCATGCGCTCGACCTTGCCGAAGCCAGTTTGCGCACGGCCGAGGCGGATGCGGCCGAAGCGCGCAGCGCGCTGGCGACCGGCGCTCAGGTGCCCGGGGTCAACCCTACGCTCGCCGCGGCGCGTGCCGCACGGGACAAGGCCTTGCTGGATCTGCGTCGTGCCGAGGTGCGCGCGCCCGTTTCCGGGCGGGTCAGTCAGGTCGATCGCCTGCAGATCGGCCAGATGATGGTCACCGGCCTTCCGGCGGTCAGCATCGTCGCCAATGACCGGAGCTGGGTCGAGGCCAATTTCAAGGAAACCCAGCTCGATCGGATCAAGCCGGGGCAGCGGGCCGAAATCACGCTCGATGCCTATAGCGGCGTGAAGCTCAAGGGCCATGTCGCCAGTATCGGCGGCGGCACCGGGTCTGAATTTTCGGTTCTGCCCGCGCAAAATTCGACTGGCAACTGGGTGAAGGTGACGCAGCGCGTGCCGGTGAGGATCGCGATTGACGAGGCCTCCCCGCGGCAGCTCATCGCCGGTCTCAGCAGTGACGTCACGGTGCATGTCGACGACTGAACAGGCTGCTGCGGCGTCTTCTTCCGGCATAGGGGCTTCCGGCATTCTGGTGGTGCGTCACCCGGGGCTGCTGAAGGCGGTGACGATGCTTGCCACGCTGATGCAGGTGCTCGACATGACCATCGCCAATGTCGCCCTGCCGCATATGCAGGCGTCGCTGGGGGCCAATCAGGACAGCATAAGCTGGGTGCTGACCAGCTATATTGTCGCCTCCGCGATTGCGCTGCCGATTACCGGCTGGCTTTCCGACCGTGTGGGTCAGCGATCACTCTATCTCTGGTCCGTCGGCGGCTTCGTGATGGCCTCCATCTTGTGCGGCGTCGCCGGCAATCTGGAGGAAATGGTCCTGTTCCGTATTTTGCAGGGGGTGTCGGGCGCGTTTCTGACCCCGCTTGCGCAGACGGTTCTGCTTGACATCACGCCGCCCCAGAAGCGCGGGCAGGCGATGGCGTTGTTCGGCATGGGCGTGGTGATTGGCCCGGTGCTGGGGCCGATTCTCGGCGGGTGGCTGACCGAGAGTATGAACTGGCGCTGGGTGTTTTTCGTCAATGTGCCGATTGGTGCCGTCGCCTTTTCCGGCCTATGGTTCCTGCTTCCCGATATACGCAAGCCTGCCCGGTCGCTTGATCTCTTTGGCTTCGTCCTGCTTGCGGCCGGGCTGGCCTCGTTTCAGCTCATGCTCGATCGGGGGCAGCATGCGGATTGGTTCAACAGCGCGGAGATATGGATCGAGACGCTGGTCGCGGTTTCCGCCCTGTGGATGTTCGGTGTCCATGTGCTGACTGCGCGCAACCCGCTTTTTTCCGGCGATCTGCTCGGTAACCGCAATCTTGTGATCGGGGCCTTGCTGATGGGCGTGCTTGGTATGATCCTGACCGCGTCAATGGCGTTGATGCCGATCATGCTGGAGGATCTGTTCGATTATCCGGTGCTCAATGCGGGTTTTCTGCTGTCCACGCGTGGAGTCGGCGTGATGCTGATGATGGGGGCGGCGGGCAGGCTGGTGACGAAGTTCGATCCGCGGACTCTTATTGCCGTCGGGTTCCTGATCGTTATCTTTGCGTTCTGGGAAATGACCTATTGGAACACGGACGTCAGCTGGGGCAGCATGGCCCTTAACGGTTTTCTTCAGGGCATGGGCATGGGTTTGCTGTTCGTGCCGATCACCACCATGGCGTTCGCCACCCTGCCCGAACATGTCCGTACGGACGGGTCCGGCATTCTCAACCTCGCCCGATCCCTCGGTTCATCGGCGAGCATTTCGATCGTCGTCGCGTTGCTGGCCCGCAACAGCGCGATAAGCCATGCGGATCTGGCCGCCAGCCTGACACCGGCGTCGCTGGGGTTCGATCCCTATAGCTATGCCTATGCGACCAGCCTCGTCGAATCGGGCTTGTCCTTGCTCAATGGCGAGGTCACCCGCCAGGCGATGATGATCGCCTTTCTCGATGATTTCTATTTCATGATGCTGGTGTCGATCTGTGCCTTGCCGCTCACCCTGCTCGTGAAGAAGCCGTCCGCCAGCGATGGTGCCCCGGAAATACCCGTCATGGAGTGAACGGCGCCGGTTCGCCGCCGTGCCTGCGCGACCGGATACTGTCCCTTAACCAATTTCCACTAGCAGCGGATGGTGAACGAATGGATCACCAAACGCGCACCATGCGCCGCTGGCAAGAACAAGGGTGCAGGTCCCGCTATGTTGGAATGGTTCGAGAAAAATGCGCTGATACGGCAGAAGTTTCAGGTGCTTCTGGTGATCGAGGCGGCCTGGGGCGCGCTTGGCCTGGTCGGAGTCGGGCTTGCCGTTTATGGCTTGCCGCTGGTGGGCCTGGGCTGCGCCGTGCTGGCCCTTGCGGGGTCCGTTGCGACCATCGCCATTGCCCGTCCGCTCATCTGCAATCCCTATATTGCGACGGTGGAGCGCATGGAGGGACTGGTCGCAGGCGATCTCGATAGCCCGATTCTGTTTGACGATCACCATGATTGCGTGGGCCGAATGGTGCAGGCGATGATGCGCTTTCGCGACAATGCGCAGCGCGCGCGCACCGTGGCGCGGGAGCAGGATCAGGTCGTGCTGACATTGGGCAAGGGGCTTTCCACGCTGGCGGATGGCGATCTCAACTGTCGCATCATTGAGCCTTTTCCGGGGCAGTATGAGGTTCTGCGGCAGGATTTCAACAAGGCTATTGCCAGCCTGAGCGAAACGATCGGCGCGGTGATGCGGACCGTTCATGCGCTGCACGCCGGTTCGGGGGAGATCCGCAGCGCGACCAATGACCTGTCGCAACGGACGGAGGAGCAGGCCGCCTCGCTCAAGGAATCGGCGACGGCTCTCAACGGCATTACCGAAATGGTGAAGGGCACCGCTCAGGGGGCCGGCCGGATCGCGGGTGTAATGCGTGATGCGCATCATGAGGCCAGTAAAGGTGGCGCAGTGGTTGAGCGGGCGGTTCAGGCAATGGGTGCGATCGAGCAGTCGGCGCAGGAAATCACCCAGATCATCAATGTCATCGACGGCATCGCATTCCAGACCAACCTGCTCGCGCTCAATGCGGGGGTGGAGGCTGCGCGCGCCGGGGATGCAGGCAAGGGTTTCGCCGTGGTCGCCAATGAGGTGCGGGCGCTGGCCCAGCGCAGCGCCGAGGCCGCCAAGGATATCAAGGCCCTCATCATGACCAGCACTCAGCAGGTCGGGGAAGGGGTCGGTCTGGTCGGTGAAACCGGGGCGATGCTGGGGCGCATAGTTACGCGGGTCGGAGAGATAAATGCGCTGATCGCGTCCATCTCCGAATCGGCCGAAACCCAGTCCGCCGCGCTTCAGCAGGTGAATGTGGCGGTCAGCGATATGGACAAGGGAACGCAGCAAAATGCCGCCATGGTCGAGCAATCGACGGCCGCTGCGCGCGGACTCGCCGATGAGGCGGACGAACTGACCCTGCTGGTACAGCGGTTCAGGCTCGGCCAGAGCGAAGATTGCCGTCAGGCCGCCAGACCGGTTCCGGCCGTCAATCCGGCGGCGGTTCCTGCGTCACCCGCTGCGGTCAGGGCCCCGGTCACGCCGCGCCGCGCTGTGCCGGCGCGCCCGGTCGTGACACCGGCCAGCGGCAATCTGGCTCTGGCCGTCGATCAGGATGACTGGTCGGAATTCTGACGAATGCCGTTCGGGGGATTTCAGGCATGACGACGATTACCCTGCCCGCCGTGATCGACAGGACCACAGCGAGCGCCCTTGTTTCCCATCTCGATCAGGCGTTGGCGCCGGGGCAGGCGGTGACTGTCGATGGTCGCGACGTGGCGCGGATCGGTCAGGCCGGTCTGCAACTGATGCTCAGTGTGCAGCAGACGGCGCTGGCCCGGTCGGCAACGGTTGCCGTGCACCCGTCGCAGGCGATGCTCGGCGCCGCCCGGATCGCCGGGCTGGAGGATGCATTTCAGTGGATGGGCCAGTGGACGGGACGCAGCCATGACCAATGAGGAAATCCAGAATATCTTCTTCCTCGAATGCGAGGAGGCGCTGGCGCAGGCCGAGGAAGGGCTGATGGCCTGTCGGGCGGGGGAAGCCGATGCCGATACGGTGAATGGCATTTTCCGGGCCGTACATTCGATCAAAGGCGGCGCCGGGGCGTTCAGTTTCACCCTGTTGCAGGCTTTTACCCACAAGTTTGAAACTGTGCTGTCTTATGTGCGGGATGGCGACTTGCCGCTGGGCGAAACGCTCAACGCCCTGATGCTGCGTGCATTTGACGTGCTGGCCGATCATGTCGCGGCCGTGCGGGGCGAGGCGGACGCGCCCGATGATGCGGTGGTCGGCGCCCGGCTGGAGGAAGTGGCGGAACGTGTCGCGGCGGGGTTGCCGATCGGCGACGAAGCGGAGGAAGCGGCAGGCGAAACAATATCCATCCCCGACAATGCTCCCGCGGACGATCTGGGCCTTGATTTCGACCTTGACGACCTGATGGGGGATCTGACCGTCAATGCCGAAGAGGCTGCGGCATTCGAGGCCGCCGCCGCCGAAGTGGAGCGGCGGATGCTGGCCGGGGACTCGGTGGAGGCCGGGCCTGCTGCCGGGACCGATATGGTTGCCGCCATCGCAAGCGCTGCGCCGGAAGCCGGCGGCCATCATGGCTGGAAGCTTTCGCTGCGTTTTCTGGACGGAGCGCTGGCAAACGGCAGCGAACCTCTGCTGATGCTGCGGGAACTTGGCGAGCTTGGCGGTTTCTGCCTGTCCGTCGATGCGGATGGCTTGCCCCCGCTTGATGCGCTCGACGCCGAAAAGGCCTTCCTCGCCTGGACCTGGTATGTGCCGGGGCATGTGACGAAGGGTGCGATTGAAGAGATTTTCGACTTTATCGACAATGAGTGCGAACTGAAGATCGAGGCGGTGGAGGCTCCGGTTCGGCAAGGCCGCGTTGCCATCGCCCTGCCGATCTTCCCGGTGGGGGCACCCGCCATTGTCGCGGAAAAGGCAACGCCCGTTCCCGCCGCGAAAAAGGCCGTTCTACATGACGTCATGAATGAGCCGGTGGTGATCGAGCCGGTCTGGGAAGGGCCGTCGTCTCCGGTGGTGGCCACGGCGGGCGATACCGTTCCGGCTGCCGCGCCCACCGCGCCCGCGCAGGCTCGCAGCGTCGGATCGATCGGCCAGACGGTGCGGGTCGATCTCGCCAAGCTCGACAAGCTGATCGATACGGTGGGCGAACTGGTTATCGCCCAGGCAATGATGGCGCAGCGCCTTGCCGGTCACGGCCTGTCCGCGATGGATGAAATGGGGATGCTCGATCTGCTGACCCGCGATATTCAGGAAAGCACCATGTCGATCCGCGCCCAGCCGATCGGATCGGTCTTTTCCCGGGTGCCGCGCATCGTGCGCGAACTGGAGGCCGATACCGGCAAGAAGGTGCGCCTCACCATGAGCGGTGAGGCCACGGAACTGGACAAGACCGTGGTGGAACGCCTCGGCGAGCCGCTGACCCATCTCATCCGCAATGCGGTCGATCATGGCATTGAGACGCCGGACGTGCGGATCGCCAACGGCAAGCCCGCCGAAGGGACGCTGCACCTGTCGGCGGAGCAGCGCAGCGGCCGGATCGTGATCTCGATCGCGGATGACGGCGCGGGCATCAATCGCGCGGTGGTCCTCAAAAAAGCGATCGACAAGGGGCTGGTCGCCCCCGGGGCGCAGCTTTCGAATGAGGAGATCGACAATCTGATCTTCGCGCCGGGCTTTTCGACCGCGGAAAAAATATCGAATATTTCCGGCCGGGGTGTCGGCATGGATGTGGTGCGCCAGAATGTGAAGGATCTGGGCGGCCGCATCTCGATCGAATCGCATCCGGGCAAGGGATGTGTCTTCACGCTCGCGCTGCCGCTCACCCTCGCGATCGCCGACGGCATGATCGTGACGGTCGGCGACCAGACGGTGGTGATCCCGCTGACCCATGTGCTCGAAAGCCTCCGCCCGGAGGAAAGCGATGTGCAGCATGTCGGCAAGGACCTGATGGTGCTCAACAATCGGGGCCGGTTCCTGCCGATCGTCCGGCTTGACGATGCGGTCGGCGCGCTGGGCGGCGCCCGGGTGCCGGAGGATTCGGTGCTGATCGTCGTCGATACCGAGAGCCATGGGCAGGCCGTGCTGATGGTCGACGGCATCGTTGATCAGCGGCAGTTCGTCATCAAAAGCCTGGAGGCGCATTATCAGCCGGTAACCGGTGTCGCGGGGGCGACGATTCTGGGCGATGGCAAGGTCGCGCTGATCCTCGATGTCGATGCGCTGGTCGCTGATAATTTCACTCGGAACGGCCCGGTGCTGGCGGCGGCATGATCGCGGCGGAAGCGGACAGCTTCAGACCCTTTCCCGGTATCAGCGCGCACATCTATTCGCGCGCCGATTTCGAGGAAGTAAGCCGGATCATCTACGATATTGCCGGTATCGTCCTGCCGCCGGGCAAGGCGACGCTCGTCTATTCGCGGCTGGCGCCGCTTGTCAGGGAGAGCGGGCAACAGACCTTCGCGCGCTATATCGAGCATGTCCGTCGGGATGAGGCGGATATGCGCGGCATGATCAACGCACTGACCACCAATCACACCTTCTTCTATCGCGAAAGCCATCATTTCGATCATCTGGCCGGGCAGGTGCGTCCGCAACTGCTGGCGAAGGCGCGGGCGGGGGAGCCGGTACGGCTCTGGTCGGCGGGCTGTTCGACCGGGGAAGAGCTTTATTCGCTGGCGATGGCGCTGCTCGGGCCGGACAAGCGGGAGGCGCGCATATTGCTGGATGGGGATGTCGTGATTCTCGCCACCGATCTGGCCGATCATGCGGTCGCGGGCGCCAGCGCCGCTCGTTACCCCGCCGATGCGCTGAAAGACGTACCCGATGCGCTCCGCCAGAGCTGGGTTCACAGGGTGGGCGATGAGGTCGAGCTGGATAGCGGGCTGCGTGCGATGGTCCGGGTGCGGCGCCTGAACCTGCTCGGGCCATGGCCGATGAAGCGCGGCTTTGACGTCATTTTCTGCCGCAATGTGATGATCTATTTCGATCAGGCGACGAAAGACCGGTTGGTTGCCCGTTTCGCCGACCAGCTCTTGCCGGGCGGGCATCTCTATATCGGCCACAGCGAGCGGGTGGGCGGCGAAACGCAATATAGAATGGCGCTGGTGGGCGGCACCATTTATCGAAAGGATGGGATGTGAACATACGGGTTCTGGTCGTTGACGACTCCGCGACGATGCGGGCGCTGCTCTCGCGTCTGTTGGAGAGCGAGCCCGATATCGAGGTGGTGGGGGCCGCCGCCGACGCGATGCAGGCGCGCGCGATGATAAAGCAACTCAACCCGGATGTGGTGACTCTCGATGTCGAGATGCCCGGCATGAACGGGCTGGATTTCCTCGAAAAGATCATGCGTCTGCGGCCGATGCCGGTGGTGATCGTTTCCGGCGTGACGCAACGCGGGTGCGAAACAACGGTCCGGGCGCTCGAGCTCGGGGCGGTCGACTGTTATGCAAAGCCGGACGGCTCCATCTCCAACCTGCTGGATAGCGATGGCGGCAAGCTTGCCATCATGGTGCGGGCGGCCTCGCGCGTGAAACGCTGGATGGCGCAGGGCGTACCGCCGGTGCAGGCCCCGGTGGCGCGGCAGGCCATTGCGCTGTCTTCTCCCCAGGATATCGGGGGGACGCAACTGATCGCGATCGGCGCATCGACGGGCGGGGTCGAGGCGTTGCACCATATTCTTCCGGCTTTTCCCGAAAATTGCCCGCCGACGGTGATCGTTCAGCATATCAGTGCCGCCTTCGCCCCGGCCATGGCCGAGCGGCTGGACCGGCAGTGCGTGGCGAATGTCCGTCTGATCGAAAGCGGCATGTCGTTGCTGCCGGGTCATATCTATATCGCGCCGGGCAATGCGTGCCACACGGTGATCGCCGGCAGGGAACGGCTGACCGCACGCCTGATGCCGGGCGATCTGGTGTCCGGTCACCGGCCCAGCATCGACATGATGTTCGAATCGGTGGCCCGGCGGCTGGGTCCGGCAGCGGTCGGCATATTGCTGACCGGCATGGGGCAGGACGGCGCGCGCGGATTGCTGGCGATGCGCCAGGCGGGCGGGCGGACGATCGCGCAGGATCAGGCGACGAGCACGGTTTACGGCATGCCGCGTGCGGCTGCGGACATGGGTGCGGCGGAAAAAATCCTGCCGTTGCCGCGTATCGCCGAGCGCGCACTGGCTGTCGCGGGGCTCTGATTCATGGTGCTTGCCGCTGCTGTCGGATCGCCGGAGGAGCCGCGCCGCATCACCGTGATGCAGGGGCAGGTTCATGTCGGCGGCGACAGGCCGGAAATACTGACCACCATATTGGGAAGCTGCATCGCCTGCTGCCTCTATGATCCGGTGGCGCGTGTCGGCGGGATGAACCATTTCCTGCTGGCCGAACCGGCGGCAGGCAGCGGCACCGTCGCCGACCAGAATTACGGCGTTTATCTGATGGAACTGCTTATTAACCAGATGATGACAGGTGGCGGCGTAAAGTCTCGTATGAAGGCGCATATTTATGGTGGTGGGAACATGCATGCGGGAATGACGCGCATTGGTGATGTGAATGCGCGGTTCGCCCGTTCTTTCCTCGCGGCGGAGGGTATTCCGCTGGTGCGGGAGGAGACGGGGGGAGAATGGGCGCGTCGCGTCGAGTTCGATCCGATGCTGGGGCGGACGCGGTGTCGCATCGTCGCTCCGGGGGCGGTTCCGGCGGAAAGGGCGGTCGCACGGCCGATGCCGGGCGGCGGTGAAGTAGAGCTATTCTGAAGGAAGAAGAGGCAAAATGATGTCCGAGACTATTCATGTCCTGACCGTGGACGACAGCGCAAGCATGCGCGCGTTGTTGCGGGCGGCGCTGACCTCGCGGGGCTATGAGGTGTCGCAGGCCGTGGACGGCGTGGCCGCACTGGAATGGCTGGACGGGAATGGCGAGGCGGTCGATGTGATCGTGACCGACATCAACATGCCGCGCATGGATGGGTTTCGCCTGATCGAGGAATTGCGGGGGCAGGCGCGCTTTCGCGATTGCCCGATCCTCGTGCTGTCGACCGAGAGTTCGGACGAGAAGAAGGCGCGGGCCCGGTCGGCGGGCGCCACGGGCTGGATCGTGAAGCCCTTCGATGCCGACAAGCTGGACAGCGCGTTGCGGCGCATCACCCATTGATCGTCCCTGGTGGGACAGGAGTAGAGATATGGCACGCCAACTGATCACTTTTCGCCTCGGCAGTCAGAGCTTCGGCCTCGATATCATGGCGATCCGCGAAATTCGCGCATGGTCGCCGACCACACGCCTGCCGCATGTGCCGCATTATGTGGCGGGGGTGGTGAACCTGCGCGGCACCGTATTGCCGGTCATCGATCTGGCCGCGCGGCTGGGCTGGGAAGCGACGATCCCGACAGAGCGCCACGTCATCATCGTTGCGCAGGTGGGGGCGCAGCTGCGCGGGCTGATCGTCGATGCGGTCAGCGATATCGTCACTGCGCAGGATGAGGATATTCAGCCGCCGCCGTCGGCGGGCAGCGATGCGGTCGTGCCCTATCTCGAAGGGCTGGTCGCGCTGGAGGACAGAATGGTGATGGTGCTCGATCTTCCGGGGCTCACCGCGAATGATCCCTTGCCCGAAGCGGCCTGATCCGGCCGGGCAAGCGGATGGTGGTTTTACACTATAGGGTTACGAAAAAAGGGTTTGTTCCATGGCTGCGGTGAAGGTGCTGGTTGTCGACGATTCGATCACGATGCGGGCGTTGTTTTCCAGCGCGCTCGAACGGTCGAATGATCTTGTCGTCGTCGGCGCTGCGGCCAATGCCGACGAGGCGCGGGAGATGATCGCGTCGCTGCGGCCCAATGTCGTGACGCTCGATATTGAAATGCCGGGCATGAACGGCATCGATTTTCTCGAAGAGATCATGACGACCCGCCCCATGCCGGTCGTGATGCTTTCGACCCTGACCCAGAAGGGTGCCGAGGTGACCATGCGCGCGCTGGAACTGGGGGCGGTCGATTGTTTTCCCAAGCCGACCAGGGCGACGCCGGATGAGTTCGACAAGATCTCCGGCAAACTGTGCAAGCTGGTCGCGACTGCCGCCAAAAGCAAGGTGAAGCGTTATGACGCGGAGGCTGCCGCTGCGAAGGCCGCTGCGGTGGAAAAGGCGACGGAACGGGCCGATATGGCGCCTTCCTATAAATGGAATGGCGGCCTGGTCGCGATAACGGCATCGATGGGCGGGGGGCCTGCGGTTACCGAATTGCTGTCGGCCTGGCCCGCCGACTGTCCGCCGACCATCGTGCTGCAACAGCTTGAGGAGGGGTTGGCGGTGCCGTTTGCCTCCCGCCTCAACCAGGCGATCGCACCCGAGGTGAAGCTGGCCGAAGACGGCATCGCGCTGCGCCCCGGTCATGTCTATGTGCTGGCGCATCCCGACAAGCATGGGCTGATCGATCGCTGGCCGAACGGCAGCATGCGCCTTGTCGCGCGCGATCCGGTGAACGGCATGCGTCCGTCCGCCGACCTGTTGCTGACGACGGTGGCCAAGGCCGCCCGCGACAAGGCGGTGGGCGTCATTCTTTCCGGTTCCGGCACGGATGGTGCGGCCGGGCTTGGCGCGATCCGCCAGCTTGGCGGCCTGACCCTGTGTCAGGACAAGGACAGCGCGATGGTGTTCGAGGCATCGGCGGCGGCGATCGCCAAGGGTGCGGTCGAGGCGCAGCTTGCGATTCCCGAACTGGCGCGGGCGATCCTCAATCGATGTGAGGAAAGCAATCTTGCGGCCTGATCCGGTCCCTCTCCCTTCTGACGACAGCGTGGTGCCCGTGCGCCTGTGTCCGCTCACCTTGCGACGGAAGATCGCGGACGAGCTGGATCAGTTGCGCGAGGACATGGAAGATCTGGGCGTCCAGCTTTGCCTTGATGAGCAGGTAATGCTGCGCTGCATGACCCATTTGCAGCGTCTCGACGAACTGGGGCAGCGCAGCATCTGGCTCGCGGAGTTACTGCGATCCGATGATCCGGCTTCTGTAATAGCGGATATAACGCTGCAATCGCTGGCCGACAGACTGGCCAAGCCGGATGATGGGAAAAAGGGGCCCTGAACCGGCCCCTTTTTTTGTTACGGAATATGGAAAGGCACCGCCCCGGTCCCTGCGGTGCGCGGTATCGCCAACCCTATTGATAAGGCGGCCGGTCGAGACCCGCCGGGCTTTTGGTGAATATCTCGCAGCCTGTTTCGGTGATACCGATGCTATGTTCGAACTGAGCCGAAAGGGTGCGATCGCGCGTCACCGCCGTCCAGCCATCCTCCAGCAGCTTCACGCCCGGCTTGCCGATGTTGATCATCGGTTCGATGGTGAAAAACATGCCCGGCTTCAGTTCGGGGCCAGTGCCCGGTATGCCGACATGCACCACCTCGGGCGCATCATGGAATACCCGGCCAAGACCATGGCCGCAAAAATCCCGCACCACGCCATAGCGGTGCTTTTCCGCATGTTTCTGAATCGCGTGGCCGATATCGCCGAGATGATTGCCCGGCTTCGCCTGGTCGATGCCGATCATCAGGCATTCATAGGTCACGTCGATCAGGCGCTTTGCCTTGATCGAGGCTTCGCCCGCAATATACATGCGGCTGCTGTCGCCATGCCAGCCATCGACCAGCGGGGTGACGTCGATGTTGAGGATGTCGCCGTCCTTCAGTTCCCTGTCGCCGGGAATGCCGTGGCAGATCACATTGTTGAGCGAGATGCAGCAGCTATGGGTGTAGCCGCGATACCCCATGGTCGCGGGCACGCCGCCGCCCTCTATCGTCATCTGGCGGACGATATCGTCCAGCTCTCCGGTGGTGACGCCGGGCACCACATGGGGGGCGAGCGCATCGAGTATCTCGGCGGCAAGGCGGCCCGCCTTGCGCATGCCGGCAAAGCCGGATTCGTCGTAGAGCTTTATCGCGGTCGATCGGGTTGGCGGGGAGTCCGCCGTCATGGTCATATAGTCGGTCATTTCGCTTCTATAACGGCTCCCGGCCAATCTGACGAGAGGGCAGAGCGAGGGCTTGATCCCGACCGCTCATGGGGGCATGGGTCGGTTCTGTCGAGGAGGCACAAACCATGTCCGATAAGGTTATGGAAGGCGGATGCGCATGCGGGAATGTCCGATATCGCGTCGCTGGCGATCCCATATTCGTGAACAATTGCCACTGCACCTTATGCCAGCAGCAGACCGGATCAACATCGGTGGTCAACATGTTCTATGAGACGGATCGCCTGACGCATCTTTCCGGAGAGACGAGCCGCCATGTCGTGAAGGCGGGCAGGGGCGGCGACCATGCGATCATTCGCTGCGCGGAGTGCGGAACGGCGCTGTGGAGCCATTATTCCCGGCTAGGGGAGCATGGCGTCGGTATTCGGGTGGGGACACTCGATGCCCCGGCGTCAGTTCGGCCGGATGCCGTCATTTTCGCGGCCGACCGGATGCCGTGGGTTGCTCTTCCCGACGATATTCCGGTGTTCGAAACCACCTATGATGCGTCCGAGCTTCTGCCGCCGGAGCGATTCGCGCGGCTCAAGGCGCTCGCGGCGAAAGCGCGGCCGGCATGAGCGACCGTATATGGACCGCCGCACTGGTCGTCATCGGCGATGAGATATTGTCCGGGCGCACGCAGGACAAGAATATCGCGCAGCTCGCGAGCTGGCTCAATGTGCAGGGCATCCGCCTGCGCGAGGTACGCGTCGTGCCCGATGTCGAAGAGGCGATTGTCGAGGCGGTCAACCCGTTACGCGCCCGCAATGACTATCTGTTCACCACCGGTGGCATCGGCCCCACCCATGATGACATCACCGTCGATGCTATTGCGAAGGCGCTTGGCGTTCCGGTCGTCATCCACCCCGAAGCGCGGGCGATATTGGCGGATTATTATGAGACGCGCGGCGGCCTGACCGAGGCGCGGCTGCGCATGGCGCGGGTGCCGGAAGGGGCGGACCTCATCCCCAACCGCTTTTCCGGCGCGCCGGGTATCCGGCATGGCAATATCTTCATCATGGCGGGCGTGCCGCATATCACCGCCGGGATGCTCGATGCGCTGACCGGGTCGCTGGAGGGGGGCGCGCCGGTATTGTCTACCCAGATCGGCTGCTGGGTGGCGGAAAGCGAGATTGCCGACCTGCTTGCCGCGACCGAGCGCGCGCATGAAGGCAGCCAGATCGGCAGCTATCCCTTTTTCCGCGAAGGCAGGGTCGGGTGCAATTTCGTCGTTCGCGCGACCAGCCCGCATGTGCTTGATGCCTGCGCGACCGATTTGTCGCGGGGGCTGGACGATGCCGGCTGGCCTCCGGTTCCCGGCGGAATTTGAAGGTCATATCGCTGTTGCTGCGCCGGTTTGTCCGGAACGCCGCGATGCCGGGTGCGCATTTGGCCGTCGGCCATCTCGGGTGGTTGCGAGGGGCGTTGGGCGCGGCGTTGGGTATTGCCACTGCCGGTGCGGTGACCATCTTTCTGCTGGGGCTTTTGCCGGGCACCAGCACTGATGCTTTGCCGTGGCTTGTGGCGCCGCTGGGAGCTTCCGCGGTGCTGGTCTTTTCTGTTCCGGCCAGTCCGTTGGCGCAGCCCTGGCCGGTTATCGGCGGGAACCTGATTTCCGCTTTGCTCGGCATCGCCATGGGCAAGCTGATCGGGCTCCCCTGGTTAAGTGCGAGTTTCGCGGTCGGGGTCGCGATTTCCCTGATGTCGCTGATGCGCTGCCTGCACCCTCCGGGCGGAGCATGTGCGTTGCTTTGTTCGCTGGGGGCGGCTGGCCCGGATGCGTGGAGCTGGGTTTATCTCGCGCCGATCGGGATCAATATCTTCACGCTGGTGGTGGTTGGCTGGATCTATAATAATCTGACCGGGCATAGCTGGCCGCACAGGGTATTGAACGCACCGGTGACGAAAACGCTGGCGCCGCTTCCTTCATACAGCCGGGAGGATCTCGACGCCGTTGTCGCGCAGTGGGACGAAATGCTCGATGTCGATCTTGATGATCTCGATGCCTTGTTTCGCGCCCTTGAACAGCGGGTCATGGGCAGGCGGGAGGCCGGAAAGGGAAGCTGAAGCCTCCTCGCTTCAGGTGCCGGGCCTCTTCATCGGCGCGCGCCAGGCTTTCATGTCGACCGTATCGCTCACCTTATAGGGCACGCCCTTGCTGGTAAGGAACAGCTTTTCCATTTCGGGCCGGGTGAAGGGGCGGGAGCCGAGGCGACCGAAGACCGCGATCTGGCCGCCGGTTTCATCGACGGCGCGGTCGCGGTCCAGGCCCTTGGACAGGGCGAGCGCCGGGCTCGGCGTTTTCGCCCAGGCGATCAGTTCGGGCTTGGGCGGCGGCGAGAAGCCGTAAAAGCCGCGCTGGCTGTCCGGTGAGGTAAGCTGGATCACCTTGAGGCCGTTTCGGCCGTTCGCGACATAGGCGAAGGCGGTGACGCGGGCGGGAATGCCACTGTCCTGCGTGCAGTTTCGGATCTCGACCGGGCCGAGATCGGGCAGGGCCAGTTCCCCGGCGGCGGCACATTTCATTGTCGTTTCGCCGCCGCGCAAGGCCTTGTCGATCATGGTCTGCGGATTCGCGCTGTTCTCGTTATGCAGCGCGATCATCCGGCCGATGGGCAGCGCCGAATCGCGGCAAACCAGCGTTCAGGCGCGATCGAATATGGAGGATGTCGCCGGACCCGTGCCGTTGCTCTGCGCCTGACACAAAGCGCTGCCGCCGGTGCCGATGCGAAAACTGTCCATCAGGCTGGGCCGGACCGTTTCCGCCCCGGCGCGTCCGGCTGCTCCGCCAACGGCAATGGCCGCCGTCATCAGCATCGATCCGAACCATATGTTATGCCTTGTCACGCTTCTGTTCCCCTCAAATGCGGACGATATGTCTTGCCCGACCGTTCGCCGCGACCGCGAACCGGTAATCCCCGGACACCCTTTTCCTTATGGGCGGATTTTAACGGGCCGTGCGGCCCTACCGCAAGCGGCTTGTCACCGCCTTGCGATCTTAGCCGAACAGCACCGCCGTGACCATCGCCAGATCTGCAGGCGGCACCATATCAAGCGCGATTTCCCGCTCTGGGTTGACGCTGTTGCCATAAAGGCTGCCGTTGCGGTCGGTTGTGATGCTCAGCACACGCAGACCTTTTCCTTCGCGCAGCACGGCGAGCCCGCCCTGTACCGGAGAGCGATCGGGATCGACGATCAGCACTGCATGACCGGGGATGATCGGCCCCAGCGAGGCCCGGCACATGTGCAGTGCATAGCTGTTGGGGCCGGTCTGGGGGGGCGGTGCGATCCGCTGTGGCCCCGGAAAGGGTTCGATCACGCCGTCTCCCGCCGGGACGCCGAGCACCGTCAGCAGGCGATGCTCTCCGGCGACGGGGGCCGTTGTCATAGGGGCCGCGGTCGCCTTGGTCGGGGCCATCATCTGCGCGGGAAGGTGGAACGGCATCCGCGCCAGTTCCTGCCGCAAAGTCCTGATACGTTCCCGCGTGCGGTCTTCGCGTTCCCGCGCGCCCGCTATTCGCGCCAGCCATTCGGTAAGGGCGCCCTGATCGCGCAGCATACGCAAATGAGCCGCCAGTGCCGCGCGGTCGGGCGTGCCCAGCAGCGCGCAGATGGAGGTGATCGTTTCGACATTCCAGCGGTCGAACGGTTTCAGCGCGTTTTCGATGCGCGAGACGATAACGGAAGGCAGGCCATATTCAGTCTGCAGCCGGGCGAGTGTGAGCGACGGATCATCGGTACGCCGGGCACGAAACGCAGCAGCCAGCAGCATCGCCAGTTCTTCGCTTTCGCGGTTCAGCGCATGTTTTTCCCCTCGCGACCCCGCCCACAGGGCGATCGAAAAATCCGGATCTTCGACATCGATCAGCAGCGCAGCGGCATCATCAAGGCCGATGGCGGTTGCGATCATGCGCAGTTCCGTTGCTCTGGCGAAGGTTTCGCCGCGTTCGATCTTGGACAGGCGGATATAGGGCAGGGCAGGCAGTCGTTCGGCGAGTGTCAGCAGCGTTTCGAGGCCTATGCGCCTGCGCTGCTCCCGAACCCGGTTGGGAAAGACGATGGTGCGATAGGGGTCGATGGGGACCGATGTGTCCGTGCTCCGGTTTCGCACCGGGGGCGACCCGGCCGTCCTGTCTGTGCGGCGTGGCCTGCGGGCGGCGGCATTGCCGTCCGGGTCTATCGTCTGCCCGTTCACCGGCGCCGTCCTCTGACGGTCCCGCAAGGGTGCGGCATGATTGTGAACTCCCTCCCCACAAGCGGCGCCCTGATCCTGTCGACCACCAAGAGAGGGGGTGCGACAATGGTAGCTGCCTTAACATGAGAGGGAGAGGATGAAAATCGCCCTTTGGTGTGATGTCATTACAAATGATGTGATCTGTCTCAATCATGGGACGGGTGGGGGGCAGGATGACTGTGCCTGTCTGCCCTATTTTGCGCCGCTATTGCCTGATGTCAGTGGCGAGAGGCGGTGGGAACGCCGGTGAACAGGATGGTGAGGCCCGGATGGTCGGGCGCCACAGGGGCATGATCGGGTTCCGTCACTCTTGTTGTGGCGGGGTCGGCTCCCCTGTTGCGCCCCTGCGGCAGCAGGGGAGGTGCCGGCAGTTCCTCGCCTTCCCGGTGAGGGCGCACTATGGCGAAACGCGGATTTTCGGAAGCCAGTTCGCCGATCAGCTTTGCCGCCCGCCGCGTGATCTGGCGAATACGCTCTCGCGTCAGCCCCATTTCGGCATCTCTGCCCTCCTCCCCGTCCAGATCGAACAGGTGGCGACAGACGATATCCCGGTCGCGCCGGATACGGTCTTCCAGTTTGCGCAATTCTTCCGGATCGACCTGGTCGCTGTGGCTCTGAACATATCGGGGCAGGCCGTCGGAAATATCTTGTCTCCGGGTGACCTTCCGCGCGCTGAGCGCTTTGCGCCGCAGTTGTGCGATGCCGACATCGCGCAGGTGCCGGACATATTCATCCAGCAGGGCCCGTGATATTTGCCCGGCCATATGGTCGGCGGCGCGGTTTTCAGTGCGGGCGGTCGCGTTTTCATCCTCGATCATCGTTTCGAGCGATATTTCCTCGCCGTCGGGACCATAATCCTTGCCGTGGAGGGAGATGGTGACGGCATCCACCTTCTTTGCCGATGGACGCTGGTCGTCCATCAGGCGAAAGCGCAGCCCCTGCAACTCGCCGCGGATCTGCCAGTTCACGAAGGTCGTGAACATCGCCCTCGCCGGATCATAGGCTTCGATCGCGCGATGCACGCCGATCGCACACACCTGCTCGGCATCCTCCCGGTAATGCATCAGGCCATATTGGCGGATGAAATGGCGGATGCGCGGTGCGATGATCTTCATCACCATGGCGAAGGCGCGGTCCGTGGCTGCGCGCTGGCGTGCTGTCGGTTGCTCCCCTTCGGCCGGATGATTGGCTATCACCTCCGCGACCGCGGCTTCGAGCAACTCGGTGGTTTTCGACATTGATTATCCCCTGAACAATGCGATCACAGCGAATCCGCTGTCAGGGAGCAGAATTAGGTGGGTGGCTTGTAGTTATCCTAAATTATCCTATAAGTAGGAATACATATCCTATATTTTTAAGCATAAGGCAGAGGTGAAAAGTCGCTATCCGGGCAGGGCCGGATTGTGGCGCCATGGGCGCGTATTCATGTCGCTTTAACTAGGGCGTCGACTCATTAAGCGGCGCACCAGATGCGGGTGCAGATGAGTTTGACGGCCGCGATGAAATTGGCGGGATCCTTGTCGTAGCGGG
>SBGG01000072.1 GCA_006226685.1 Sphingomonadales bacterium
GTCGATATTTCCAGGCTTTTCGACGCAGCGCCGGGCCATTTTGGTCAAATCCCTGCGGGACGTCCAAATGGCTTCCCTCTCGAACCCAATGGCCCCTGGAAAGGCAACCAGCCTTCCCGGCGGGCCATTCGGCCCGATAGCATCGCCATTTGGGCGCCTCAACGGTGCCAGTAATGGGTCCTGACCCTAGAATGACGGAGGGGTCAGAAGCGGCAGTTCACGCCCAGCCAGAGCACGCGGCCCTTCTGGCTGCGTTCGGCGAGAAGGCGTCCGGTCGGCATCTTGCGGTAATATTCGATGTTCGACTTGGCGAGGTTCTGCCCCTCGGCGATCAGGGTTATGCCGTCTCGAACCTTGAGGCGGACCTGCGCCGAGACTTCGCTGCGATGTCGGCTGTGAATGTCGAACACCGGGGAATCCTCGTTGATCGACTTCAGATAATCGCCGACATAATTATAGGCCACCGATGCGCCGAACCGCTCGGTTTCATAGGAGAGGGCGGCATTGGCCAGAAATTTGGGCTGTCCTTCCAGACCGTTGACCTTGCGGATCGATTCGTCCGACTGGATCACCGTCTGCTTGCCCTTGATGAAAGTCGCGTTCGCAGAGACGACGAAGTTGCGCAGCACGCCCGTCATGATGTCGTGCATGTCCTGACGGAGCGAGAACTCGATGCCTTTCACCGAAGCGCTATGCGAATTCATCGGCGTCGAGATGCGCGCGGTGTAGGTTGCGCCTTCATATTCATATCCGGCCTGCGTGATATTCTGCATGAAGATCAGGTTTTTGATATCCTTATAGAACCCTGCGACGGAGATCATGCTGCCACGGGTCGGATACCATTCCAGCGACAGGTCGAAATTGTTCGATGTGCGCGGTTTGAGATCGGGGTTGCCGCGCGTGATGGAGATCGTCTGCTCTTCGCTGTCATCGGGCAGGCCGATGGATTCGCCGAT
The DNA here is from genome assembly GCA_006226685.1 of Sphingomonadales bacterium. Taxonomy (GTDB): domain Bacteria; phylum Pseudomonadota; class Alphaproteobacteria; order Sphingomonadales; family Sphingomonadaceae; genus Sphingobium. Next base: position 957 of record SBGG01000072.1, read on the forward strand.
CGCATAATAATTATAGTTCGGGCGGCCCAGTGTCTTGCTGTACCCCGCACGCGCGATCACTCCATGGCCGAAATCATAGGTCGCGATCAGCGAGGGCAGCAGATAGTCATAGGATGCCGTGCGGTTGATGCGGACATATTGCGCGGCGGAATTCGGATCGGCCGGAAGATTGTCGTCCTGCGCCCACAGGTCAATGTCGGTATGGGTCGAGTCATAGCGCAGACCGGCGCGGACATAGAAAGTATCGGTCCGGTAGGCCGCCTCGGCATAGGCCGCCGCGACCTTTTCATTGAGGTCATAATCGCTCGAAATATTATCGTCGCTATTGTCGTCCGTGCCCGGATAGCCCGCCGCCGCCCAAGCGGAGCGATAGGCCGCATCGTCGATAAACAGGAAATTGACATCGGGGTCGGTCGTCCGTTCCGTGACGGGGCGAACGAAATTCACCATCGTCAGCGGCTTTCCATTGGCGTCGAGGATCTTCCCGCTTTCCCTGCCTTCATCATAGGACTGGTCGGTATTCTGGAAGCTGCCGCCGATATTGAGACCGAAGCCGCGATCATCGGCGCCGAAATTATAATCGAGATTGCCGCCCACGAAGGTAAGGTCCTGGGCCGCCCGCTGGGTGATATGCTGGATATAGCTCTCGACATAATTAGCCGCATCATTGTCGTAGGCGGGATTATAGAAGGAAAGAACAGGATAGCCCTTGCTCAGATCATAGGAAAAGCCGCCGTCCGTGGTGTTGCTGCTCATGTTGAACTTTGAGCGATCGCGAATGGTGTTGAGGCGCGCGCGCGAGTGAGAGGCGCGCAGATGCCCGACCATCCGGTCGCCAACGGCCTGATCCAATATGCCCGATAGGACGAAGGTTTCGCGCTTTTGCGGCTGATGCGAATAGCCGAGCGCGGTCTTGCCCTTGGCCCATTCCCCCGAAGTCGCCGTCTGATTGGCCGGGACCGTGCCCGTATCGGCGGAGGCGAGATATTCGTTCCGGACCTCATTTTCCTTCTGATAGAAATAGCCGGTATAGACGGAGGCGTAGGTCGTCTCGCTGGGGTTATACTCCAGCTTCATCACGCCCGATCCACGCGTGACATTGTCGTCATAGATGAAGATCTGGTTGCGCGAGGCGGTCGAATAGCCGTTGGTGTTGGTGAGGTCGTTATAGTCGCCGATTTCCTTGCCCGTATCCTGATCGTAGAGACGGTAGCTGTTATCGACCGCGCCCGGCTTCTGGTCGTAATTGCTCGAATAATATTTCGAATAGGACCCCGAAAGCACAATGCCGAAATCATGATTGGTGCCGAAGGTGCTGCTGAAGGTTGCGTCGGCGCGGATATTCTGACCCTGATCGACGTCGAGCGCACCTGCGGTCGAATTGTCGCCGATCGAGGCGCGCGCGACGAGTGCTGTCCTGCCGGTGTCGAACGCGCTGGCGGTAATCAGATCGAGCTGCCCGCTCAGGGCATGCGGATCGAGATTGGCGGTAATCGTTTTGATCGCGTCGATCCGGCTGACGAAGGAAGGCGGCAGCAGTTCGATGCGGGCGCCCCGGCTGTCGGCGGAAGTCGACGCGAGAGGGAGGCTGTCAATGGTGACGAGATTATAGCTCGACCCGATGCCGCGGATCATCACGCTTTCGGCAAGGTCGGGTGAGCGGTCGTCAGAGGTTGCGAAGTCGGGAACGAGGGCGAGGCCCGGAATGCGCTGGGCTACCTGAGCGATGGTGAGGTCGGGCAGAAGGCCGGCCTGATCCTGCGCGATGGAATCGGTGATGCCGGTCGCGCGACGCTTGGCTTCGATCGCGGCGGCGTTGGACGAACGATAACCGGTCACGACGATCGAGGATGTTTCCTCCTCCTTGGCCTTGCGCTTGTCGGCTGCGGTATCGGACCCTTGTCCGGCGGACGACGTATCGGCGGTTTGCGCCTGTAACGGCGTGGCGAGGAGACCCGCGACCAGTGCGGGGGCGGCAACGGCGGAAGCGAATATAAGCTTGTGTTTCATAGATATAGCTATCCTGTTGATCGAAAGGCTGAAGTCAGCGGGAGTGGTTGAGAAAGGGCGGGTCTAGGGGGCCGTGCAGGTGAATCCGGCTTTACCGGTGCGCCGCAGATAGTCGCTGAGCATGACTGGCTCGTCGGTCTGGATCGCGTCGACGCCGAGGTCGATCAGCCGTCCCCAGACAGTGTCGGGATCGGTCACCGCATCAATGTCCGAAAAAGCGCGTCCGGCCAGACTGTTCACCCAATATCGGGCGCATCGTGCTCGGATTATCGGCGTCATGACCGGTGCGAAGGCACGATCCTTGACGTCGATTTCATAACCGATCGGGTGCACCGGGTCATAGGAGGCGATGGCGACAGTCGGATCGGTCTTGATATTCGGTTCCCGGAGGATCGGCATGAACCGGACCTGCTGCATCCAGGGCGCATATTCGCGTAGCTGTTCTAGCGGGGCTTCGGCCTTGAACAGGATCTGCCCGCGACCGCCCGCCGCATCGATCATCGCAAGCATGGCAGGTGAGAGCGGCGTCTTGGCGTCGACATTGATGAGGATGCGGTTTTTCGCGGCGCGCAGCGCCTGACGGAAAGTCGGGATATGACGCTTTGTAAGTGGGGCAGGCTTGCCGTCTTTCAATCCGTTGCCTTCCCGCAGGTGCAGCTTACGAAGCTGCGCCCAGTCGAGATCGGAGACATTGCCGTTGCCTTCGGTCATGCGGTCGACACTGGTGTCATGCATCAGGACCAGCATGCCGTCCCGTGTGGTGCGCACATCAAGTTCCACCATGTCGATCCCGGCGTCGATGCACGCCCGGATCGCATCGATGCTGTTTTCCGAAGTCCGTTTCCAGCACGCCCGATGCGCGACGATCATGATCGCACCGTCCGGTCCGGCGAGGCGCTGCTCAAGTTCTGCCTCGCGTGCAGGACCCGCCACCGCAGCCGGTGCCGGAAGCAGGGACGATATCAGCATCGCGACCAGCAGGGGCAGGGCATATGCGACGAGCAGGTGCGGCCCACACAGGCGTGCCACGCGCTGACCTGCGCTGAGTCGCGATATTCTGCTACGAAAAAAAGGCATTGATCATCCCTGTCGAAGGCCAGTTTCCTTGCCGTTCACTGACAAGACGGAGCATCCGGCCAAATCTGACAGCCGGGACGGAAAATATTCTGCGGTCGGATATTTTATCCGGATTTGGTTTGATCACTGCCTTTATGAGACATTTAAGCCGCAGGCGAGTTGACCCGACCCGGCCGTCTGGCAACCGGGCCTGCCTCGGATCGGCTACAGGTGCGGTTGCACGGGGCAGGGTGGCGACGTTTATTTGCCCTGGAAATTGTGTCCGCGAGTACCGCTCTGGACATGTGCGAGGGGTATTTCGCCGTCTGTTCGGGCGTGGATAGCCTGCACCAACGGTCAGATTGACGATTCCGTCTGTTTATCAAAAATGCCGTATCTTCAAGAGTAGGCGGTGGTCTCCTGCTGTTCGGAAGGCCGGAATATGTCTCGGCCCGTGAAATTGTGGTGCCCGATATCTGTAACAGGAGGGGTGTGACTGCCTCGATGATCGTCGCATATGCTGCGGCAGTGAGTGGACAGATTTTTCGCTAGTCCAGATGCCTGCTCTGGTGAGTGTTTATCGCAGGGCGAGGGGAGGTGATATGTAAAATAGTGTAAATAAAAATATTGTATAAGTTATGGAACAAGTTGGATTTTCAGAAGTTGTCCATATTGTCTCATACTATAGTGAGATTTGTGTAACTTTTGTAAAAATTTTTTAAGTTTTTATTCAATAAATAGGGTCGTGAAAAGGAACGTTGAATGTCTTACTTTGATAAGACCTGTTACAATATAGCCAAAACTGTATCATGAGGCAAGGGGGTGTATAAATTTTGCTTTCATCATGGAATTCTTCTTCATTTTTTAATTTAGTTATTTCTTTCTTTTCAGAAAAGGTATAATTGTTACTGGGTTTTTCTTTAATATTGATTTCGGTAATTTTGTGTATTTCCGTAGATTTATCGTATTTTTTTTGCAGTTTTTCTTGATTTTTGTTTGTGTTGTTTCTTGTTTTGCCGGACCGACGGATGCCCGATACATCCCACATGCGCGCTGCAATTTCCCGTTCTTCGGCACCCATAGCGGATGTATAGATAGCGGTTGTCTTAATATCGGCATGCCCCAGCCACCTCTGCACGAGATTCAGGGGAACCTTGGCCTGAATAGCCATGACGGCAAAACCGTGGCGTAACCCCTTGGGGGTAGCGCACTCTCCGGTCAGGCCGGCATCGTCCATAATCTCGCATATACGTCGATAGCCGGTCATGCGGGACCAGGGCCACAGCGGCCCGTCAGGAAGCTTCCCCGCATCAAACCAGTCGGAAAGCATGTCCAGCATGCCAACCGGTAGCGGAACCGCCCGGAACACCTGTTTCCCGCGCTTTTTCAGGCATCGGATGATGACATGCTTGGTTTCGAAATCGATGTTTTCGCGTGTCATCGCCAGGGCTTCTGAAATGCGGCAACCGGTGACAGCCAGCATCCAGCCGAAGCTGTGAACCTCAGGCGAGCATTGTTCGGCGGCATGCAGGAAGGACTGCATCTCGGCATGGGTCAGATATTTTCTCCGCCCATCCTGATTGAACATGCTCCATGGCATCGTATCCCGAATCCCTTTTTCCTGATTTTCAGGGGGGGCTTTAACTTCCCCATAGTTATCAAAAGCTTGATGGCCATCGGGTGATACAGTTTTGGCTATTCGGTCTCAGACTCGAACAGATGGTCTGGCGGGTCTGGGGAGAAGGATATGGCACGCAAACCGATCGGGAGGCTGGCCGGGGAGGGCGGGGGGCTCCGCCTGCTCGTGGAGGACGGCGCCTGGCCTCGGGACATGATGGCCCTGTTCGCGTTTCGCATGAACAACCTTCCTCACATCGCGACGGTCTACGGTGAGGAGGCTGCGCGACATGCCAGAGGGGTGGTTTGCCGGATATTGGACAAGCTCGTCGGTGATGGCGGGGTTGTTACTCCCGGTGCCGGGACGGAGCGGGGCGATGTCATAACCGTTCTCGTCTGGAAAACAGACCTGCTCGGTGCGACCGCGCCGGAAGCTTGCTGCACCAGATTTGCCGAGGAATTCTCATCGGCGATCGCGGAGCTTCCGGTCCGGTTCGGCGATAATCGCCTTCATATATCGGTTGCCGGCATTTGGTCGCTTTTCGGGTCTGCGCGGTTCGGATATGAATCCTCGGCTTCGTGCCGGGGGGTGGTGGCCGCGCTTTCCCGTGCCCGCTTCGATGGGCTTCCTGTCGGGCCTGGCGAGGGCTGGGCGAGGCAATATCGGGCCGATATGAAAATGGCCGCCCAGCTGTTCGAGGCGCTGTCCGCTGATCAGTTGACGCTGGCATGGCAACCAGTTTGCCATGCCATGAACGATCAGGCGGTTCTCTATCATGAGTGTCTGTTGCGGAACGATGGGGCGGAGGATGGTGCCGGGCCGGGAGAGGTGGTGCTGGCGCTGGAGCGTCTGGGTCTTGCCGGGGTGCTCGATCGCCATGTTGTGTCGCGGGTGATCGAAGAATTGGCGTGTGAACCGGATGTCTGTCTTGGTGTCAATATTTCCGCGCAAAGCGCCTGTTTCGACGGGTGGTGGAGAGGCGTGGCCGACCGGCTGAGGGAGCGTCCCGATATAGCGCCGCGCTTGATCGTTGAAATCACCGAAACCACCAGCTTTCCCGATATCGGTCAGGCCGCTGCCTTTGCGGCGCAGATGCGGAAGCTCGGTGTCAGGATCGCGCTCGATGATTTCGGTGTCGGCCATGCCTCGATCCGCCATTTGCTCGCTCTTCAACCGGATATCGTCAAAGTCGACCGGTTTTTCATGTACCGTGCCAGGGAGTCCGGGCGTGGACGGGAAGCGTTGCGCCATCTGGTGGGACTGGCCGGCAACATGGCTTCGACCGTGATCGTCGAAGGGGTTGAGACGCGAGCGGACGACGAACTTGCGTCGCAGGTGGGGGCGGTCTGGCGGCAGGGTTTCCATAAGGGAAGCCCGTCAGTCATACGTGCATGGCGTGGTGGAGTGTCCCGGCAGGATGCTGATGGGGCGGGGCGGTTCATGTATCCGGCTACCGTGCTGCGGGAACATTTTCCATGTGCAGGAGAAGGGCGATGACCCCATTTCCCGCGTCCCGGGAGGTTCGGCCACAGCAGGGAGGAGGGCTGATCGATCCGGCCTGTTCCCGCAATTCCGATGAAACGGGCGCCGGGGGCGACGAATATGGCGTGGAATCCTGGGACCGGCCGGAATCGAGATCGGGATATTATGTCTTTTATCCCGATGGCAGTGAACCAAGCCCGCTGGTCGTGCCGATCGTCCTTTTTCTTCCTGTCGCACTGATTTTCTGGAGCGCCCTGATCTGGGTCGGCTGGAGTGTGCTGACGTGACGTCGCCCGGGCGGTGCACATCGCTTCCGGTGAGGCGCTTTCCTCTTTGCTATCCGGTCGCCGGAACTGAGCGACGGAGCCCGTCGGGTCGCGCCGTCGGGAGCGGGGGTGCATGGCGGCGACGCTGTGCACCCCGGCAACAAGATGTTTTTCAATGCCTCTTTTCAGGGGCGGGCCGAGCCGCGCGCGGCGTTTCTTCTATCTGGAGTACAAGTTCATGAGCATGAGGCATCTCATTGCGGGGATGGCGGTCGCCGCCCTGGGTGTACCTCCGGCATTTGCCAATAATATCGGCGAGAATGTTGGCTGGCAGTTCGAAACGACCGCGGACAAGGTAAACCGCGCCTATCTGGAAGATCTCCGGCAGAAGAAGAAGAACGGCTATTACGCGGCGCCTGTTTATAACACCTATATTGATACCCAGTATAATTGCTCCGTTTCCGCCACGGCCACCGGCAACCAGAGTTCGAGCAGCGCGGTGGGCAATTCTCCGTCGACGACGGGACACTCAGCCAGTTCGACCGGCAATTCCGATACCATCAGTTCCAGCTCCGGATCGGATAGCTCCAATTGGGTGACAAGCGGCCAGTCCAACTCGGGTGATGTGGATGCCGATGCTTCGGGAGACATTTCGACGAGTGTCCGGGGGGATGTCTATCAGGCCTTGAATACGGATCAGCAGAATTCCGGGGACCAGCTCGCCTCTGTCACGGGGGCGACCGCCTGCCAGTTTGGCGCGTTGAACTGACAAAAGCGGGGAGGTCTCAAAGTTATGTTATGTAAATTCGTCAAATTTCGCCGGATGATGCGGGCAGGGGCGCTGCTGGCGCTGGGAACGAGCGTTTCGGCCTGCTCGACACTGGGGACGCCGGGGCTGGATACACAGCGTCTGGGTGTCGGAGAGGCGCCCACGCCGATCGGCCCGCCAGTACGGGATAATCGTACCCCGATGGAGGCTGCGCTGGCCTGCTTCGGCGACCAGCTGGTGGCCAGACGTGGTCCGCCGCGCGTCATCGCGGTCGGCGATGTGAAAGATTATACCGGAAAATATTCGATCAACGAAGGCAATGCGATCACTCAGGGCGGGGCGCTGATGGTCTATTCCGCTCTCGGTAAGATTGGTGGGCCGCTGACAATCGCCGAACGGTTCGATCCGACGGTCGCGGAGAGAGAACTGAGCTATACCGACCGGCGCCAGCTCGGCGATGGCGAAATCCATGACATTGGCGGAAAGCGGGTCCCCTGGCTGCCCTATTTCGGGGGCACCATTACCCGGTCCGATTATTATATCGTCGGCGGCATTACCGAGCTCAACTATGACATCCGCTCGGGCGGGGGCGAGATTGCAATCAACAATATCGGGCCGAAGGCGAGGGTCTTTACCGAGAATGTCGCGGTCGACCTGCGCATCGTCGACTCCCGTTCACTTGTCGTGGTCAAGACGGTCAGCCTGACCAAACAGTTTAGCGGCTATGAAGTGGGCGCCAATGTGTTCCGGTTTTTCGGGACCGATCTGTTCGACATCAATCTGGGCGCCAAGGGGCAGGAGCCGTTGCAGCTCGGTATCCGTACCGCGCTGGAGGAAGCCACTATGCGGCTCATCGCGGCCGTGGCGCAGGTCGATCCTTCCGCATGCATGACCCAGAGGCTGGATACGATCCCGGACCTTCCGGCCGACCAGTTGCGGGGGAGGGCGCTGCAAGATCAAAATGCTTTGCCGGGAGAGAAGAAGGTGCCGACTGGCGGCGAGGCGAAAGCGCCCGCCGCCATCCCGGTGGAACGGTCCGCCGGATCTTCGCTGAACGATATCAGCGCCACGGGTGGAACGCCGGCGAGCGGAGGATTGCAGATCCCGTTCGAATTCGGAGACATCACCCTGACGGGTGGCGCTCAGGCCATACTCGACCGGATCGTCCTGCTGGCGTCGAAGGGGCCGGTCGATGTGATGATCGTGGCCCGGGATACGGAAAACTGGGATCCGGCCAAACGGGATGCCCTGCTCGATCAGCGTCTTGCCGCCGTGATGACGGCACTGGCCGGAAGAGGCGTCGCACCGGCGGCCGTTACGGTCATCTGGCGGCCGGACAGGGCCGATACCTCCATCCACAGGGATGGGCCGGGACTTCAGGAAATTGCGAAAATTCGCGTGGGGGGATGACCTCCCTTTCGGGGGGCAGAAAGGAGGGCTGAACAAGCACCGACACGATTTGCGTCACAGCTCTATTCATCTTTGAAGGGAATAATTCTCATGACGACTATTAACAGGGGGACACGGAATCGCCTCCTCAGTGGCGTCGGCACAGCCGTTATCGCCACCATGCTTTCCACGGTCGCGCAGGCAGCACCTGCTTCCACGGTTGTTACCAGTCTGGTCAACCCGGGGGCGACCGTTGAGGTGTCTGCGCACAAGAGCGGCTCGCTGGTTCAGACGAACGGCAGCCCGATCGAGGCCTCTGTCATCAATGTGATCGGCGGAATTTCCGGGATCACCGATCCCGGCGTTCAGACCGGCGACAGCAATGAAGTGGCGACCAACAGCGTACAGGCAACCGCCACCGCGAATAATGGTTCCCAGAGCATCGACCTTGCGCTGATCGATGCGACCGTGGGCGTGGATCCGGCAGCGGACGGCGTTGCCGCGCTGAGCCTCCAGACCAATGCCGGTGCATCTGTGACCAGCCTTGCCGATGATAACAGGCTGTCGATCGCACTGGTCGGTTTTCAGGATGGAACCGCCGCCGCCACCGACAACAGCATCGGCGCCACCACGCAGGTGAACCGCGCGAACCAGTCGATCGCGGGCACCACGCCCAATGGCTATGTTTCCGATGCCTCCGGCTTGTCCTCGCTCGACTATCCGGCGGGTACGCCCGGCTTCGAAGCCGAAGGCACGGTCGTTGTCAGCACTCTGCAACAGGTTGCGGGCACCAGCGCGACCGCTACCACGACCGATAGCGGTATCGGTCTGAGCCTGATGGCAAGCGGCGCCAACAGCGTCTCCGCCGCCCCGGTTCTGGACGACAACAGCATCAGTTCCTCCACAGGGCTGAACGAAGCGAGCAACGAGATCGATCTTCAGGCGGGCGAAGCCCCTGCCTTTGAAGGATCGGCCGTGCTCAGCAATGTACAGAGCAATTCGGGCGGATCGTCCGGATCTGCTTTGACCGTCGGAAACGCCATATCGGCGGTGATCTACGGCGAAGATCCCGGTGACATCAACAGTCTGACCGGATCGCTGTCCGTTTCGGGCAACGAGATATCCGCCGAAGTAAGCGGCAATGATGCGACCGGCGCCACCGGTGTCGCGGGCAATCGCGTCCTGATCGGTGACGGCCTCAGCTTCGTGGGCGCGGGAACCGTAGATGCGGGTTCGCAAATCGCCTATGACGGCGGAGCTCTGACCCAGACTGTCGCCGCTGATCTCGTCATCAGCTCCAGCCAGAGCAATACGGACGTGACGAGCCTGTCGGCTCTGGCGCTCGGTAACGCAATCCGGGCCGATGTTCAGTCGATCGGAGGCGGCACCGTCACCCTTGCGAACAACAGCGTTTCGGCGTCAGTCAAGGGCAATGCTGTCTCCAGCGCTGTTGCCGGCGGCGAGGGTGCGCAGGGCTTTGCCGGTTCGGTCGCGGTCGCCAATCAGCAGACCAATCTCAATACCACCATGGGTGCGCAGGTGGCGGGAGCGGCCATTATTGCCCTGACCGGCAATGATGACGGCGAAACGCAGAACAGCAGTGTCGGTGTGAGCGGCAACACGGCGAGTGCCTCGGGCTATGGCAATCAGGCAAGCCAGAGCATCGCGCTCGATGCCACCGATCTCGACATCGGCGCCGGTGATGTTGCGCTGACCGGCGGTACCGGGCCGGACGGCAATGTATCGGCGGCAGGCGGGGCGACCATCGCCAACCTGCAGAGCGGTTACAACAGCTCCCTGACGGTGTCGCAGGGCACGACCCAGATCGGTCTCGACGCGGATTCGCGCGGTGCCGCCCCCGGGGGCGACACGATTGGCGGCAGCACATTGTCGGTAACCGGCAACACCGCCGAGTCGGTAGCCGTCGCCAATCAGGCGACCAGCGGCCTGTCACTCGCCAGCAATGACGTCGGTTCCGGCGCGGGTATTGCGAGTGCCCAGATACTGGATGCGGATTCATCCGTATCGGCTTCTCTGGCTGGTGTCGGTGTCGGGCTGATCGCGGGTACCCATGTCGAGGACAGCACGCTGACTGCTTCCGGCAATCTGGCGCGCGCGATTGCTTATGGCGGTTCTGTCTCGAACAGCCTCACCGTCGAAAGCAATGGCCTGACGCTCGCTCCCACAGCGTCCACCGCTATTTCTGTCAGCTATGATGCGGATAGCGATTTGTCGTTTAGCAACGAGAGCGGCCTTACGCCGGAAGTGGCCGCCGCGTTCGGTATCATGAATGACCAGTCGACGCAGGCGGATGTCACCGCAAGCGCGGATGGCGTTCAGCTCGGTGTGTCCGTCGAAGGCAATGTCACGAACAGCACCGTCGCCAACGAAGGCAATGCCTATGTTGCGGCGGCCTATGGCAATGACGGCGCCAATGCGATGATGCTGGATATCGGCAATGTCGATGCCGGCGGTTTCGCGGCGATCGGCGCGATCAGCAATACGCAGGCGGCGGGTGATGCCACTTCGGCCATTTCCGCGACGGCGACCGGGGGCGATGTCATCCTGACCGCCATTGAGGACGATGTAACCGCATCGGGCATCAGCACGTCGGATAACCTCGTTCAGGCACTGGCCTATGGCAACAGGACGACCGGCAACAGCCTGACCGTTGAGGGTAATAATATCACCAGCGTGAAAAGCGGCGGTTCCAGCATCAACGTCAATGCATCGGCTCCGGTCGACGGTGATGTCTCGATTGCAAACGGCATGGCCTTCGCCGTGCAGAATGCGCAGGCCGCGCATGGCGAAATTACCGCGAGCCAGCTGAACGGGGCGCCCGCTTCGGCCACCGGGTCCGCCGCGGTGCTGACGACCATCGGTACGACGGCAGCCGATACCGGTCTTGTCGCCGGTGCTTCGGTGATGTCGGAAGGCAATCGCCTGCTGGCTTCGGCCACCGGCAACAGCGCGGTTAGCGGTGTTTCGCTGGAGGGCAACCAGATTGCCGCCAGCACCGGTGTTCAGAACTTCCAGACCAGTGACGCCGATCTGTCGGCCTATATCGGCCTGGCCGGTTCGCCGGGCATCGATCCGATCAATTATCCTGGCAACTCCGGATCGGGCACTATCGCCGGAGGGACCAGTTCCATGGGATCCGGCAGCGTGCTGACGCTGAATTCCGGCGCCACACTGACGCTTGACTATAGTACGGTGACCGGGACTGCGCGAACGGCTCTGGAAGCGCTGCTTACCGCTGCCGGTTTCACCTCGGTAGGAAGCGGAAGTGCAACCGCATCCGGGGGAGTGACAGGTCAGAACTTTGATCTCAGCTTCTTTACCGGGTTCAACTATACGGGATCGGGCATTGGTTTCACCGGCTTCAATGTCGCCGGTAGCGCAGCCATTCCCAATTCGGGCGGCGTGACCATCGCGGTCAACGGTCCGGTTACCGGTTCGCAACTGTCGGTGGATGGCAATACCGCCGCCGGGTCGGTGATCGCCAACAGCGCCACCAACAGTGTGAAGGTTGCCGCCACGTCGATCGACCGGGCCAATGGCCTTGGTGCGAGCTATATCGACTTCTCGGGGGCCGGTGGTGGTTATGTGACCACGGATAATGCGCTGTCCAATGTCCAGAAGGCCTATGACAGCAACCTGACAAGCGATGTCTATGCGGCCTTCGCGCTCGATATGGTCGAGGGTGAGAGCATCACCGATTCGACGCTGAGCGTTTCGGGTAACAGCCAGAGCGCGACGGCGGTCGCCAATACCGCCGCCAACAGCATGGAACTGGCCGCCAATGCCATTTCCGCCGGATCGGGGCTCTCCTCGTTGCAGGAAGGCGGGGCGGTCGGCATTTCGGCATCGTCCAGCATGGAGCTGTTCGCTCCGGCAGCAATTGACGGGTCCAGCCTGTCGCTGTCGGACAATAGCAACACCAGTCTCGCCGTTTTCAATGACGTGACCAATGTTTCGACGGTGTCCGCTGCCAATATCGCGCCGATGGCAACGGTCGGCAACGCGGTTCTGTCTTCGACCGGAATCGAGGCCACCGGCGATCAATTGCTCGCCAATGGCCAGAGTGTCGGTGCTTCCAGTGTGTCCAGCACCGCGAATACGACCCTCTATAACGAGGATCGTCTGGATGCCGATGGACTGGGGCTCAGCGACAGCTCGATCCTGATCGACGGCAACAGCACGATGGCAGAAGCATCCGCGAACCGGGCAAGCAACAGCCTTGTTCTTAACGGGGCAGCCAGCCAGGCGGCCAATGCCGGTCTGACCAACCAGCAATTTAGTGCCGCCACGGTGACATCCGAAGCGACGACAACCGCCACTGTGGACCTGATGGGCGATGGGATTGTCCCCGCCGTTTCCAACAGCAGTGTGGCTATATCCGGCAACTCCACCACGGCACTGGCCCGCGGCAACGCGGCTTCCAATGTCCTGAATGTGGAGGCGGGCAGCAATTACGGTGCGCCGACGGCCTTGGCGGCCGGAAGCGACCTTGCCGTTGCGACCGGGGGCACGGTCGAAGCGCAGGCGGCCGTGCTGAACGTTCAGGGCAATATGGGGCCGGTTGCGGCTTACGCTTCGGAGGCGACCTATGGTGTCGCGCTCAACGACCTGACCGGTGCCTATGACAGCGCGGCTGGTAACAGCAGCTTTGCCGTTACCGGCAACAGCATCGCAGCGTTGGCCTATGGTAACAGTGCGACCAACACCCTGACGCTGACCGCGCTCAATACGGGTACACCGACGGCGGCCATTGCCAGCTATCAGACGAATAGCGGCCCGGTCACCGCCCGTGCGAGCAGTGTCAGCTTCGGCTTCACCAGTGTCGAGGGTTCGGTTGTCGGCAGCACGTTGAGCACCACCGGGAACCAGGTGACGGCGACGGCCACGGGCAACAGCGCCGTCAGCATCATCAGCGCCCAATAACCCGGGGAACCCCCACGCCGGCAACACTCCCGTTGCCGTGTCACCGGGTTGCCCTCCCACGGCTCAGGGAGCCGTGGGAGGGCGCAAGGGGGAATGTTCGGGAGGCAGCGGCGGGCTGCTGCCGCTGTCTTTCCGGATATCCTATCGAATTCAGGATCGGATCACCTCAATGTCTTGCCGTTCGCTTCATCGCCGCTTGTCTGACGTTACCCTGACCCCGCTCAAGGCGCTGGTCTGTGCACTGGCCTTGTCCGGCCTTTCCTGCGGGGGCGCCTTTGCCGCCGATGGGGCGGGACGATTTTCCGTTCGCGGGATCGGTGCGAAAAGCTGCGCGGACTATAGCGCGGCGCTTGCCGACCGGGCAGCGGTTTCCTCCTATGCGTCCTGGCTGATGGGCTATGCCAGTGCGCGCAACCGGGACGGTACGCGGACCTTCGACATTCTTCCGACCCAGCAGGGACTGGATCTGGTCAATATCGTCGCCGCGATTTGCAAGGGGCGTCAGGCGATGGTGGTGGAAAGCGCCGCGAACGAGGCGGTCGCGCTGCTCGGCCCGATGCGGCAGGAAATGGAAACCCCGCTTGTCCGGTTCGAGGCTGGAGGAAAGTCCGTTTCGATCCGGCAGGGCGCTCTTGTGAGTCTCCAGAGAGCGCTCATCGACAAGAAATTCTTCAGGGGACCGGCCGACGGCGCACCGGGCCGTCCCTTCGCGGAAGCGCTCCGCAGCTTTCAGAAAGCAGAAGGCATAGCCGTGACCGGCCTGCCGGACATGGACAGTTTCATTCGCGCCATTCTGAAGCGTTGAAACCGACGATCATCATCATAGGCGAAAAAGGGGATTGCAGGTGAAGTTTGACTGGCTGATCGCGATATCGTCTCCTCTCGACATCTTTCTGGATGCAGATCCGGTCGTGCAGGCTATCATCATCCTTCTCCTGCTGGCGTCGGTCGCGTCCTGGGCGATTATGATCGACCGGGGGTGGACGGTCGCGGCAGAACGGCGCCGGTCTCGCGAGGCGCAGCATAATCTACTTGCGGTCGGAACGCTGGATGAACTGCATCATCTCGGGGAAATGTCCGGCGCATGTGTCGGCAAGGTGCTGGGCGCGGTTGAGGGGGAATGGCGGTGGTCGTCGCGGAATGCGAAGCAGGATTATGGGGAAATCCGCCCGCGCCTCCTGTCTGTTGCCGAAATTGCGATAGCCCGTGAAGGTCGCCTTCTTGCCGGGCGCACCGCCTTGCTGGCGACGATCGGTTCCAGCGCACCCTTTGTCGGACTGTTCGGAACGGTGTGGGGCATCATGCGCAGTTTCATGGCCATAGGTCAGGCGCAGGATACGTCGCTGGCGATCGTGGCGCCGGGGATTGCCGAGGCGTTGCTGGCGACCGCCGCGGGGCTGTTCTGCGCCATTCCGGCGGTGATAGGTTATAACCGTCTGCTCAGGAGGCTGGGCGAGGTAGACCTTGAATGGCGGACGATCGCCGGGCTTCTGGAAGTGGCCATTTCCCGTCAGTTCAGCGGCAGGAACTGAACATGGCCCTGTTTCCTGGACCTTCAGGCTATGGCTTTCGCGGTCCCGGTGAGCGACCGCAACCGATGAGCGACATCAATGTGACGCCCTTTGTCGATGTGATGCTTGTCATGCTGGTGGTGTTCATGGTCGCGACGCCGCTTTTGCCCACAGGGGTTGATGTCAATCTTCCCGAGGCTCCGGCAAAGCAGGTCGGGACCGACCGGAAGCCGATCGAGGTTTCACTGGATGCATCGGGGCAGCTTTATGTGAGGCAGGCCCCGGTCGACCGGGAGGAATTGCCCGCATTGCTGCGGCATTTGGTGGAGGCCGAGGGAGATCCGACGGAGGTACGTATTTTCGTCCGCGCCGACCGGTCGCTTCCCTATGGCGAGGTCATGCAGGTCGTGACCCAGATCGGTGGTGCGGGCTTTTCAAAGGTCGCCTTTTTATCCGAGCCGCCGGCTTCGTCCGAACATGAGGATGACCGGTGAACATCCGCGTCTCTTCAGCGGCCTCGGCGTCTTTCCATCTTATATTGCTGATGTTGCTGTCGATGCTTTCATTTCGGTCGGAACCGCCAGCTCCTCCGTTGCCAGGCATGGCAATAGAGGTGGTCGATACGGAATATGCGATGGCTGCCCCGGCAGCGGCGCCTGACGCGCGGGATGATGGCGGGGAACCTGCCGAAAACTCGTCCCCTTCTTCCGATCCGGGGTTGGAACCGTCAACAGAGAAAGGTGAGCTTGTTTCGGCGGAACGGACATCCGAGGCGGACATGTCTCCCACTCCGGAAGCGGTTGATCGGCCGGTGCAGCAGGAGTCTTCGCCGCTGCTTGCCGCCCGGCGTGACACGGAATTGCCGACGCAACTGGCGCCGGGGCCGGTCGTTCCCCTGTCGCCGCCTGCAATGGCGACGCCTTCGATTCCGCGTGTGGACCAGCCGCAATCGACATCGGCCGGTGCAACGGCAGAGCGGAATGTGGAAACCCGCGCCCGGTTGAACAGTGCGGCTCTTGCCCGGACTCTGGCCGGGCGTACCGCTGCGCCGCGTCGCCAAGGCTTTAATGCCGCGGCAATCGGGAGCAGCCTTGGACGCGCCGTTCCCAAGGGGGCAGCAGGCCTGAGCCTTCGGCAGCGCGCCGACCTGATCGGCATGATCCGGCGGCAGATCATTCCTTGCTGGAACCCGCCGCTGGTGGAAGAACGAAACGGTCAGGTGTCCGTTCGGATGCGCGTCAGGTTCGATCCCGATGGCAAGGTTCGCGGGCAGCCGGATATTGTCAGCATTGCCGGTCGGACGGCTGTCAACACGGCCTATGTCGCCGCCCTGACCGGGAGTGTCCGGCGCGCGGTTCTGCGCTGCTCTCCGCTCAGCCTGCCGTCCGAACTTTATGCCGCCTGGGCGGATGTCGAACTGAACTTTGATCCGCGGGATGTTTCATGATGGTGATGATGAGAGCATGGCCGGCCCTTCTGCTGCTGCTGGGGGCAGAGGCGGCATCGGCCGGAGAGGTGTTGCATGTCGATATAACCGAGGGCAGCGCATCGCGTTTGCCTGTCGCAGTGGCCGAGATGACCTCGGGTACTTTTCCGGGCGTGGCGGAGGGGCGTGATGCCGGGCTTGCCCTTTCCGGGGTCATCCGGGCGGATCTTTCCGGCACCGATCTTTACCGTCTTGTCACGGCCGAAAGGATCATAGGGGCCGATGAGCATATTATTCTTGCCCCGTTCCGGAAGGCCGGGGCGCAGAACCTCGTCATCGGGCAGGTGCAGGGAATGCGGGACGGGCTGCTCGACTATGTCTGCTCCTTTTACGATGTCTATAGTGAGCGGCTGGAGTTTTCCCGCCGGATCAGGGTGATGCCGGAACAATGGCGGCGCGCGGCGCATAAATGCGCGGATATGGTGTTCACGCGGACCACCGGGGATCCAGGGCATTTCGATACGCATATTCTCTATGTCGCCGAAACCGGTCCGAAAGTGGGTCGGGGCAGGAGCCTTGCGGTGATGGACTATGACGGGGCCGATCCGACCCCGGTCGCGCAGAGCGAGGAGCTGTTTGCGATGCCGCGTTTCTCGCCGGACGGTCGGCAGGCGATCTATATGAGTCATGTCGGATCCCAATCCCGGCTAATATTGCGGGATCTGGGGTCGGGGCAATCCCGCCTGCTTAGCTTGCCGCCGGGGGTGCCGGTCGCACCGCGCTTTTCTCCTGACGGGCGCTCGCTGGCCTTTTCTCTGGGGCAGGGTGGGGAAACGGACATCTACCGCCTGGACATCGCCACCGGCGCTATCCTCCGGCTTACGGATAGCGCGGGGGTGGATACCAGCCCTTGCTGGTCACCGGATGGAAGCCGGATCGTGTTTGAATCCACCCGGTCAGGTCGTCAGCAAATCTACATGATGGCGGCCGATGGAAGCGATCAGCGCCGGATCAGCTTTGGCGAGGGAGCCAGCGCTTCGCCCGCATGGAGTCCGAGAGGCGGCTATATCGCCTTCACCCATATCGGCGCGGACGGCTTGCGGATCGGTGTGATGAAGGAGGACGGGTCGCGGTCGCGACTGGTCTCGAATGGCCCTTTGGATGATTCTCCTTCCTGGGCGCCGAGCGGCCGGGCGTTGTCGTTCGAACGGGGGCATCCGGGTGATGGTCCGTCCGAGATATGGATGATCAACCGGGAAGGAACGGGTGCGCGCAGGATAGCTTCTGTCGACGGCGTGGCTCCGGACTGGTCGGGAGTACGGCCATGAAACGACCTTTCGCAAGGCAGTTATCGCGGGGAACGCGTGTTCGGTCCCACTCCTCCCGGGACAGGGCGGGATGGGCGGTAATCGGTTTGCTGCTGGTGCTTCTGCTCGCGGCGTGCCAGCGCCCGACCCAAGCCTTGCCGCCATCACCGGTCTTCCGGATGGAAGCGGAAGAAAATCGTTCGGAGGGTATGTTTCCTCTGGCCTCGGTTCGGGCCCGCGCATTTTATTCCGGCCCCGCCACGGTCTATTTCGAACATGATCGAAGCGATCTCTCCGAGGAAGGGCGGGCCGTTCTCGACCGGCTGGCGGCATGGTTGCTGGATCATCCCGAAGTTCATGTCTCGTTGCAGGGGCATGCGGATGAAAGCGGCACGCGCGCCTATTGTTTTGCTCTGGGCGAGCAGCGGGCCGCCGCAATGAGATTCTATCTGTCGGCCAAAGGGATTGCGGGCACGCGCCTTTCCGTCACTTCTTTCGGCAAGGAACGCCTCGCCTCTGCCGCTCCGGGTGAAGCCGGTGCCAGGCTGAACCGGCGAGGGGAGGCCGTGTTGACCGACATTACCGAAGGGAATGCCAACCCATGAAGAAAGATATTGCGATGCGAACGCTGCCCCTGTTTTGGGCCATGGCGATACTGGTCACATCGGCCAGTCCGGCCTGTGCCGCGCCGGGCGATATTCTGGTGAAGATAAGAGGGGGCTATGCGTTGCGTTCGGGCAGCAGCAAGCCGGTCGTCGCGATCGGAGAGGATGAGGTCAGGGTCAAGGCAGAAGGAGCGGTCGGCGGCGAAGCCAGCCTGACCTATTTCCTGTCGGACTCAGTTGCCGCGGAATTTGCCTTTGGCGGCGCGCCCTATGATCTCAAGGCTTCGGGAGGGCGCAGACTGTCTTCCGCCGGCCTGATTATGCCGATGGTTGTCCTTCAATATCATTTTCTGCCCGAGGGGCGCTTTTTCCGGCCCTATGTCGGCATTGGCGGCGCCTATGCGAAATTCTACAGCGAGGAGCCGAAGGAATTGCTGACCGGTCAGAATCTCGAACCGCCGATCAGCTATGGGGTCAGCCTCAAAAGCTCTCTCGCGCCGGTCGGTCAGCTTGGTGCTGATGTCGCGATCAATGACAGATTTTATGTGAATGTGGATGCGAAGTTCATTGCCGCCAATTCCAGGCTGACCGTGGAACAGGGGAGTGCGCAGCAGACCGTCGATCATGACATGCGTTCGGTAATGGTCAGCGCGGGTGTGGGATTCCGGTTCTGATCATGATGACGGGATGGAACAAGCTTGGATTGCGGGGGCTGTGTCTGGTCCTGCTTCTGCCCGTCGTGGCTCCACCAGTTGTTGCCCAGACGCTTGGGGCTGTCGAGCAGCGGCTCGATCGGCTGGAAAAGCGGATGCTCCAGAGGGAGGCGAAAGTCGCATCGGGGGAGGCCGTGCTGCAGTTAGAGAAGCGGCTGACGGCGGTCAAGCGGGCGATTGCCACGCTCGTCTCGCGGGAGGAGGCTGATCGCCGCAAAAACGAGATGGTGGCGGAGCGGGTGGAGCGTCTGCAAGGGGATGTGGAGGCGCGGCTGGGCGAGGTGGAGGCTCTTCTGGTCAAGGCGCGGGCCGATCGTCCTGTCGTCGTCGAACCACCGTCGCCGCCTGTCGCAAAACAGGATAGCGCCGATGACCGCTATCGGGAGGCAGAGGCCTTTGTCAAAGGAAAGCAATGGGCAAAGGCGGAATGGGTGCTGGAGGCCTTTGGAGATGATTATCCCGAGGATCCGCGCGCGCAGCAAATACGTTTCTGGCTGGGGCGCAGCATGCAGGAGCAGGGCAGGACGGCGCAGGCGGCGCAGATATTCCTTCAGCTTTATGAGCAATATCCCGCCGCGGATTTCGCGCTCGATAATCTGTTTGCTCTGGCAGGGGCTCTGGCCGATCTGGGGCCGGAAACGGCCGTCCAGGCGTGCGACGTTTATGCCGAAATCGATGCCGGATATAAAGACAGGCTTAGTGAAGATCAGCGATCGGCATTGCTGGACAGGCGGATTGCGTTGAATTGCGGAGCCTGAAACCGCAGGGGCAAGGGGCGCCGGTGTAGAAGCACGGGTGGCGCCCCTGCTTCGAGGGGCGTGACCCTAGAGATCATAAGCGACCCGGATTTCCTGAGACGAGGCGGCCATCAGCTTCAGTGCTTCGTCGACATTCTGATCGAGGATCGCCACCAGAATTTCCTCATGATAGGCGATCCATTTATAGGGATCGGAATTGAGGGTCAGTATTTGCGCGGGGAAGCAGAAGATCAGCAACTGCAACCTGCTTCGCGTTTCCCACAAAAAGGGATTATCGACGACCGAGGCGATCGAATCCCAGAAGCGGACATTTTCCTCGCTATATTTGATGACCCGGCGTTCATTCGCCGATGCTTCGGCGAAGCTCTTGGTCTCTTCCAGATTTTTTTCGAGCGCAGCCCTGACCTTGGGGTCTTTGACGTGATTGGCCGCTTGCCGGATGGCGAAGGCCGACAGGCTGTCGAGCATATCGAAAATGCAGGATATGTCGCGCGGCGTCAGTTTGCGCACCGCCGCACCGCGGTTTTTTTCTATCGTGACGAGGCCTTCGACTTCCAGCCTCTGCAGCGCCGCTCTGACCTGACGCTGGGACGCTCCGAACTCGGCGATCAGATCGATTTCGACCAGACGTTGGCCGGGAACATATTTCCCGTTGCGAATCCCCTCTCGCAACTGCGTTTCCAGATGCCGGGCACCATCATCCTGCGCGGCTTTCTTCCGTTTCTTGGATGTTGTGTCGGTCGTTGCCATGCCAATTCCTCAGGTCCCGGTCGTCCCCATTCTTCCTGAAAGGGGCGGCGGGTTTCTGGTGTCGTCGACGTCGGGACTTGGAAGATTCTCGCAGGAAGTCAAGACTCATCACATTGATGCGCATGACTATTTGCGGATAGGATGGCTATTGTTCGCCATGCCGGCGCAGGTGGAGCAGAAGCGGCAACAGCATGATCAAGGTCGCCGCATAGAGCGCGATACCCAGCCATAATATGGTAGAATAATCATCCTGTTTTACGAGGAATGCCGCCAGAGCGGGGCCTATCGCGGCCTCGAACATCAGCGCAGTGAAGTGGCCGAGCAAAAGGAAAAGAGAGCCGATGCTGCCGCCGATTGCGATGACGGCCGGAGCCGTCCGTCCGAAGCGCAGCCGTATGACCGTTACCAGCATGGCGCCCATAATGCCGGAGAAATTGCTGACGGAAAGGCCGGTCGCCACGGGTTGTTCTCCCACGCCGCCATGGAGGCTGATCTGGTAGAGATAGGCCCAGACCGAGGTCTGGCCGATGAAGACTGCGGGGCCGATGATGCTGATATACAGGATCGCCAGAAGGGCGAGCGGCGTGTTCACATCCTTTGTCTGGCGTTGTGGGGCCTGGGTAATGGTCATCAACTTCTCCCTGATTGGGAAGCCTGGTCTGGGGCTGGCCTTGCCGGCGACGGGGAAGGGGCAGAAACGCGGCTGACCGCGCTGCTCTCCCTTCCCTTTCTCGGAGTTGTGCGAATCCACCCATGGCGAAAATATCGGCATCGCACAGCCATATGCCGTCGCTCTGCTTGCGGAATACCAGCAGGCTTTTGATGGCCGCATCCTCGCCGGTGGCACTCAGGGTGCTGGTCGCGGTCACGAGGCTATAGATGCAGTCATCCCCCGCGACGCGCGTATCGATCAGGTGGATTTTCATATGTTTGAATTCCTGGGCGATGTCGGTGAACATGCCGATCATTGCCTCGAACCCCTTCATGAGCGGAGCTTCATGGCCCATTGCATAAGCATCGGGCGTATAATATTCGGTCACGGAAGCTTCGATATTGCCCGTGTTGATGGCGTTCGTGAAGAAATTATAGCGCTCACGCAGGATTTTTTCTGCTGTATCAACTGTCAGTGTCATGGTTTGCATCATAGATATTATTTGCTGATGTTCAGTCGGAAAACTTGATCATTACATGACGTGGCGTGGTGTAATCTTCGATCGAGAAGATGGATCCGTCGGATCCGTATCCGCTCTGTTTCATGCCGCTATGGGGCATTTCGGCCGTCATCGGGAAGTGAGTGTTGATCCAGGTGACGCCGAAGTGCAGTTGCGGTACGGCGGCCAGCGCCTCGTTAATGTCTCGCGAGAATATCGAGGAAGCGAGGCCGAAGTCGCAATCATTGGCCCATGCGATGGCCTGTTCCATGGTGTCGACCGGGTGATCGACGCCACGGGGCCGAACACTTCATTGCGGACGATGTCGTCATCCTGACGGGCGTGGGCGATCACCGTTGGTTCATGGAAGAAACCGCGCGGCCCCGCCTTGCCGCCGGCCACCAGTTCGGTGTGCGGCCAGCATCGCGCCGACATCGGCGCCAGCACCGACGACGAGGTTGAAGATGCCCTTTGGAAAAATCGCGTTGATCGCGTCCGCGAGCTTCAGGAGCGACAGGGGGGGGGGGTGCGCCGGTTTCAGGACAACCGTATTTCCGGAGGCGAGCGCGGCGGACAGGATGATCGACGAGATCATCAGCGGATAGTTCCAGGGGGGATTGAGGGCGCACACCCCGACCGGTTCGCGACGAACCATGCTGAGATGGCCTGGAATATATTCATTGGCCGCCGGAACGGGCAGGCTGCGGGCATTTTGCGACAGGAAGCGAATGGATTCGACCGCCATGGGAACATCGGCAAAATTGCGTGTGATGAAATAGGGCTTGCCGGTGTTGAGGCATTCCAGCGCGGCGTAGCTGTCCGCTTCCGCCTCGATATGGGCCGCCAGTTCGCCCAGCATGCGCGCCCGCACTCCCGGTGGTGTGGCGCGCCATGCGGGAAAGGCTTCCGCCGCAGCGCGCACGGCTTCGTCAACCTGTTCTTTCGAGGCACTGGGAATGTCGAGGCTCTGCTCGCCGGTAAAGGGGTTGAAGATCTCCAGTGGGGCACCTTCGCCCTGAACGCGGGCGCCGTTGATGAGCAATCTGGTTTCGAGGCCTTCCATGGTGTCAGCCATTGTGCAGTCTCCTGTCGCTGATGAGGCCGCAGGCGGACAGCAATTTATGTGCCTTTCGTGCCCCGGGGACCCGTTTGTCATATATCCAGCCCATAAATTTAGCAAAATTTGTGGCATAATAAAAAGTAGGAAGAATGTTGCGCTGGGGAAGGAGGTGTCAGGACAGCGGAAACGCGCCTGGAAGTCGTGCGTCCGGCTTCGGGCGCGAAAGGGAGGTGAGGTGGAGTGGAGCGCCGTCGGGCGGCGCTTTTTTATCGCGCATCAGAGAGGAAGAGGGTGCGCGTTAAGGATGAGGAGGAGGCATAGGGAGGAGGTCGCCGTGGACCGGGCGCGTCAGGGTGCTGGTATCAAGGGGCGGCGGTGGCCGTAAAGCGTGTCTGACCGATGTGCGATGAGCCGGAGGCATCGCACATCGGTTCCGATTTCAGGGGGGCGGCGGCGTTATTCGAAGCTGCGGCCGAGGCGGGCATAGATTTCCGGACGGCGGACCGAAAGCCACAGCGCATAGAGTGTGCCGCCGATCCCCGCGATCAGGGTGATGAGCCATGGCAGCGCCAGTATGAACGGGTTTTGGGCCCCCGTCAGCAAGTGGATGTTCTTGATCACGAGCACTATCATCGTCGCAAGCCCCATCGCGCTGAGCGCAGGGGCAATCAGGCGACGGAACAGCCCATAGCCATGATGGTCCGCACGAAAGAAGAAGATCACGGCAAGACAGGTCACGGTCTGGACGAAAAGAACGCCGCAGACGCCCAGCGCGGACATCCACGGAAAGATTACCTTATAAGGGCTGGCGCCGGAAAGAATGAAGGTGACCAATATCGCCAGTGCAGAGAGTGTCTGGACGAGGCCGGCCATCGCCGGTGAATGATGGCGGGGATGAAGGCTGCTGAGGAAGGATGGGAGCACCCCGTCGCGCCCCAGTGCGAAAAGATAGCGATTGATCGCATTATGCAAAGATAGCACGCAGGCGAAGAGGCTGATGATGAGCAGTATCTGCATGACGCCGACGGCCCAGTTGCCGAGCAACAGGCGTGTAGGGCCGAAATAGAAATTCTCCAGATCGGCCGTTGCCGCCGCCGAAACCGCCGAGGGGCCGTAATATTGCGTGATGGTCCAGGTCGAAAAGGCGTAGAAGCCGGTGATGAGGAGAACCGCGATATAGGTGGCGCGGGGAATCGTGCGATGCGGGTTTCGGGCCTCTTCGGCGAAGATCGCCGTCGCCTCGAACCCGACATAGGAGCCGATGACGAACACCAGTGCGACCCCAAGGCCGGGGGAGAATATCGTTGCGGGCGAAAGGGTCGGGAAAAGAGACAGGCCTTGCGGGCCGCCGCCATTCACCAGAATAGCGATATCGAGCAGCAGCAGGATCAGAATTTCGCCGATCATGCACAAGCCGAGCAGGTTGCCGCTGAACGCGATGCTGCGGCGTCCGCAGATCAGCACCGTGGCGATGGCGCCCAGCGAACCGGCCCACCAGGGGAGGTTAACGCCCCAACCGGCAAGTGCGTCGCTCAGGAAAACGCCGAACAGGGAATAAATGCCGATCTGTATCGCGCTGTAGGTCAGCAGCATGACGGTGGCGCCGCCAAGACCGATGGGGCGTGAGAGGCCCTGTGCGAGATAGCTGTAAAACCCGCCGGCGCTGCCGACATGGTGGCTCATCGCGGTGAAACCGGCGCTGAATAACAGGTACAGGGACCCGGCGAGCAGGAAGGCACCCGCCACGCCCGCCCCGTTGCCCAGCGCAAATGCGGGCGGCGTCGCTCCGACTACGGCGGTGAGCGGCGCCGCTGCTGCAACCACGAAAAAGACGATATGGGTTACGTCTATGGATCGTCTTTCAAGGTGGGTTTCGCTGTTGCCTGCTTCGACCTTCATCCTGTTTCCATTCTTTCAACCGGGTGAGATGGCATGGGTATATAGGGGAGCGTCCTTGCCGGGCGTCTTTGTTCGCGGAGGCCGTTACGTCGTTCGGATGCGACAAAAGCCGGGAGGAGTGTCCGTAAGAATGGTGTTTCAGAGGTTGCTCCGACCTTGTTCTCCCTTGTCGCGTTTTGTTTCTTTGCACTTGTCATCATGACTTTGGCATCATGACCTTGAAACCCGGATATGTTTGATATATGAATATATGCTATAGCAGGTTTTTTCAGAGGTGCAAGCATGGCCGAAAGATCGTTCGCCAGAGAAGTTGAGGATTTACGACTCGGGGAAGGCGAGGTTTTTCGCGGGGAAGGCATATTGGCCATCACCAAGGCGCTGTTGCAGTCGGGCGTTTCCTATGTCGGCGGCTATCAGGGGTCGCCGATTTCCCACCTGATGGATGTTCTGGCCGATGCCAGCGACCTGCTGGAGGAACTGGGCGCGATCTACCAGAGTTCCGCCAGCGAGGCGACGGCGGCGGCGATGCTGTCCGCCTCGGTCATGTACCCGTTGCGCGGCGCGGTGGCGTGGAAATCCACCGTGGGCACCAATGTGGCGTCGGATGCGCTGGCAAATCTGGCCTCCGGGGGTGTCACCGGAGGAGCGATGGTGATCGTCGGTGAGGATTATGGCGAAGGCTCCTCGATCATGCAGGAGCGGACCCACGCCTTCGCGATGAAATCGCAGATGTGGCTGCTCGATCCGCGCCCCGACCAGGAATGCATCGTGCGCCTGATCGAACAGGGGTTCGAGCTGTCAGAGGCTTCCAACACACCGGTCATGCTGGAAGTGCGCGTGCGCACCTGCCACATGCACGGCAGTTTCGTGTGCAAGGACAATGTCCGTCCGGCTTTTACGCTGGCCGATGCGCTCGAAAATCCGAAGCGCGATCTCGATCGCATCGTCCTGCCGCCGGCCGCCTATGAGCATGAGCAGGAAAAGATCAAGAAGCGCATGCCGCAGGCGATCGAGTTCATTCGGTCGCGTAAGCTCAACGAATGGTTCGGTCCGGAAGAAGGCGATGTCGGCATCATCCTTCAGGGCGGCATGTACAATGGCGTTATCCGCGCGTTGCAATATCTGGGATTGTCCGATGCCTATGGGCAGACCCGCATCCCGCTTTATGTGATGAACGTCACCTATCCGATGATCGCATCGGAAGTGGAGGATTTCTGTCGCGACAAGAAGGCTGTGCTGGTCGTTGAGGAAGGGCAGCCGGAATATCTGGAACAGGCGTTGAGCACAGTGCTGCGCCGCTCCGGTATCGGGGCGCGGATCGGCGGCAAGGATGTGTTGCCGATGGGCGGCGACTATACCGCGAAAGTGCTGACCGATGGCGTGATGGCGTTTCTGGAACGCGAGGCGCCGGAATTGCTCGGCAACCGTTCGCCGATACCGGATGCGACGCCGCTGTTGAAGGCGGCGCCGGTCGCGAAGCTGAAGGAAGTGGTGCCGTCGCGTCCGCCGGGGTTGTGCACGGGCTGTCCCGAACGGCCGATCTTCGCGGCGATGAAGCTGGTGGAGGAAGAACTGGGCCAGCATCATGTGTCCGCCGACATTGGCTGCCACCTGTTTTCCATCCTGCCGCCGTTCAATATCGGCGCCACGACCATGGGTTTTGGTCTGGGGCCGGCGTCTACCGCGGCTTTCAACGTCAAGGCCGGGAAGCGGTCGATCGCCGTGATGGGCGACGGCGGCTTCTGGCATAACGGTCTGACCAGCGGCATCGGCAACGCCGTGTTCAACAAGCATGACGGCGTATTCGTGATCGTTGACAATTTCTATTCGTCGGCAACCGGCGGGCAGGACATATTGTCGTCCCGCGCGTTCAATAAGCGGCGCTCCACCAATAATTCGATTGTCGAAGCGGTGCACGGGATCGGCGCGAAATGGGTGCGTCAGATCGATCGTACCTATGATGTCGGGAAGATGCGCGCGACGCTGAAAGAGGCGCTGACGACGAAGGAAGAGGGGCCGAAGATCATCGTCGCTTCTTCCGAATGCATGCTGAACAAACAGCGCCGGGTGAAGCCCCAGATCAACGCCGCGATCAAATCCGGCGAACGCGTGGTGAAGCAGCGTTTCGGGGTCGATGAGGATGTATGCACGGGCGACCATGCCTGCATGCGTCTTTCCGGTTGCCCGTCGCTGACCTTGAAAAAGCTCGATGATCCGCTGCGCGACGATCCGGTGGCATCGATTGACAATAGCTGCGTCGCCTGCGGCAATTGCGGCGAAGTGGCGGAAGCGGCCGTGCTCTGCCCGTCCTTTTATCGGGCGGACGTGGTTCATAATCCCAGCCGATGGGACAAGATAAAAGCGGGAATGACAATGAAGCTTATCCGGTTTCTGCAAGATCGCCGTGATCGCGCGCGCGCTGCCCGGAGGGTTGCGGCATGAGGGACGAAAGCGTGCATCTCGACATCGCTCCGGCCGGTCCTGCCACCGAACGTCCCATTTCCATCGCTATCGTGGCCATGGGTGGGCAGGGCGGTGGCGTGCTGACCGACTGGATCGTGTTGCTGGCGGAAAAACAGGGCTGGATCGCGCAGTCGACCTCCGTTCCCGGCGTTGCGCAACGAACCGGCGCAACCATTTATTATGTCGAAACCATGCCGCCGTTGGACGGGCGAAAGCCGATATTGTCGTTGATGCCGACCGGCGGCGATGTCGATGTCGTAATCGCGTCGGAATATATGGAGGCGGGGCGTTCTATTCTGCGCGGCATTGTGACGCCGGACCGGACCACCCTGATCGCGTCCGACCATCGTGCCTTTGCCGTGACGGAGAAAATCGCTCCCGGCGATGGCATAGCCGATGACGGGGCGGTGCTCGATGCAATGAAAGTCGCCGCGAAACGCACGATTTCGTTCGACATGAATGAACTGGCGGTCCGCAATGGCAGCGTGATTTCCTCCGCCATGTTCGGCGCGCTGGCCGCATCGGGAATGTTGCCGTTTGCAAAGGACGCGTTCATCGAGGTCATCCGCTCCGGCGGTAAGGGGGTGGAAGCGAGCGTACGTACTTTCGAAGCCGCCTATGCGCGGGCTTTGGCTGGCGAGGATGGGGCAGCGCCTGCTGAGCCGGTCGCACTGGCGCCTGCCGCTTCAGATTCCCTGCCTGCGGGTGTTGCGAGCCTGCCGGAGGCGGTGCGGGAAATGGCCGCCAAAGGCTGGAACAAGGTCGTCGATTTTCAGGATGCCGCTTATGGTCGGGAATATCTCGACCTGGTGGAGCGCGTCGCCCGGCTGGATCAGGAACTGGGCGGTGGCCGCCATGAGTATGCGCTGACCGTGAACGCCGCAAAATATGTCGCCAACGCCATGGCCTATGACGATGTCATCCGCGTCGCCGACCTTAAGACGCGGGCGGGACGTCGCGCCCGGATCGAGGCCGATCTGGGTGTGAAAGGTGGTCAGGTACTGCAAACCACGGAATTCATGCACCCGCGCGCGGAAGAGGTGGTGGGCCTGTTGCCCGATGGCCTCGCGCGCTCGATCATGGCCAAGCCGAAGCTGTTTGACTGGATCGATCGGCGCGTGAACAAGGGACGGCGGATCGCGACCTATTCTCTTGGTTCCTTCCTGATGCTGTATGCGGTCGGCGGGTTGCGGGGCATGCGTCGTCGGTCCTACCGGCACAAGCTGGAGGTGGCGCACCGTGATGCCTGGCTCGAGGCGGCGCTGGACGCGGCAAGGCGGCATTATGCGCTGGGGGTTGAGATATTGAAATGCCGGCGGCTGGTGAAGGGCTATTCCGATACGCACGCCCGTGGCCTGTCCAAGTTCGACCGGACCATGGCCGGAATCCGGATGATTTCCGATCGCAAGGATGCCGATCAGTGGGCCCGGCGCCTGCGGGAGGCGGCCTTGCGGGACCCTTCGGGCGAGGCGCTGGACGGTCTGGTGCAGACCGTGAGCGGTTTTGCGGAGGCATAGGGCAGGATCAGGGGGCGAGCCGGTCGGC
Source organism: Sphingomonadales bacterium (assembly GCA_006226685.1). Taxonomy (GTDB): domain Bacteria; phylum Pseudomonadota; class Alphaproteobacteria; order Sphingomonadales; family Sphingomonadaceae; genus Sphingobium. The sequence continues at coordinate 29,679 of SBGG01000072.1, forward strand.
TTCTCATTCCGGCCGGCAGGCAAATGCTGGGGGCAAGCATTTGAGAACGCAAGGCTTGCTCCCGACCGAGAAGGGTTGCGGAAGGCCGGGGCGGGGGGTACGAGAAACCCGAGCGGGCGTGGTGCATGTTCGCCCGACCGGCTTGCTCAATGATGATCGCGCACTGATCAGAGAATAGGAGAATTTGGGTGGCGACAGGGCTGAATCCGTCAGAAAAGACGTTTCGTCGGGCGGAAACACGCACATGGCTGAGAATTCTCGGTCTGCATGGCCGGATTTTCTCCGCGCTCAACCGCAGCCTGAATGCAACGCTCGGATTGTCTCTGGCCAAGTTCGATGTGCTGGCGCAACTGGATCAGCATCCCGAAGGTATTACGCTGGGGCTGTTGTCGGAACGGTTGCAGGTGACCGGCGGCAATGTTTCCGGCCTGGTTCAGCGCTTGCTGGCCGACGATCTGATCGTCAAGCAGATGTCGGAGACGGATCGGCGTTCGTTTCTCGTGCGTTTGTCGCCGAAAGGAGAAAGGGTGTTTCGAGAGGCCTGTGAAATCCATCGCGCCAAGTTGGAGGAACTTTTCGCAAAGGTTCCCGATGAGGAGCTGGACGATGCCTTTGCAATACTGACTTCGATAGGCCGTCATGTACAGGAAGGTCTTAATGGCTGACGATAAAGAGAAAATCGCGACGCAGGACAAGGTCAAGCCTTTGGCTACGGCTGATGAGCTGCATGCCTATATTCCCTATTTGATTTCGCGCATCGCCAATCGGTGGAATATAAATCAGAATAAGGATCTGGCTGAGCAGGGGATCAACAATATCGTTCTGCGGACGCTGTCCATTCTGTATATATTCAAGTCACTGACCGTGAACGAGATAGCGGTGCTGGCGGTTGCAGAGCAATCGAGCACCAGCCGCATGATCGATAATATGGTGGCTTCCGGTCTGGTCGAACGCCATATTTCCGAAACGGATCTGCGGCGGCGGGATATTGCGATTACTCCCAAGGGCGAAAAGCTGTTGAAGGAGGCATGGCCCATCATGTGTTCCAACTATGCGCGGCTGATCGAGGGCGTTAATGATCGGGATCTGGCGGTGACCACCAAAGTATTGGGGCAGATGGTGGAAAATATCCGCGAACATATGATCTAAAATCATCGGCGCCGGGGCTGACTTATCGGGAGAGGGGGACGCTCGGCAATGCCGGTAACGAATATTGAGCCAGCTATGACCGGGAAGCTGTCATTGGATTAGCCGGGCAGTCCCACAGGGATAGTCGGGCAATTCCGAAAGGCTTGTCGCGTTCAGCTTTCGGGATGTTTTACGGTCGATCCGGCCGGTTTGGCAACAGGCCGGGCAATATATCCGGCAATGGTTTTTTCAGTCTTTCTTGTTGAGGGTCTTATGCGTCTAGTAACTTATCGAGCCACGGTTGAGACGGAAGCGCGCCTTGGCGCTCTTTCGGGTGATGTTGTTGTCGACCTTGCCCGTTTCGGGGC
>SBGG01000036.1 GCA_006226685.1 Sphingomonadales bacterium
ATCGGGCAGATACGGCCATAATGGGTCGGGTGAACGTCGCGGACTTCGAAGCCTGCGCGCTCACGGGTCAGACCGCCCGGCCCAAGCGCCGAAACGCGGCGCTTGTGGGTGACTTCCGACAGCGGGTTGGTCTGGTCCATGAACTGCGAGAGCTGCGAGCTGCCGAAGAACTCACGCACCGCGGCCACGGCGGGCTTGGCGTTGATGAGGTCGTTCGGCATCACGGTCGAGACATCGACGCTCGACATGCGCTCCTTGACCGCGCGTTCCATGCGCAGCAGGCCGACGCGATACTGGTTTTCGAGCAATTCACCGACCGAACGGACGCGGCGGTTGCCGAGATTGTCGATATCGTCGATCTCGCCCTTGCCGTCCTTCAGGTTCACCAGTTCCTTGACCACGGCGAGAATATCCTCGCGGCGCAGGGTGGTGACGGTATCCGGGCAATCGAGGCCAAGACGCATGTTGAGCTTCACGCGGCCGACCGCAGACAGGTCATAACGCTCAGGGTCGAAGAACAGGCCTTCGAACAGCGCTTCGGCGGTTTCGCGCGTCGGCGGTTCGCCAGGGCGCATCACGCGATAGATTTCGGCCAGCGCATGATCGCGATCCTCGGCCTTGTCGGCCTTCAGCGTGTTGCGGATCCACGGACCGGTGGTCACATGATCGATATCGAGCAGTTCGATGCGGTCGATACCCGCCTTGTCGAGCAGTTCGAGATTTTCGGGGCTCACCTCGTCACCGGCTTCGATATAGATCTCGCCGGTGGTTTCGTTGATGAGGTCATAGGCGCTGTAGCGGCCGAAAATTTCCTCGGTCGGGATCAGCAGCGTCTCGAGCCCGTCCTTACCCGCCTTGTTGGCGGCGCGCGGACTGATCTTCTGACCGGCAGCGAACACCACTTCGCCGGTCTTCGCATCCACCACGTCGAAGGCGGGCTTCATACCGCGCCAGGCTTCGGCGACGAACGGAATCTGCCAGCCGCCTTCGCCGCGAACGAAGGTCACCTTGTTATAGAATTCGCCGAGAATTTCCTCGCCGGTCAGCCCCAGCGAATAAAGCAGCGCGGTGACCGGCAGCTTGCGCTTGCGGTCGATACGAACGTTGACGATGTCCTTGGCGTCGAATTCGAAATCCAGCCAGGACCCGCGATAGGGAATGACGCGCGCGGCGAACAGATATTTGCCGCTGCTGTGCGTCTTGCCGCGGTCATGATCGAACAGCACACCCGGCGAACGGTGCATCTGGCTGACGATAACGCGCTCGGTGCCGTTGATGAAGAAGGTGCCGTTCTGGGTCATGAGCGGCATGTCGCCCATGTACACGTCCTGCTCCTTGATATCGAGAACCGAACGGGTTTCGGTATCGGGATCGACCTCGAACACGATCAGACGGAGGGTCACGCGCATCGGCGCCGCATAGGTAATGCCGCGCTGACGGCATTCCTCGACGTCATATTTCGGATCTTCGAGTTCGTAGTTCACGAAGTCCATTTCGGCAGTGCCGGCGAAATCGCGGATCGGGAAGACCGAACGCAGCGTCTTTTCAAGGCCGGAAACATAACCGATCGACGGGTCGGAACGCAGAAACTGTTCATAGGATTCGCGCTGCACCTCGATCAGGTTCGGCATCTGCACCACTTCGTGGATATTGCCGAAGACCTTGCGAATGCGCTTCTTCGCCGTGGGGTTCGCCGCCTTGGTCGCCATAGAATTCTCGCCTTCCGGGCTGTTGAGCCGAATAAAATTTTTCCGCATCGCAGCGGGATTCAGCCGATTCGCATGGAGAAAAACCACGCAAAAAAGTGCGGGCCGGGGCTGTCCGAACCGCACTGTCAGCGTTATGAAATCCTCACTCCTTGCCCCATTCGTCACGGTTCGATCGCCAATCGAACCCTGTCCCGGACAAAGACAGGACTACCGCCATCAGCCCTGAAAAGTACCGACGGCGGTGAAAATCAGAACCTCCATATAGGATAGCTGTTGGATTTTGGGAAGGGGCAATTCGCAGCCCGGACCGAACGACCGCGAACTCGTCCTGCCATTCCCACTCCCTCAGGCAGCCGTACGCTTGTTGATCCGGTCCTGCCGAAGGGAATCCAGAAAGGCATTGCTCGTCGACCGTAATGCCTCGGATTTGGCGCGCAGCGCCGTCATGATCCCGCGTATTTCCTCGGCCAGCACATCCGCCTCACGGGCACTGCGCGCCACCCCATCCGCCGTCGCGCGCACCTGCTGCGCCGCGCTCGCCGTCCGGATGGCGGCCTCGCTGATATTGGTCGTGGTCTGACGCTGATCCGTAACGGCATCGGCGATATGCCCCGCATGAGCCGACACCTTGCCGATGGTTTCGGCCACCAAACGCATCGCGTCGTCCGCCTCATGCATCTTTTCACGCGTGTTGGCGATAATCTGGTCGATACGGGCCACCGCCCCATGGGTCTGCGCCGCAAGCTGCTTGACCTCATTGGCGACAACGACAAAGCCGCGCCCCGCATCCCCGGCCCGCGCCGCCTCGATCGTCGCGTTGAGGGAAAGCAGCCCGGTCTGGCTGGCCAGATCCTGAATCAGGCGCACGATCTCGCCAATGCTGCTGGTCTGCTGGGCCAGCGCCTCCAGGCTGACCAGCCCGGTCTCACCGGCCACCCGCGCCGCATCACCGATGGCAACCTGCTCATCGGCTTCCGACGCGATGTTCGTCGCCGCCTGCGTCAGCGCCCCGGTAGCATGAGCGACAGACTCGACCGATTCCGTCGTGCTGATCACAAGGTCGAGCACATGCTGCGCGCCCTCCTTCGCCCGCGCGTTGATCCCGCTGATATTTTCCGTCACCGCTGCGAGCGAACCGATGACATCATCCATTTGCTGCGCGAGCGCGGCCACAGACTCCTCATAACGGGTCGCGAGCGCCAGCATCGCTTCCTGCCGCTCTACCATCGCGCGTTCCCGATCACGCTCCCGCTGCACACGCGTCGCCAGCGCGGTCGCGGCGGCCCGTTCAACCTCCTGCCGTTCCGCCTCGGCAAAACGACGTTCGGCATCGCGCCGCTCCATATCGGCCTTCATCCGCGCGACGAACTGTTCCGCCATCTGCATATAGGCCTGCACCAGCATCAGCGTGAACAACGCCACCAGCGCATGCAACAGCCATAAGGGCTGCTCGGACGTCACATAAATATGCACCTGCGCCAGCAGGCCCACATTGAGGGTGTAGACCAGCGATGCGCGCGGGATCATCGCGAAAGTAAGTCCGCCGACGCAGATCACGCCGACATTGATACAGAGCAAAGTAGTTTTCGCGCCCGGATCGGCCCCAAAACTCGCCGCCATGAACAACAGGCCCCAGCCCAGCGAAATGCAGAAAGTATAAACGGTAAAGGCGTTGAAGCAGCCCTTCACCGACTGATAACGCAAGCGACAACCACGCGTGAACGGGATCATGAATTGCGCGGCAATGGCGGTGCCCACCTGCATCGCGGTCAGCGCGAAAACATAAGGGCCGTTGATGGGGTTGGAAAAGAAGATCCCGATGGTGAGCGCGAGCACCATGACCGGCACTGCGGTACGGGCCACACCCCTGCTGGCCTCACGCGCCTGCTCCATGCCGATATGCCGCAACGCCGGGCTGGAATCGAGATCGCCTCCGGCCATCCGCGATAACCAGAGTTGCAGTCGACCTGCCTTCCTTTCCTTTTGTCTGGCCATCAAGGGCCCTTTGGCAATTTCCGATTAACCAGCCTATAGGGAAAAAAGGGTTTCCAAATGTTTACGGCCGTATCGAAATAGAAATTTTTCCTTTTAAATTCGGTATGTTCGGACGAATATATCGTTATGGATTAATCTTGCCGTCATGACGTTTCACCATTTTTGGTCACTCGCCACGAACCCACCGCCCTGTTCAGCATCTAGGGTCAGGCCCCATGAAGGGCGCAAACGGAACACGGCCGAAGGGACGACCATCATCATGAAAGTAATGCTGGTTTTCGGTACGCGTCCGGAAGCGATCAAGCTGTTCCCGGTCATTCATGCCTTGCAGGCCTTTCCCGCGATAGACACCCGCGTCTGCGTCACCGCGCAGCACCGTGGCCTGCTCGATCAGATATTGGAGATCAGCGAGATCACTCCTGATATCGACCTCGATATCATGCAGGAGAGCCAGACACTCGATGGCCTCACCGCCCGCCTCATCACCGCACTGGGCGAGGTGTTCGATGCGGAAAAGCCGGATCGCGTGGTCGTTCATGGTGACACGCTGACGACGATGGTGGCGAGCCTCGCCGCCTATTATCGCAAGATCCCGGTCTCCCATGTGGAAGCGGGACTGCGTTCCGGCGACATACATCATCCCTGGCCGGAGGAGGTGAACCGCCGCATCGTCGCCTGCATTGCCGACATGAACTTCGCGCCCACCCAAACCGCCGCCGATGCGCTGCGGGCCGAAGGGTGCGACCCGGCTGGTATCCACATCACCGGCAATACGGTGATCGACGCGCTGCTCGCGACCAGGGCGCGGATCAACGCGGATCCCTCGCTGGTCTTGGGGCTCGCCCCCCTCGCCGCGCGCTTTGCGGGCAAGCGCATCATCGCCGTCACCAGCCACCGGCGGGAAAATTTCGGCGGCGGCATGGATGCGATCGCCCGGGCCATCCATAGCATCGCCCGGCGCCCCGACATCGCAATGATCTTCCCCGTTCACCCCAACCCCCATGTGCGCGGGGTGATGGAGGCAACGCTTACCGATCTCCCCAATGTCGCGTTGATCGAACCGCTCGACTATCCGCATTTCGTGCACCTGCTCAATCTCAGCACCCTTGTTCTGACCGATAGCGGCGGTGTGCAGGAAGAAGCCCCCTCGCTCGGTAAGCCCGTGCTGGTGATGCGCGAAACGACCGAACGCCCCGAAGGCGTGGCAGCGGGCACGGCGCGCCTCGTCGGCACCGATGAACAGCGCATCGTTACCGAAACAATGAGGCTTCTGGACGATAGCGAAGCCTATGCCGCCATGGCCCGCGCCCATAATCCGTTTGGGGACGGGCAGGCGGCAACCCGGATCGCAAGGATCATTGCCGATGCCCGTTGACACCGAACGGAAAGTGGCCGTGACCGGATCTGGGCATATCGGCCTGCCGACCGCCGCACCGATCGCGCGCGGCGGCATCGAAGTGGTGGGCATCGATATGTCGGCCCATATCGTCGAGACGGTCAGTTCGGGCAAGGCGCCGATCGAGGAGGTCGATCTCGACGAGGCTGGCGCAAGGCGGTGCAGGGCGTGGGACACGCGCGGCATCTGGCGCGACCAGCCGGAACGGGACCCGGATGATGGCAGATGGCGCGTCGGCGGCGGCTGAACAGGAGGTCCGGCGCCACCTTCTCCCCAAATTGGGGCCGGGCCTGCCTCGCCGCCGAACCGCCGGATGTTTCTACCCGGCCTGAACCGGCTCCAGCCGCTTTTCCAACACGACAAAGCCCAGCGGCGGATCAACTTCCGCCGGGAATGGGCGCCTTTCTCCGGTCATCCGATAGCCGCGCCGCTGATAATAGGCGATCAGTTCGGTGCGCAGGTCGATAACGGTCATTTCCATGACGGTCACGCCGAAGGCATTCCGTGCCTCGCGCTCTGCCGCAGCCAATATACGCTTGCCCAATCCGGCAGCCTGCCGCTGCGGATCGACGGCGAACAACCCGAAATAGGCATGGGTCGGGGATTTACGCGTCACCTGAGCACAACCGACGAGAGCGTCACCGACCCTTGCCACCAGCAGACGCTCATCCGGATCGGCAATGGTCGCGACAAGGGTCGCGCGGTCGATGCGGTTGTCATGCAGCAGGTCCGCCTCATGGGTCCAGCCTGCCTTGGCGCTCTCGCCGCGATAGGCGGATTCGACAAGAGCATGAAGCGCGGAAACATCCTCCATCCCCGCAATATCGATCGAAATGGCTTCGGGTATCATGCCACTCCGCTTACCCCCGAGGGCCGCTCCTGTCATCTGCACAAATACCCCATGGCGACGTGCAGCAGCCCTTGCCCCTTCTCCCTGACCGCTGATAGAAGCGCCTCATGCTGATGCGGCTTGCGATATTATTGCTGATCCTGTCCGGGCTGGCCAATCTCGGTTTCGCGCTGCGCGATCCAAGCTGGTGGATGATTCCGGCGATGCTGGCGGGATGGTATGTCGCCGACATGCTGTCGGGGATCGTCCATATGTATATGGATTATCACCCGGCACGGCTGGGCGTGGGGCTGGACCGCCTCTATTTCTATAGCGGATCGCGCGGGACGCCCGAATATCAGGCGATGTTCCGACAGAGCATGGCGCATCTCAACCCGTTCGAGCGGCTGGTCTACGACTTCAAGAACCACCATCCCCGCCCCCATGCACTGGGGCGCCGGACGATGCTGCGCCAGATCGGATCGACCATCGTCGCAGGGTCGCTGCCGCTGTCGCTGCTGCTGAACGCGGCCTGCCTGCTGCTGCCGCTGGCGGGATGGACGGTGCCGGGATGGGTGGTGGCGGGGATGCTGACGCTGCTCATCGGCGGCACTTTCGCGCAATATTTTCACGGCACGCTCCACCGCGAGCGGAATCCGTGGATCATCAACGCAATGCGGCGCGTCGGCCTGCTGATGACTCCGGCCGCGCACCAACTTCACCACGACACGCTGAAACGCGACTTCGCAACCAATAGCGGCTGGAGCAACGCGCTGCTGAACCCGGTGTTCCGGTTTGCCTATGATCGCGGCTGGTTACGGGATGACGGGCTGGAACCGCAGGGGTAAGGCTTACCCGCTGCGAGACTTGGCGAAATAGGTATTAACGCATAATGGCAAAGAACTTTTTTACAGGTCGAACGTCTTTTCTGCAGCTAATGCGCGATGACTATCTCATTGCCACTGGAACTGCTTTCTTTGTACGAAAAAACAAAAACCTCTTCCTAATTACAGCTCGACACAACCTCACCGGACGTCATTGGGAGACAGGACGTTGCCTTTCGGAACGGACAGCCGCGCTACCAAATCGAATGCGCATTAATGCCCCCATCGTGGAACAGAAAGTTCCTGGACGCTTCGGTTACAAGGAATATACCCTTCCATTAAATCTTGATACTGATCCTCCAATCGCGATCTGGTTAGAAGCCGGCCCAAAAGAAAAGCCATGGGACATAGCAGCTGTCCCCGTTCACCCAGATTGGGAGTCAGCGTTTATTGAGCGGTGGAAAACCCAATATTGTTTGGAGGGAGATTTCGCCATTGCTACTATGTCCGAATGCGGAACTTGGGAAGTGCTTGTGCAACAACAGCATCAGGTAGGTTCCAGCGCATTTGTTCTAGGGTTTCCATTTGGCAAAACCGGTGGCGTTGAAAACCAACCAATTTGGCGATCAGGATCGGTAGCGACAGAACCATCTGTAGACTGGGAAGGTATTCCGGCCTTCTTAGTTGACGTATCTGGACGACAAGGGATGTCAGGCTCTCCCGTTATTATTAGAACGGATTCCCAACATTTTATCCTTGGTGGAGTATATACGGGTCGCCTTTTAGATAAAGGCCATAATTCTGAATTAGGGTATGTATGGAAATTGTCTGCAGTAGACCATCTACTGTCAGAAGGTCGCATGAGTGATAGCATTTAGCTGCACTCGGCAATAATCACCCCATCCCAGACCACTGCCCCTACGCGTCGATCATATCTTCGTCGATCTCCGCCGCATTGTCCTGAATGAAGGCAAAGCGGTGCGCCGGATTATTGCCCATCAGGCGATCGACCAGATCCTTGACGCCCGCCACTTCCTCATATTCCTGCGGCAGGGTGATGCGGATCAGGCCGCGCGTTTTCGGGTCCATCGTCGTTTCGCGCAACTGGCCGGGGTTCATTTCGCCCAACCCCTTGAAACGGCTCACATCCACCTTCTTGTTCCTGAGTTCGCCCGCCAATATCTCATCCTTATGCGCATCGTCGCGCGCATAGACGCTCTTCCCGCCCGCCGTCAGGCGATAGAGCGGCGGCTGGGCGAGATAGAGATGGCCGCGCTTCACCAGTTCCGGCATTTCCTGAAAGAAGAAGGTCATCAGCAGCGTCGCGATATGCGCGCCATCGACATCGGCGTCGGTCATGATGACGATCCGCTCATAGCGCAGATTATCGGGGTTGCAGTCCTTGCGCGTACCGCAGCCGATCGCCTGAATGAGGTCGGCAATTTCGGTGTTGGCAAGAATCTTCGCGCTGGTCGCCGAGGCGACGTTCAGGATTTTACCCCGGATCGGCAGGATCGCCTGCGTTTTGCGATCGCGCGCCTGTTTGGCCGAACCGCCCGCGCTGTCGCCCTCGACGATGAAGATTTCCGTGCCCGCCGGATCGTCGGCGCTGCAATCGGTGAGCTTGCCCGGCAGGCGCAGCTTGCGGCCCGAGGTCGCGGTTTTGCGCTTCACTTCCTTTTCGGCGCGGCGGGCAAGCCGCTCGTCCATCCGGTCGATCACATAGGAAAGCAGCGCCTTGCCGCGATCCATATTATCGGTGAGGAAATGGTCGAAATGGTCGCGCACCGCCGTTTCGACCAGCTTCGCCGCCTCCGGGCTGGTCAGGCGATCCTTGGTCTGGCTCTGGAACTGCGGGTCGCGGATGAAGACGGAGAGCATCAGCTCACACCCGGTCATCACATCCTCGGCGCTGATGTCTTTCGCCTTCTTCATGCCGGTGAGTTCGCCGAAGGCGCGAATGCCCTTCACCAGCGCCCCGCGCAGGCCCGCCTCATGCGTGCCGCCGTCCGGCGTCGGGATGGTGTTGGCGTACCAGCTATAGCTGCCATCCGACCAGAGCGGCCAGGCGATCGCCCATTCGGCCCGGCCGACCGCGCCCGCAAAATCCTGCGTGCCGGAGAAGAACTCCTTCGTCGCGCATTGCCGCTCGCCAATCTGCTCGGCGAGATGATCGGCAAGGCCGCCGGGGAACTGGAACACCGCCTCGGCGGGCGTATCGTCGCTGATCAGCTCCGGCGCGCATTTCCAGCGTATCTCGACCCCCGCGAACAGATAGGCCTTGGACCGGGCGAGCTTATAGAGGCGCGCGGGTTTGAACTGATGCGTCCCGAAAATCTCGCTATCGGGTATGAAGCTGACGGACGTGCCGCGCCGGTTGGGCGCCGCGCCGACCTTTTCCAGCGGCCCCTGCACCAGCCCCTTGCTGAACGACTGGCGGAACAATTCCCGGTTGCGCGCGACCTCCACCGTGGTGTCGACCGACAGCGCATTCACCACCGACACACCGACACCATGAAGGCCGCCCGACGTCGCATAGGCCTTGTCGCTGAACTTGCCGCCGGAATGGAGCGTGGTAAGGATCACCTCCAGCGCCGATTTATCCGGGAATTTAGGGTGCGGATCGACCGGGATACCGCGTCCATTATCGGTAATGGTAAGGCGATTGCCGGGTTCCAGCAGCACCTCGATCCTGTTCGCATGGCCCGCAACCGCCTCGTCCATCGCATTGTCGAGCACTTCGGAGGCGAGATGATGCAGCGCCCGCTCATCCGTGCCGCCGATATACATGCCGGGGCGACGGCGCACCGGCTCCAGCCCCTCCAGCACCTCGATCGACGAGGCGTCATAATTTCCCGATGTGGCGGAGGCGGAGGATGCGAACAGATCTTCGTCGGACATGGGAAGAAGCTATAGGGCGCGCCGAACCCGCCACGCAAGGGGAACCGGGCAATGCGGGAAAATCAGGCCGGTGTTTCGACCAGCTCCGCTATTTCGAAAACATAGCTTTTCCATCCCCGCATCCGGGCGGCCTCCTTGGCGGCGGCGCGTTTGCCCGCGGCCTCGGCCTGCGAACGGCTATGGCCCCAGAACACCTCGGTCCGGCCATTTTCCAGTTCCGCGACGATTCGCCAATAATGGGTGAAGGGCGCAGCGGTCGGCCCGATGGTCTTCACATAGCCATCGGGCATCGTCGCGGTCAGATAGCGTTTTCGACGTGCCATCGCGCAATCCGCCTTATCGGGCGTCGTTCAGCGCCCCGGCCAAGGCCTCGACCAGCGCCTTGACCTTCTTCTGCCGCCATTGCGGGGCAGGCGCGATCAGCCAATAGCCCCTCTTTCCGGCCACGCCCTCCCCCACGCGCCGCACCCGGCCCGATGCGATCGCGCTGTCCGCCAGCAGCCGCGGTACATGGGCGCGGCCAAAGCCGCTTGCCGCCGCCGCGATCGCAAGCCCCGCATCGGCGACACGGATCAGTGGCGTGTCGTCCTCCTGCTCGCATCCGGGCCAGCCGATCCAGCCATCGACGCTGCCCTCCGGCGCCTCAATCGTGACGCAGGCGGCATCGTCCAGCGCCACGCCCTCATGCTCACCCGGCCCGTCGGTCAACTCGACCGCGAGGTCGAGATTGGCCTCGGTGAAATCGGGGGGCGTATCGGCGGCGATCAACGTGAAATGCAGCCCCTCATGCGCCCGCCCATAGGCGGCGAGGCGCGGCATCAGCCAGGCCGCCATGATGTCGCGCGGCGCGGCAATGGTCAGCGAATTGCTGGACTGGCCCGCCTGCATCGCCTCCACCGCTTCCTCGAATTTCAGGAAGCCGCCACGCAGCGCGTCGAGCGCGCCCTCGGTTTCCGGCGTCAGTTCCAGCCCCTTGGGCGTGCGGCGGAACAGGACGACGCCCAGCATATCCTCCAGCGCGCGAATCTGCTGCCCCACGGCGGCGGGCGTAACCGCCAGTTCATCGGCGGCACGAGTAAAGGACAGGTGGCGCGCGGCGGCATCCAGCACGCGCAAACCATTGAGGGGAAGATGCGTCCGCTTCATCGCCATCTCGTCACCGGGCCTTCATTCCGCTTCGGCCGGGGCCACCAGCGCGAAACGGGGAATGGCGACGCGCAGCATCCGCCCGTCCGCGCCCACCATCATATAATGGCCCTCCATCACCCCGGTGGAGGTGGTGAGCGGGCAACCCGATACATAATCATAGGAGGCGCCGGGGTGAATCACCGGCTGCTCGCCGACCACGCCCTCACCTTCGACATGATGCATCGCCCCGCGCCCGTCGGTAATCGCCCAGCGCCGCGACAAGAGCTGCACCGGCTCCTCACCCTCATTTTCGATGCGGACATGATAGGCCCAGAACCATCGCGCCCGTTCCGGCTCGGATTGTTCCGGCAGGAAAGTAACGGCGACCCGGACGATGATGTCGTCCGTCACCGCGAAAAAGGGGAACAGCGCCTTCACGACCGTCAGATTTGCCTAAAGGCCAACGGTCGTCAATGCCTGATCCAAATCCTCGATCAGGTCCTGCGGATCTTCCAGGCCGACATTGAGGCGCAACATTCCCTCGGTCACGCCCATGGCTTCCCGCGTCTCTGCACCCACGCCATGATGGGTGGTGGAGGCCGGATGCGTCATCAGGCTGCGACTGTCGCCGATATTGTTGGAAATATCGATAAGCTGAAGCGCGTTGAGCAGACCGTGCGCCTGCTCCCGTCCGCCATCGAGAATGAAGGAGAAGATCGGGCCGCAGGCCTTCATCTGCTTCATCGCCAGTTCGTGCTGCGGGTGGCTGGCGAGGCCGGGGTGCAGGATCTTCGGCACCCGGCTTTCCATGAACCGGCCAACAGTGAGCGCATTTTCCGACTGGCGCTGCGCACGCAGGTCCAGCGTTTCCAACCCCTTCAACACCACCCAGGCGTTGAACGGCGAAAGCGTCGGGCCGGTATTGCGCTGAAACGGCATCAGCACATCATTGATGAACTGTTCGCTGCCGCAGATCGCGCCCGCCAGCACGCGCCCCTGCCCGTCCATCATCTTGGTCGCGCTATAGGCGACGATGTCGGCCCCGAAATCCATCGGCCGCTGCAGTGCCGAGGTGGCGAACGCATTGTCGACGACGGTGGTGATGCCATGCGCCTTCGCCAGCCCGCAGACATAGGCCATATCGACAATGTCCATCGTCGGATTGGCCGGCGTTTCGAAAAAGAACACCTTGGTGTTGGGGCGGATCGCGGCTTCCCACTGATCATTGTCATAGGCATCGACTGCGGTCGCCTCGATCCCGAAACGCGGCAGCAGATTATCGGTCAGCCAGCGGCAGGAACCGAACGCCGCCTTGGCCGCAACGACATGATCCCCCGCGCTGAGCTGGCAGAGCAACGCCGCCGTCATCGCCGCCATGCCGCTCGCCTGACAGCGGGCCGCCGGAGCGCCTTCCAGCAGGGCGATACGTTCCTCCAGCATCTGCACGGTCGGGTTCTGGAGACGGGAATAGGTCATCCCATCCGCCTCTCCGGCAAAACGCGCGGCCACCGTCTGCGCATCGTCATAGCAATAGCCGGAGGTGAGGAAGATCGCTTCCGACGTTTCGCCCTGTTCGCTGCGCCAGGTGCCGCCGCGCACCGCCTGCGTTGCCGGGCGCCAGTGGGTGGTAATGTCGCGATTCTGACCGGTCGTGCGTTTCATGTCGTCTTTCCTACACGCCTTTGCACAAGGCGGGACCAACTCTTAATCTTTAGGCGGGAGAAGAAAAACTCGGCATCCCCGCCATCGCCGCCGCCCTGTCAGGCCAGTGCGGCGAGCACCGCGTCGCCGATTTCCCGCGTTATCATGCTGCCGCCCAGATCAGCGCCGCGTGCGCCCTGCGACAAGGCCTTCGCCACCGCCGCCTCGATGCGGTCAGCGGCCTCCGCCTTACCCAGCGAAAAGCGCAACATCATCGCCGCAGACAGGATCATCGCCATGGGATTGGCCTTGCCCTGTCCGGCAATATCGGGCGCGCTGCCGTGGATCGGCTCATAAAGCCCCTTGCCGTTCGCATCGAGCGAGGCCGACGCCAGCATGCCGATGGAACCGACGCACATGCTCGCCTGATCGGACAGAATATCGCCGAACAGATTGCCGGTGACGATCACGTCGAACTGGCCGGGGTTGCGCACCAGCTGCATCGCCGCATTGTCGACATACATGTGGGAAAGCTCCACATCGGGATAGTCGGCGCTCACCTCGATCACCACGTCGCGCCAGAGCTGGCTGGTTTCCAGCACATTGGCCTTATCGACCGAACAGAGCTTGCCGCGCCGCGCCTGCGCCGCCTTGAACGCGCTATGGGCGATGCGCCGCACCTCGGCCTCATTATAGGACATCACGTCATAGCCTTCGCGCAGGCCATCGGCGGTGGTGCGCATGCCCTTTTCACCGAAATACACGTCACCGTTCAGTTCCCGCACGATCAACAGGTCGATCGCGCTCGCGACCTCGGGCTTCAGCGCCGATGCATCGGCCAGTTCCGGGAACACCTTGGCCGGGCGCAGGTTGGAAAACAGCGTCAGCGCCTTGCGCAGTCCGAGGATCGCCTGTTCCGGACGCAGATGCCGTTCCAACCCGTCGCAATCGAAATCGCCGACCGCGCCGAACAGGATCGCATCCGCCCGCTGCGCCAGATCAAGCGTTTCAGGCGGCAGCGGGTGCCCCTTCGCCTTATAGGCCGCACCGCCGACCAGCCCCTCCTCATAGCGCAGATCGTCCAGCTCCAGCGCATCGAGCACGCGGCGGGCCTCCACCATGATTTCGGGACCGATGCCGTCTCCGGCGAACAGCGCAACCAGCATTTCACAATCTCCATCGGGTTCGCGACAGGGGCCGTCTCATGATGCACTCGGGCATGAAGTCCGGGTGGTACGGACGAGCAGATACCGAAATCCGCGTAAACGAACCAGTTGACGGCGTCCATATGGACGCGGAGCGAGTCACGCAACCGCTCTTTGCAACCGTTCGATCAGGCGATCCCGACTCGCCAGCACATCGACGCGGCGGTCGATCAGGATCGAGCGTTCGAGGAAATGACGGGTGAGCGCAAACCCGGCGAGAATGGCTGGCCAGTCCGCATCCATCACCCGATCGCGCAGGAAAGCGGGCAGAGGCAGCAGCTTCGCCTCATGACCACAGGCGCCTTCCGCACTGACCGCCGCCCCGCTCCGGGGGCTGACATAGACAAGGCTTTCCGGCCCCGCCCCGGTCATGACGCACGCCGACAGATCGAGTCCGAAGCCCAGCTCGCTCAGCAACAGCAGTTCATAGCGCACCAGTGCCACCGCCCAGCCGCGCGCAGCCGGCGCCGCCGCGATCGCGTCCAGCACCGCGCCCAGCGCCTCATAAAGCGCCGGAAAGCCATTTTCCTCCGGCAGGGCCACCGCCGTCAGCGCGCAGGCCCATTCGATCGCGGCGGCGGGCAGAGGCTCTGCCAGCAGCGGCGCAAGGCTCTGCTCCAGCTCCACCGACAAGGACGCAAGCTGCTCGACGGTACGGGCGCGAAAGTCGGCCTTCACCCGGTTGCCGGGGATCAGCACCGGACGCATCATCCGCGATCGCCCGCCCCGCACATAGCCCGCGACGAGCCCCGCCTCCGGCGTCAACGCCCGCACCACCGCGCCATGTTCGCCATGATGGCGCACGGCGCACAGGATCGCGGGGGTAATGAGGTGAGACATATACGAGAGGATTAGGACGGCTGGGGTCAACGCAAAAGGCCTTACGAGACACCATCGGAAGAAATCGATGCATTTCGCGCTTCGGGCAAGCCGCCTTGTATCCGCCCCCGCTTTTCCGATAGGGAACCGGCGGAGAAAAAACGATGACCAAGCCCGCCCTTTTTCTATTGCCCGGCCTGATGTGCGATGCCCGCATGTGGACGCCGCAGATCGCCGCCTTCGAAGAGCATCATGATATTCAGGTCGCCGACTTTCGCGCATTCGACCGGTTCGAGGCCATGGCGCAGTCGGTGCTCGACAGCGCGCCGGAACGGTTCGCGCTCGCCGGACACAGCATGGGCGCGCGGGTGGCGATGATGATCGCGGCGATGGTGCCGGAACGGGTGGAACGCCTCGCCCTGTTCGACACCGCCGCCCATCCCCCCGCGCCGCATGAAAAGGACAGCCGCGGCGCGCTGGTCGCACTGGGATATGCCGAGGGGATGGAGGCAGTCGCCAATGCCTGGTTGCCGCCGATGCTGCACCCCGATCATCGCGGCGATCATCCGGTGCACCGGGAACTGCGGCAGATGGTGCTCGACATGACGCCGGAGATTTACGACCGGCAGACACAGGCCCTGCTCCACCGCCCCGATGCGCGACCGGGCCTGATGGACATTGGCTGCCCCACGCTGATCGGTGTCGGGCGGCAGGACGAATGGAGCCCGGTTTCCCGCCATGAGGAACTGGCCGCCCTCATAACCGGTTCGGTGCTGACGATATTCGAACAGAGCGGCCATATGGCGCCGCGCGAGGCGCCCGAAGCGGTAACGGCGGCGATGCGGGACTGGCTCGCCGCCTGACATTCACCCGCCGGGGTGAAAATAATCATAGACCGCCTGCGCAACGGCGGTCGATACCCCCGGCGCGCGTTGCAGATCCTCCAGCCGCGCATCCTTCACCGCCCGCGCCGTTCCGAAATGCATCAGCAGCGCCCGCTTGCGCGCGGGGCCAATGCCCGGCACATCGTCGAGCGTACTGGTGGTGATCGCCTTGCTCCGTTTGCCGCGATGCGCACCGATGACATAGCGATGCGCCTCATCCCGCAAGCGTTGCAGGTAGAAGAGCAGCGGGTCGTTGACCGGCAGCATGATCTCCCGCCCGTCGGGCAGGTGAAACACTTCGCGTCCCTCGCGCCCATGATGCGGCCCCTTGGCGACGCCCACCAGCGGCACATTCTCTATGCCCAGTTCCTCCAATATGCCCATCACCGCCGAAAGCTGCCCCTTGCCGCCGTCGATCAGAACAAGATCGGGCCATTCGCCCTTGTCCCGGTCGGGACTATCCTCCGCCCCCCCTTCTTCCGCCAGCCGGGCGAAGCGCCGGGTGAACATTTCCCGCATCATCGCGAAATCGTCGCCCGGGCGCGTTTCCGGGTCCTTCATGTTGAACTTGCGATAGGCGTTCTTGCGGAAGCCTTCCGGCCCGGCCACCACCATCGCCCCCAGCGCATGGGCGCCCTGAATATGGCTGTTGTCGTATATCTCGATCCGCTCAGGCGGCCCGTCGAGATCGAACAGATCGGCAAGCCCGCGCAACAGCTTCGCCTGCCCGGTGCTTTCCGCCTGCCGCCGCTGCAACGCCTCGGCCGCGTTGCGCCGCGCCTCCTCGATCAGCTTCGTGCGCGGGCCGCGCTGCGGCACTTCGATCCGCACCCTGCGCCCGATCTTCGTACCGAGCGCCTCTTCCAGCAGGTCCGCTTCCTCCAGCCGCCGGTCGAGCAGCACCAGCCGAGCGGGCGGCACATCCTCGTAAAATTGCGCGAGGAAACTGGAGAGTACCTCCTCCTCGTCGACCTCGCTGGTGTGAACGGGGAAGATGCTGTGGCTGCCGCTGGTCTGGCCGCCGCGAATGAAAAAGGCCTGAATACACATCGCCCCGCCCTCGCTCGCCAGTGCGAAAATATCGGCCTCCTCGACACCCTGCGCCGACATGCCGCTATTCTGCACGAAGGTCAGCGCCTTCAGCCGGTCGCGATAGACCGCCGCCAGTTCATAATCGAGCGCCTCGGCCGCCTTGTTCATCGCATCCGCAAGCTTCGCCTGCACCCCCCCCGCCTTGCCGTCGAGAAATGCCTCGGCATCGGCGACCAGTTCGGCATAGGCAGTCTCGTCAATCCGGCCGACACAGGGGGCCGAGCACCGGCGAATCTGATAGAGCAGGCAGGGCCGCGACCGGTTCTTGAAGAAGCTGTCGGTGCAGCTGCGCAGCAGGAACAGCTTTTGCAGCGCGTTCAGCGTGCGGTTGACCTGCCCCGCCCCGGCATAGGGGCCGAAATAGCGCCCCGCTATTTTCCGCGCGCCGCGATGCTTTTGAATGCGTGGGAAATCATGATCGTGGCGGACAAGGATGAAGGGGAAGCTTTTATCGTCACGCAGCAGCACATTATAGGGCGGGCGGTACCGCTTGATGAGCTGCGCCTCCAGCAGCAGCGCCTCGGCCTCGCTGCTGGTGGTGACGATCGCCATCGAACGGGTCTGCGCGACCATGCGTTGCAGCCGCCGGGGCAGGCGCATCACCTGCGTATAATTGGTAACACGGTTCTTGAGTGCCTTCGCCTTGCCGACATAGAGCACATCGCCGCGCGCATCGAGCATGCGATAGACGCCGGGCCGCGCCGGAAGGGTGCGCACCACCTCGCGGATCGCCGCCGCCCCTGCTTCCAGATCGGGCTGATCCGCGCCGCGCACGGTATAGGCGGACTTTTCCTCATTGAAACGGTCGGGCAGATCGGTGGACGACATGGTCATGATGTAGAAAGGTCAGGCCTGATTGCACAGGGCCGGTGCGGAATTTTCATATCGATGCCGAAGAGCGCGCCTCCAATGGGCCGCGATCATATCTCCGGTGTGTGCGGTACGCGCAATCCCGGCATGAAACCGGTCTGGCGTTCGATCATCCGGTGCACGACAGGTGGCCATGTCCCCTCATGCAGATCCCGCAACGCTTCGCCATTGGCGGCATCGGCCTGGGTACGTCGCTGATTATGCCGCACATAATCGAGCCATGTCGACACATGATAGCGTTCCACCCACAATCGCTCATCGGCCAGATCGCGCATCAGCGTCCAGTGGCGTGCGCCATCGCGCATCCGGATGCGACGGCGTTCGTCCATCGCGTTGAGAAAGGCGACCATATGGACCGGGCTGATACGATATTCGATCGTCACCACAATCGGGCCGCTGCGCCCTTCGATCGGTACGGCGGTTTTCGGCTCGGTCCAGCTTCCCAGAAGATCCAGATTCTCGGTCTCGGTCTCCGGCAAAGCCTTGATCAGCCCTGCGACCAGCCCGACCAGATGTGCCGGCACAATCATCAGCAGGGCGAAGGCGACACCATGCGCCTCGGCGATCATACCGAACACCCAGCTGCCCACCGCCATCCCGCCGAAAGCGAACATCTGATAAATGGCCAGCCCCCGGGCCACGACCCAGCGCGGCGATCCGAGCTGAACCGATGCGTTGAGCGTGGACAGGGCAAGCACCCATCCCGCCCCGGCGCAGGCCAGACCGATCATCGTGAAAGGCAATATCGTGCTGACGGCGGTGATGCTCACCCCGACCATCATTCCGATCGTTGCACCGCGCACAATCCATTCGGTGGTGAAGCGACGGCGGAGGCGACCACTGACAAGCGCTCCGCCCACCGCACCGACACCGAACGCACCCAGCAACACGCCATAAGTGACCGCCCCGCCCGCCACCAGATCCCGCGCGACCAGCGGCATCAGTGCGGGCGCAGCAGAGGCGCCGATACTGAACAGCAGCGCCCGGATCATCAACAGGCGCAGCGAAGGCGACATGATGACATAGCGCATGCCCGCCGCCATCGCCGCGCCAAGCTTTTCGCGCGGCAACAGGCGCGGCGGAATGTCCGGGCGCCATTTCAGCAACACCGCGATCAGCCCGACATAACTCAGCGCATTGACCAGAAAGGCAGCAGCCGCGCCGGCCGCCGCGACGATCATGCCGCCGATCGCCGGGCCAAGGCTGCGGGCGATATTGAAGCTCATCGCATTGAGGGTAACCGCGCTCGACAGCACGCGGCGAGGCACCATATCGCCAACCGACGCCTGCCAGGCAGGCCCGTTCAGCGCCGTCCCGCAGCCCAGTAAAAAGGTAAAGACAAGCAGCAGCCATGGAGTCAGCAAATCCATCGCCGCGCAAATGGCAAGGGCAACCGATACCAGCAGCATGAAGAGTTGCGCCGCCAGCATGACAAGGCGACGGTCCATATTGTCGGCAATGGCACCGGCGACCAGCGCCAGCAACATGATCGGCAAAGTGGTCGATGCCTGAACAAGCGCAACAAGAGTCGCCGATGCGGAAAGCGACACCATCATCCATGACGCGCCGACCGACTGTATGAGGCTACCGAAATTGGAGGCGAGCGTGGTCAGCCAGACCATACGGAATATCGGAATGCGCATCGGCGGCAGCGGGGCATCAACCTCATTTTCCGCAGGGGGCATCTTCTCTTCCATTGGAAGCCTCATGCATGAATAGGCCTATATTGCCTAGAGGCAATCGACATTCCGTCTCAACGGCCGGTAAATGGCGCTTTTCCCGGGTTTCGCCATGGCTGCATCGATGATGTCAATGCCCGTGACCATGACCAGAAAACCCGTATCATGAAGGCGCCCGCATAAGAAGCAGGACCATTATGACAGGCCAGTCGCAAGTCCTTCCGCGGTGACCCTGCGCCGTTCCGCCCCCTCATGTTTCGCCCCAATGAGCAGAACATCACGCTCATCAGGAGACCGGGCTCCGGCCGGGTCAGGGTATTTTGCACTTTGACTGCCCGGGCGATGCCCGCTTGGGGGGCCATGTGTCAATGTCCGGGGCAGATCGGCATTCAACCGACGATGGACCGAAAACGCTGTTGCGCTTCCCCGTGCGAACGCGTCGCTCGGCCGCTCTCGATCTAGGGTCCTGCCCCTGGGACGGATCGCCATTCCGAAGATGACGAGCCGGAAATGGTGATTTTGCGCAACCCGGAGCGGAAATACTCAAGGCAGGTGAGCACCGAAAGCACCAGAAGCGTGATTTGCTGGCCAGCAGGGCTGAGCCGAAGGCAACCGAAGGTCAATATCGGACCGCCCCAATTCCCCAAACGATGCGGCACCATCTTCGCTCATTGGGCATCCAGCGGTCCATGCTAAGCGCGAATCACAGTCTTACGCGCTTCTGCCGCCGTTCACCGCCCTGATGCCCCATAGAAAAAGGCGCCGCAAACATGCGACGCCCCTTCAATCCATCCATATGGACTGGATCAGTTGATCGTGCCGAGCGACTTGATCGTACCGTCGATCATCGCCTTATCCGCCTTCGCGTCATGATTCTGCGCGATCAGCGATGCCGCCGCTTCAGTGGCAGCACTCACCGCGCGGGCACGAATTTCGGCAACCGCGGACCGTTCGGCAGCCGCGATCTTGTCTTCCGCCATCTTCTGACGGCGCTTCACCAGCGCCGCCGCATCAGTCTTGGCCTGCGCGACCATCAGGGCCGCTTCCTCCTCGGCGCGAGCACGCAGGGCGGCGGCATCCTTCTCGGCATTGGCAAGCTTCGCCTGATATTCCGCCTTCAGATCTTCGGCCTCGGAACGCAGCTTCATCGCTTCGTCCAGTTGAGCGCGAATCGCGGCGATCTTGCCGTCCAGCGCCTTGCCGATCACCGCCGGCACCTTCTTCACCAGCAGGATGGCGATGAACACCGCCATCGCGATGCTGACGATCACCGTGCCGTTGAAGATACCACCGATCGACGGATCGACATGATGCTCCTCAGGGCCACCGACCGCCTCGGTCGACGCATGGACATCTCCTTTGATGTCCTGAACCTTGTCGGCATGCTCGAGATTTTCGGCAACCGCTTGCGATCCTGCGTTCATCACTATGTCCTCAGCCATGGGCCAGTGCCGCCTTCACAGCAGCAGCAGCAGCTTCGCGGGAGATTTCGGCGCCGGAGATACGGGCGACCATATCCTGCGCGGCCTCGGCCGACACTGCTTCGATCTCGGCCAGAGCCGCCGCGGAAGACGCGCGAATGGCTTCTTCCGCTTCCGCAATCCGGGCGGCGATCTTCTTGTCCGCGGTCGCGACCTGCTTTTCGCTATCCTTCACCGCCTTGGCCTTCGCCGCGGCGACAATTTCCTGGGCAGCGACGCGGCCCTCATTTTCCCGGACGCGATAGTCTTCTTCAATCTCATCCGCCCGCGCAAAGGCAGCCTTGGCGCGCGCCAGATCGTCGGCGATCTTCGCATCACGCGCATCGACCGTCGATTGAATCTTGGGCACCATGCCCAGACCGATGACGAAGAATACCAGGCCGAAAATGACCGCCAGCCAGAAGATCTGGGAGCTGTAGGTCGCGGCAAGCTGGGCTATCTGAGGCATTGCACCCGTCCCGTTGGATCAGAAGAAAGGCGGGGACGGGGTTTCAGAAGAGCCCGTCCCGCGCAAAAATGGATTTTCGTCGAAATCAGGCGACGAAGATCAGGATCATCGACACGACGAAAGCCAGCAGACCGAGAAGCTCGGCGGCGGCGAAGCCGATGAACAGACGACCCTGCTGACCATCAGCGGCCGAGGGGTTGCGCAGCGCGCTCTCAAGGAACGAACCGAAGACATTACCCACGCCCAGAGCGGCCATACCCGCACCAATAGCGGCGAGACCGGCACCGATCAGCTTTGCGGCTTCTGCGTCCATGATGATAACTCCTTTTCTGCAAACTCTAAAATTATGGGGTTGAAAAACTCAGTGAAGATTTTCTGCGTCGTTGATGTAGAGCGACGTCAACAGCGCGAACACATAGGCCTGGATCACCGCGACCAGCATTTCGAGCGCGCTGATGCCGACCATCAGCACGAAGCTGGGGATGCCGACCATCACGCCGAAGCCCGGCCCGGCATTGGTCGAATTGATAACGAAGCCCGCCAGCACCTTGAGCAGCACGTGACCCGCCGTCATGGCGACGAACAGTCGCAGACCGAGGCTGAACGGACGCACCATGAACGACACCAGTTCGATCACGAAGATGAACGGGATCATCGGCAGCGGCGTACCGTGCGGCACGAACAGCGAGAAGAAGTGCAGCTTATGCTTGAAGAAGCCGACGATCAGCACGATCGAGAAGCTGAGCACCGCGAGTGCGCCGGTGATCGTGAAGTGGCTGGTGAAGGTGAACGGGTGGATGCCGAACAGGCCGAGCGGAAGCAGCCCCAGCAGATTACCCATCAGGATGAACATGAACAGCGAGAAGACATAAGGCACATATTTGCGCCCTGCCGCGCCGGCACTCTGCTTCATCAGATTGTCGATGAAACCGGTGAAGAATTCGACCGCCATCTGCCAGCGGCCGGGCACGAGACTACGCTTCATGCCCATCGCCACAAAGGCCCAGAGGAGGACCGCGGAAACCAGCATCCACAACGCGCTGTTGGTGAAGGCGATATTATAGCCCCCCAGCGAAAGATTGTCGGTGCCGAACAGCGGCTCGATCGCAAACTGGTGCATCGGGTCGATTTTGCCGGAATCTGCCACTCTTAACCCCTGATACTAAGCGCAACCTGCAACGAAAGCGCCCTCATTCCTTCGGGCGCCGCGTTGAAATTCTCATGATATTCCTGAAGGCCACGATTATCCCCAAAAAGAGGAAGACCAGCAGGAGCCATGGGGATGTGCCGATCATCCGGTCGAGAAACCATCCGACAAGCGCACCGCCAGCAAGTCCCCCGACCAGTTCCGCCAGTACGCGGTTGCCAAGGCGGGTATTTTCATCCGCCGAGGAATCGCGCTGGCCGGTCCTGACCTTCTCTGTCCGTTCGATCCTTTCGATTCGTTCCTTCAGCAGAACAATACGGGGATCCTCGCGGACGGGGTCTTGCCCGGGCTCGATTTCCGACATTTCCGCCTCCTTCCCTTCCGAACAGCATTCGGAAAGCGGAGGCATGAACGCGACAACCGCACCCGTCAAGGCGCGGCCCGTTTAGAAAGGGGAAAGGTTCAAGTCAACCGGCCTGTTGCCCCTCCCGGCCCGACAGGACCGAACCGGGGGGAAGCATGGCTGGGAACCGTCAGTTCGCGGTGGCGCAATAGCTGGGCAGTGTTATCGGGGCGCTGCCCTTTTTCTGCCAGGCGCCGGTGCCGATGCGATAGACCTGCCCCGGCTTCACCCGGCTCGCCAGCGTCTGGCATCCGGTTGCGGCGGCGACATCGGCCACGGTTGCACCGCGCTTGGCGGCAAGATCGGTATAGGCGGCGCGGCGCTTGATGTTGATCGCCTCAACCGCGGCGCGAATATCATTGCCGACGCTTCCGGCAATGCCGAGATAGCCGTCCGACTGCTCGCCGACCGTGCCGGCGGCCATGGCGGAGGCCACGACATCGGCCTGCGCCATGGCAGGGGCGACGGTGAGGGCGAATCCCGCGACTCCGGCGGATGCCAGCCCCAACAGGGCGGCCGCGAAAGAAGATGTGCGTGTCATTCTGGGAACAGCTCCGGATTATTTTGGATAAGGTCCTGCGCATCCTTCTGGAGACGGACGACCACTTCCTGTTGCACCTTCACATTGAGGTTGATCTCGATCGGCTTGTCGGGCGCCTTGACCTGAATGCATCCACCCAGCAGCAAGCCCGTCCCGATGGCGGCGGCAGGCAAAAGGTTGATTCGATGCATCCGGTCCCGACCCCAATATGCGCGTCTGTGGCTCATTTCGTCTCCTTATTCTGCACATCTTCGCTTTCAGCAGGCTGAACCGCAACCCCGTTCTTCTGCTGCTCCAACTGCAACTGATCCCCAAACTGGCCGCGAATCAGCAGAGTCGGATCGATGAAGGACTGGGCCGTGTTCATCAGGCCGCGGAAAGGCGCCTGTATTTTCACGTTGAAAATGAAAGGCAGGCCGACGAACTTGTCGGCCACGATTTTCGGCACGCTCGACAATTCGCCGCGGTTAATGCCGTTGAACAACACCTGCGTCACGACCTCACCATCGATAGCACCATCCATCAGGATGGTAAGGCATTTATATTGCAGGTCTTTCAGCGCATCGAAGGCCAGCTTGCCCGCCATGCCCAGATTTTCGTTCGACACCTGCCCGACATAGCTGAGCCGCCCCGCCTGCCGGTTCCGGTCGCAGGGAATGTCCAGCCCCTCGACATGATCGATGATGAGCGGCGGCATCCCCTGTTGCCGCGCGGTCAGCACACCGCCGACGATTCGCCCGCCCTGCGCATCGAACACCATCGGCAACAGCCCGTCGAACGTGCCGGTCGCGCTGACATTTTCCAGATCCAGCAGAGTGATGAACGACCCGGCATCCAGCCCGACGACCCGGAAACGCAAATTGCGCGGTCGCTCCGAACTCATGTCCATCATTGTCGGCAACAGGTTGAGATCGCCCCCGGCAAAGGGCCAGTGCCCATCCTCAATCGCCACGCGATAACCGGGCAGGAGCTGATAATGAATCACCCCGTCACGCGCCTCTATGCCGGGGTGGACGCTGGCCAGCCTTACTTCCTGCCGCGGATCGGACACAAGGCCGAGCAGATCGGTGAAATGAATATTGGTGGAAAGCCCCTGCACCGGTCCGAAAGCAGCGGCGAGGTTCATGCCCTCCGTGGAGAAGGCCCCGCTGCTCGTCACCTGATCGCCACGCCAGCCTATCTCGCCCGATCCATTGACCACGCCAGCCACATTGGCAACGACGCCCAGCGCCATATGGGTCAGCTCATCGGGTTGCAGCTTGCCGTCGAAACGCAGATTGCTGACCGAGAAGGACGCCATGCCGCGGCTATTGGACAGCATATGCGTTACGGTCACATCGGCAATGCGGCGATCCCGGCCCGGCAGGTTCAGCGAACCGGTCGCCTGTATCCGTCCGTTCGCCATGCGTAGCGCGAAATCCCGCGATTCGACCGGGTTGAACCGATCCGGGCTGGCGTCATCCAGCACCAATATCCGTCCCTTGACCGACAATGCACCCGCCGCATAGCCCCAATGCGCCGCCCCCTCTTGTATCAGCAGTGGTACGGTGGCGATCTTCGCCTCGACGCCGGACATGGAGCCGCCCAGCCCCTGTCCCGCCAGCGCGCCCTCCAGATGCGCCGCCGCGAGCCGGACCGGCGCAGCCTTGTCGCCGAGCAGCAATTCCGCATTGCGAAGCGCGAAATCCGTCCGCGCCAGCGAAACACGGGCCTCCCCGGCGGAAAAGCGCAGCGGGCTGCCCCCCATCGCACCGGCAAGGGCAAGGTCGCGAATCGTACCGCCACCCGATATATGGCCGCGACGCGATGCGATCAGCGCACCGCCATCGGTTCCGCAAATCGACAAGGCCCGCGGATCGAGCGACAGTCCGGCAGATCGCAACGCCCGAAACCGGACTTGCGTACACCCCGGATTGACGCTCCAGTCGCCGGAAGCTGCAATTTCCGCCACCAGCGGCAGTTCCAGGCCGCGCAACTCGCCATCCGGCAACGGCCCGTCGAGCCGCAGCTTCGTCGCAATATGCGTGCCGCCGTCGGCACGGGCAAGGAAACGGACCGTATCCAGTTCCAGCCGCGCCTTGCCAGCGGAATAGGGCTGCACGAACATCTGGCCGGACACACCTCCGCCCGCTGTCGGAGCAAGGCGCACCGCCATTTCGGGCAGGCCGCCTCCGCCGCCTTTCAGGCCGCCATCGAGCGCCCACCGCCCCCGCGGCCAGTCGAGCAGAAAATGGCTCCCCTCGCTCAAGGCGAGATATTGGCCTTGCCCGCCCTTCAGGCCGAAAGTCGAAACGGTGACACGTCCGCCCTTCCCCCGCTGGGCCAGACTCAGACGAGCATTGAGCCGGTTGTCCTTCTGCAACCCGGCAAGCGCCTTTGCCAGCCGGTCGAGCAACGGCCCGACCGGCGTGTCGGCGGCGGAAACCGCCAGACCGGACAAGGCGCTGGCATCGACCCCGCGCACCCGTTGCAGGGAAAGCGACGCATCGGCGGTCAAACCGGAGGCACGCCCTCCCTTGCCGCTTCCGGCTTCCCATCGCCAGCCCCCGGCAAGGCGCGAGCCGTCAGCCTGCACCATGGGGTGACGCAACCCGGCGAGATTCAGCGTCACCTGCCCCTTCATCGCCTTGGCATCGCCATCGAACCGCAGGTCCAGCCCCGGTTTCGCCACAGTCGCCACGCCGCCGCGCGCTGCCTGCGCGCCGCCGGTGACCCGCCCGGCAAAATGGCTCATCGTCTTGTCGAGCCGCATATCGGTACGCAACGCCAGCCCCGCCACGCCCGCTTCCCCGCAGCTAAGCGCATCGGCCCGCACCGGCCCGGAGAACTGCGCGCCGCCGCCTACCGTGCCAATGTCGAGATAAGCGGTGGCGCGAGGCGTCGCGCACCCGGCATAGTCGGCTTTGCGCACGAAGGCGGCCATGGTTCCGGCAAAGCCATCCCGCACATTGCCCTTGCCCCGCAGCGCCAGACCGACAGGTCCAGCGGGTGTTTCGATGCGCGCCCGCGCATCCTCCAGCGCGACATATATATCCGGCAGGCCGAACGGCTCGGTCGAGGATGCGTCGCGAAACTTATCCAGTTCGCCGAGATGTATCCCTTCACCATCAACCCGGCCATAAAGGCGCACGCCCTGCGCCCTGATCGCCCCGACATGCGGCACGAACGCCCCATAATCGATATCGACCTCCACCGCCTGCGCGGTGAGATCGGGCCGGGCCGGATCACCGATCACCAGATTTTCGATCCGCTGCGTGCGAAAGCCGATCTTCGCGATGCTATAATCGGCGCGCACCTGCCGCGCGGCCAGTTCCTGCTGCACGAAATGCTCGACGATCGGCGCGCGCTGCCACCAGACCAGCAAAAGCACGGCCGCAAGCGACAAGGCCACCAGAAGCAGGATGCGGCGATAGGTCCGCA
The DNA here is from genome assembly GCA_006226685.1 of Sphingomonadales bacterium. Lineage (GTDB taxonomy): Bacteria > Pseudomonadota > Alphaproteobacteria > Sphingomonadales > Sphingomonadaceae > Sphingobium. The sequence continues at coordinate 26,413 of SBGG01000036.1, forward strand.
CCTTGGCCGCCGACAACGGTTCCGGGGGGACAGACGATCCGTCTTCGGTTTCCGTGTCGCTCATTATCCGCCATTTCATCCTGATATTCGATCATATTACGCCGCCGAAATCGCCCGGCCAGCGGAAAAGGAACGCTCTGCCTTCCGTAAATATCCTTGCCGAGCGATTTGGCAACGCCTAGCCCATGTTCATCATGGTGAAGTTACCATCCGGAAAGGCCGAAAGAGCGGCCCCCACCGACGTGAACGATGCCTTCGCCGGGAAGGCCGCGGACCTGTTTACCGCCGCGTCCAGCGAAACGCCCGCGACTTCGGCGCCCCAGCCCCATCATGGCACGGGTCATCGCGCCCGGCTGCGCCAGCGGCTTGCCGAAGGCGGGCCGGACGCGCTGCTCGATCACGAACTGATCGAATATCTGCTCGCCCTGGCCATACCGCGCCGCGATACCAAACCGCTGGCCAAGGCGCTGCTCGCTCATTTCGGCGGAATCGGCGGCGTATTTACCGCCGACTGGGATGCGCTGGCCCGCTTCCCCGGCATGGGCGACACCAGCGTCTCGGCCCTGAAAATCGCGCAGGCCGCCGCTCTGCGCCTGTTACGCGCGCCGGTCGCGACACAGCCAATATTGTCGAGCTGGCAGGCGTTGCTCGACTATCTGCGCGCCGACATGGCGCATCTGAAGGTCGAGCGGGTGCGCGTGCTCCATCTCAACGCCCGCAACATGCTGATCCGAGACGATCATATGGCGGACGGCTCGGTCGATCAGGCGGCGATCTATGCTCGCGAGGTGATCCGCAGAGCGATCGATCTGGGCACCAGTTCGGTGATCCTCGTCCATAACCACCCCAGCGGATCGCCCCAGCCCAGCCGTCAGGACATCGACATCACCCGCCACATCATCGAGGCAGGCAAGCCGCTCGGCATCGGCGTGCATGACCATATCATCATCGGCGTTGAGGGTTTTTCGAGCATGCGCGCGCTCGGACTGTTCTGATGGGAACGGGGCGATGCCTCAGAGCATCGCCCCGCCACGGGGAAAGACGGTTCCCGACACTGACCCGCCCTTCCTTTTACAAAAGCGCCTTTATTTGGTTTCATCCGCCCAGATAACGGACCAGTTCAGCCTTGCTGACGCCGCCGCCGCTATCGGCATCGGCCATGGTGAAGGCCGCGGTTACCCATTCGGTCAGTTCGTCCGGCGCCATGGCCTTGCCGGTCGCCTGCATCTCCTGCTGCTTCAGCGCCACTATCCATTTGGAAAACTCGCTCTTATCGAGTTCGCCCGACCTGTCGGCATCATAAACCGGGAATTCGCCATCAACGATGGCGGCTATCCGAGACGCCGGATCGACGCTCTGCCCCTGCTCCGGCCGATCCTGCGCCATGGCCGGCATGAAGAGCGCCACAACGGCACCCATGATCGTAAAGCGAAAAAGGCGAAACATGATTCCAAACTCCGTTCATCCTTAACGCCCCCTGCAATATCGTCATGCTGCGAAAGACAGATCGGTGACGCAACCCCTGCTCCGTCCACGCCCTCGGCCAACCGGCTCTATCCGGTCGGCTGGTCCCGCAAATGTGGCGTTTTTACGATGGCGCCGTGTTTAAGGAGCAGTAGCACAAGACCTGATCCGGCCCCGACCAGCCAAGCGGCCATTGCCGTTCCCGAATCATATTGCTAGGCGGCGCGCTGATCCTTTCCTTTGTCAGCAGAAGAGTCGCCCATGGTCCCGCGTTATGCCCGCCCCGAAATGTCCGCCATCTGGGAGCCCGAAAACCGCTTCCGCATCTGGTTCGAGATCGAGGCGCACGCGACCGAAGCGCTGGCCGACCTGGGCGTGGTGCCGAAATCGGCGGCCAAGGCGCTGTGGGACTGGTGGGCGACCAATCCCGCGATCGACGTTCCGGCCATCGACGCGATCGAAGCCGTCACCAAGCATGACGTGATCGCCTTCCTGACATGGGTCGCCGAACAGGTGGGCGATGAAGCCCGCTTCATGCATCAGGGCATGACCAGCAGCGACGTGCTCGACACCTGCCTTGCGGTGCAGTTGACGCAGGCGGCCGACCTGCTTCTCGCTGATCTCGACAAGCTGCTCGAGGCGATCAAACGCCGCGCCTATGAACACAAGATGACGCCGACCATCGGCCGCAGCCATGGCATCCATGCCGAGCCGGTTACTTTCGGCCTGAAAATGGCCGAAGCCTATGCCGAATTCGCCCGCTGCAAGGCGCGCCTCGTCGCCGCGCGCGCCGATATCGCCACCTGCGCCATTTCCGGCGCGGTCGGCACCTTCGCCAATATCGACCCGCGCGTAGAGGAACATGTCGCCGCGAAGCTCGGCCTCGCGATCGAGCCAGTCTCGACGCAGGTCATCCCGCGCGACCGCCACGCGATGTTCTTCGCGACGCTGGGCGTCGTCGCCAGCTCGATCGAGCGGCTCGCGGTCGAGGTGCGCCACCTGCAGCGTACCGAAGTGCTCGAAGCGGAAGAATATTTTTCGCCGGGTCAGAAAGGCTCGTCGGCGATGCCGCACAAGCGCAACCCGGTGCTGACCGAAAACCTCACCGGTCTTGCCCGCATGGTGCGCAGCTATGCCCTGCCCGCGATGGAGAATGTCGCGCTGTGGCATGAGCGCGACATCTCGCACAGCTCGGTCGAGCGGTTCATCGGCCCGGACGCGACCATCACGCTCGATTTCGCGCTGGGCCGCATTACCGGCGTGATCGACAAGCTGCTCGTCTATCCCGAGCGGATGATGAAGAATCTCGACAAAATGGGCGGCCTCGTCCACTCGCAGCGGGTATTGCTGGCACTAACGCAGGCGGGTGTTTCGCGTGAGGATGCCTATCGCATGGTGCAGCGCAACGCGATGAAAGTGTGGGAATCCGACGGTCAGCTCTCGCTGATGGAACTGCTGAAGGCCGACCCCGATGTCGCCGCCGCCCTCTCGGCGCAGGAAATCGAGGATAAGTTCAACCTCGATTATCATTACAAAAATGTGGACACGATCTTCGCGCGCGTTTTCGGCGAATAAGGCGGGAGAGAATCACAGGCCCCGCCCATTTCGGCATCCCGGTTCTCCGGCCCGGTGGGCGGCCTTTCCCTCAGCGGCTGCGCGCGAAAAAATTTGCCTAAGCCGGGCTCCTCGGCCATGAATAATAGCCATGAGCTTTCTGAGAACCGCCTTTTGGGTCATCATCGCAGTGGCGCTCGCCCTGTTCGCCAAGGCCAATTGGGCCGTCGCGCCGACATATTCGGGCTATGTCCCGGTCAAGCTGTGGGATGACATCATATTGGAAACCCGCCTGCCGGTCTTGATCCTGGGGGCGTTTCTGCTCGGCCTTATCCCGACCTGGCTATGGGCGCGCGCGATGAAATGGCAAATGAAACGCAAGCTGGCGAGCACCGAGCGCGCGCTGGCGAGCAGCACGGCGGCTCCGGTTTCTCCAGAGCCGCCGGTTCAGGCCTCCTCGCCCACGCCCTCCACCCCTTCCACCGATACCCTGTTCCCGAAATCGAGTGAATTATGAGAAGCCCCATCTTTGTCGCCATCGACACGCCCGACCTCGACCGCGCCAGGCAATTGGCAACGCAGGTTCGCAACCATGTGGGCGGCGTGAAGCTGGGTCTCGAATTCTTCTGCGCCAACGGGCATCATGGCGTTCATGAAATCGCGAAGATCGGCCTGCCGATCTTTCTCGACCTGAAACTGCACGATATCCCCAATACCGTCGCCAAGGCGATACAGGCGCTACATGTGCTTGAACCGGCGATATTGACCGTTCATGCGGCGGGCGGACGAGCAATGCTCGAAGAAGCCAAGGCTGCGGCAGGGCAGAATACCAAGGTCGTCGCGGTGACCGTATTGACCAGTCTCGACGGTGGCGACCTCACCGAAATCGGCGTTTCCGGCAGTGCCGCCACTCAGGTCGAACGACTCGCCGATCTGGCGCGCGATGCCGGCCTCGACGGCATTGTCTGCTCGGGTGAAGAAGTCGCGACCGCGCGGCGGCGCTGGCCCGGCGGCTTCATGGTCGTGCCCGGGGTCAGGCCGCAGGGCGGCACCAAAGGCGACCAGAAGCGGGCCGTCACCCCGCGCGCGGCGGTCGACGCCGGCGCCTCCATCATCGTCGTCGGACGACCGATCAGCCAGTCACCTGAGCCGGATCTCGCCGCACGGGAAATCGAAGCGACGCTGTAACCATATTTTTCGCAGCACAGGCGATCAGAGTCCTTCGCCCGGAAAATATGCTTTCCGGGCGGATTGAGCGATAACAACTATTGCATTCCAATATCAGAACGTAATATCGCCAGACAGAACGATTAATGGATTAAGCGGAGGATGGAGATGGGAGGATATCCCGAACTGTATATGATGA